>JAHECC010000010.1:10920-47669 GCA_024641965.1 Rubrivivax sp.
CCGGCGCGGCCGCGACGCTCCGCCAGCATGAGCGCCTTGCTGGTCGACGACAGCGCCATTGCCTTGCGCTTTCTGCAAGTGCGCTTGACGGGGCTGGGTTTCGACACCGACCTGGCGCACGGCAGCGGCCGGGCGCTGGAACTGCTGGCGCAGCGCACCTACGGCTTCGTCTTCATCGACGTCGAACTGGGCGAGGGCAGCGCCCTCGACGGCCTGGCCTTGTGCCAGCACATCAAGCGCCAGCATCGGCATGTCGAGGGCCGCTCGCCGGTGCTGGTGCTGGTGTCGGCGCACCACAGTGAAGTCGACCGCGCGCGCGGCACCTTTGCCGGATGCGACCACTACCTGGCCAAGCCGCCGGACGACACGGCGCTGCGCGATCTGCTGTCGCACTACCGGCCGCGCCCGGCCACGCGCTGATCGGCTTCAATCGTCGAGCGCGGACAGCAGCGCCGCGCACACGATCAACGCGCCGCCGACCAGCAGCTGGGTGCTCAGCTGTCCCGCGCCGAGCAGCACCGCCGACACGCCGGCAAACAACACCTCGGTGACCAGCACCACCGCTGTGACGTTGGCACTGAGCCGAGCCGCACCATATTGCAAGGCCAGGTTGCTGAACAGGAACAGCGCGCTTAAGCCCAGCGCGCCGGCCAGCCAAGCCGGGCTCGGCGCAGGCGGCACCGGCACCAGACCCTGTGCGCACAACGCCAGGGCCAGCGCGCCGGCCACCACCGTGCCGCCCAGGAACATGGCCAGCGCGCGCGCCATCTCCGGCTGGTGGGCCTGGTGGCGCAGCATGACGTTGTTCAATGCAAAGGCAAAGCCGCCGAACACGCCGAGGCTTTCTGCCAGGTTGTGAGGTACGGGCCAGCCGCCGCCCTGCGGCCACAGCACGACGGCCGCCCCCGCCAGCGCCAGCGCCACGCGCACACCGGCCCATGGCGTCAATCGCTCGCGCAGCAGCAGCCGCGCGAGCAGCACGGCCCACAGCGGCATCAGGTAGAACAGCAGCACCACGCGCACCACGTCGCCGATGGTCACGGCCCAGTTGAAGGCCGCGTTGGTGCTGCCCGAGGCCAGCACCAGCACCCACAGTGTGGGCTCGCGCCACAGCTGGCCCCAGCTGGCCGGGCGCCAGCAGCCGATGAAGAGCACCGCCAGCAGGTAGATCAGCGCGGTGGCCCACAGCGGGTGCAGGCCCTGCGCCTGCAGCTGGCGAAAGGGCCACCACGACACGCCCCAGGTGAAGGCGTTAAAGATCAGTGCCAGCACCGGCAGCCACAGCAGGCGCGGGGCCTTCATGCCGGCATCAATGCTTGTCGCTGCGTGCGATGGCCAGCAGGCGTTCGACCTCGTCGAAGTGCAGCACACAATTGCGCTGGTGCCAGCGGCGGATGGTCCACATGATCAGCGCCACGCCCAGGCCGAGCACGGTGATCACGCCGAAGGGCGTGGCGCCGAACTTGGTCATCAACGCATACAGCGCGCTCAGGCCCAGGATGCAGGCTTGCTCGTTGAAGTTTTGCACCGCGATCGATCGCCCGGCGCCCATCAGGTTGTGGCCACGATGCTGCAGCAGCGCATTCATCGGCACCACCAGATAACCGCTGACCGCGCCCAGCAGGATCAGGAAGGGCACCGCCACCCACAGGTGGTTGACGAAGTTCAGCCCGGCAATGAGCAGGCCCATGGCAATGCCCATCGGGATGGTGGCGGTGGCCTTGTCGAGCCGCGAGTACAGCGCCGCGACGACCGCGCCGACCGCCGTGCCGATGGCCACCACCGCGCCCAGCGTCGAGGCCTGCGTGACGTTGTAGCCCAGCGCCACGGCGGCCCAGGGGAAGACGATGACACGCATGTTGCCGCCGATGCCCCAGAACAGCGTGGTCGTCGCGAGTGAGATCTGCCCGAGCTTGTCGTTCCACAGCCGCGCATTGCATTGCGCGAAGTCGCGCACCAGCGACCACGGCCGGCGCGGCAGCGGTTGCAGCGGTGCCTCGGTACGAGGGATGTACAGGTTGAAGACGGCAGCGGCCAGGTACAGCAGCATGATCACCGCGATCGCGCTTTCGGCCGGCGTGTCGATGCCGGTGTCGATGAAGGGCAGATCCATGCCGAGCAAGATGCCCGACACCTTGTGGCCCACCAACTGGCCACCGAGCACGATGCCCAGGATCACCGACAGGATGGTCAGTCCCTCGATCCAGCCGTTGGCACGCACCAGCTGCGACGGCGGCAGCAGCTCGGTGAGGATGCCGTACTTGGCCGGCGAGTAGGCTGCGGCACCCAGGCCGACGATGGCATAGGCCATCAGCGGATGCGCGCCGAACATCATCATCAGGCATCCCACCACCTTGATGGCATTGGCGACGAACATCACCTTGCCCTTGGGCAGCGCATCGGCGAAGGCACCGACGAAGGGCGCCAGCAGCACATAAGACAGCGCGAACATCGACGGCAGTGCCGCCACGTGCCAGGGCGGCGCACCCGAGGTGTTGAGCAGCTCGATGGCCGCCACGAGCAGCGCGTTGTCAGCCAGCGAGCTGAAGAACTGCGCCGACATGATGGTGGAGAAGCCTTTTTTCATCCGTGTCGGGCTTTTTCGCGCGGCACGCTGGCCGCCGGCGCGCTTTGTCTCCAGGAAGGGCAGCGGTTTATAGCATGCACCCTTTTGGCGCCAACGCGCTGGCAGAGTGCCTGGAAAGCGCCCCAGGCCGACGGCCTACGTCGTCCGCCCCCCGGCGGGGATTGAGTAAAGTGGCGAAGCCACATCGACTCAAAATCCCTCCCATGCCGCGCCCGATCGAGGCCCTGATCCACACCGACGCGCTGGCGCACAACCTGCGCCGCGTGCGCGCCGCCGTGCCCGACGCACGGGTGTGGGCTGTCATCAAGGCGAATGCCTACGGCCACGGCATCGAGCGCGCCTACGCCGGGCTGCGCGACGCCGATGGCTTCGCGCTGCTCGACCTTGACGAGGCCGAGCGCATCCGCGCACTGGGCTGGCGCGGGCCGGTGTTGCTGCTCGAAGGGGCTTTCGAAGCGCGCGACCTGGAACTGTGTTCGCGCCTGAACCTGTGGCACGTGGTGCACCACGACGCGCAGATCGACTGGCTCAGCCGCCACAAGACGCAGCAGGCGCAGCGCGTGTTCCTGAAGATGAACAGCGGCATGAACCGGCTGGGCTTCACCCCCGCCGCGTTGCGCAGCGCCTGGGCGCGGCTGGATGCGCTGCCGCAGGTCGACGAGATCTCGCTGATGACACACTTCGCCGACGCCGACGGTGCACGCGGCATTGGGCACCAGGTGGCGGCCTTCGAAGCCGCCACGCGCGACCTGCCGGGCGAGCGCTCCTTGAGCAACAGCGCGGCCACCTTGCGCCACGCGCAGGCCGCGGGCGTGAGCGCCGACTGGGTGCGTGCCGGCATCATGAGCTACGGCAGCGCACCGGACTTCCCCGAACACGATATCGCGCACTGGCAACTGCGACCTGCGATGACGCTGCGCGCGCAGCTGATTGCCGTGCAGTCGCTGCAGCCGGGCGACAGCGTCGGCTACGGCAGCAGCTTCGTCGCCGAGCAGGCGATGCGCATCGGCGTGGTCGCCTGCGGTTATGCCGACGGCTATCCGCGCTTGTGCCCCACCGATACGCCGGTGCTGGTGGACGGTGTTCGCACGCGCACCGTGGGCCGGGTATCGATGGACATGATCACCGTGGATCTGAGCCCCGTGCCGCTGGCCGGGCCCGGCAGCGAAGTCACGCTATGGGGCCACGGGCCGCAGGACAGCCTGCTGCCGATCGATGAGGTGGCCGCGTGCGCCGGCACAATCGGCTACGAGCTGATGTGCGCGCTGGCGCCGCGCGTGCCGGTGCGCATGGCTTGAGGCCGCGCTCTATCGTCGGCCCTCATTCACACCACAAGGAGAAACGCATGGGCATCATCATGACGATCATCGTCGGCGGCATCATCGGCGCACTGGCGCGCTTCGTCATGCCGGGCGAGCAGAGGATGGGTTGGATCATGACCATCCTGCTCGGCATCGGCGGTTCGGTGGTGGCCGGTTTCATCGGCAAGGGCCTGGGCTGGTACCAGCCGGGCCAGGGGGCGGGCTGGATCGCCTCGGTGCTGGGCGCGGTGCTGTTGCTGTTCGTGGTGGGCAAGCTGAAGAAGTGAGGCGCGCACTTCGATGATCGACGACGCGCAGCTGCTGGCGCTGCTCGAAGCCGAGTCGAGCTTCAGCGCGATCCGCGCGCAAGGCGCCGGCGGACAGAACGTCAACAAGGTATCGAGCGCGGTGCATCTGCGCTTCGACATTGGCGCATCGTCGTTGCCCGACCCCATCAAGCAGCGGCTGCTGGCCTTGAGCGACCAGCGCATCACCGAAGGCGGCGTGGTGGTCATCAAGGCGCAGGCGCACCGCAGCCAGGACATGAACCGCGCCGATGCACTGCAACGCCTGGCGCAGATGGTGCAGGACGTGGCGCAACCGCCCAAAGCGCGCCGGCCGACGCGGCCGACGCTGGCGTCCAAGCGCCGCCGACTCGAAGGCAAGAGCCAGCGAGCGCAGATCAAGGCCGGGCGCGGCAAGATTTCCGACGATTGAGCCCGGGCCACAATGCCCGCCATGGCCAAGGACAAGACACAGTTCACCTGCAGCGAGTGCGGCGGCAGCAACCCGAAGTGGCTGGGCAAGTGCCCGCACTGCGGCGCCTGGAACACACTGCAGGAAGCGCGCGCCGAAGGCCATGCAACGCACCGCTTTCAGGCCTTGAGCGCCACCCAGCCGGTGGCCACGCTGAGCGAGATCGCCGTGGCCGAACTGCCGCGCACGCCCACCGGGCAGGACGAGCTCGACCGCGCTTTGGGCGGCGGCATCGTCAGCGGCGGTGTGGTGCTGATCGGCGGCGACCCCGGCATCGGCAAGAGCACGCTGCTGCTGCAGGCTGCCGACAGCCTGTCAAGAACGATGACGGTGCTCTACATCACTGGCGAGGAAAGCGGCGCACAGGTGGCGCTGCGCGCGCGCCGCCTGGGGCTGGGCGGCAAACAGGTGCGCGTGCTGGCCGAGATCAACCTGGAGAAGATCGTCTTCGCGCTGCAGGCCGAGGCGCCGGACTTCTGCGTCATCGATTCGATACAGACGCTGTACTCCGAACAGCTGACCTCAGCCCCCGGTTCGGTGGCGCAGGTGCGCGAATGCGCGGCGCAGTTGACGCGCCACGCCAAGGCCAGTGGCGTTTCCATCGTGCTGGTCGGCCATGTCACCAAGGACGGCACGCTCGCCGGCCCGCGCGTGCTGGAGCACATCGTCGACACGGTGCTCTATTTCGAGGGCGACACGCACAGCAGCTTTCGCCTGGTGCGCGCCATCAAGAACCGTTTCGGTGCGGTCAACGAGATCGGCGTGTTCGCGATGACCGAAAAGGGCCTGAAAGGCGTGGCCAACCCATCGGCCATCTTCCTGTCGACGCACGGCGAGCCGGTGCCCGGCAGTTGCGTTCTGGTCACGCTGGAGGGCACGCGCCCGCTGCTGGTGGAGATCCAGGCGCTGGTCGATGCCGGCGGGCCGAGCCCGCGCCGGCTGTCGGTGGGGCTGGAGCGCGATCGGCTGGCCATGCTGCTGGCGGTGCTGCATCGCCATGCCGGTGTGTCCTGCATGGACCAGGACGTGTTCGTCAACGCCGTCGGCGGCGTGCGCATCAGCGAGCCGGCCGCCGACCTGGCGGTGCTGCTGTCGATCCACGGCAGCTTGCGCGGCAAGGCACTGCCACGCGGCTTCATCGCCTTTGGTGAGGTCGGGCTGGCGGGTGAGGTAAGGCCGGCGCCGCGTGGCCAGGAGCGACTGAAGGAAGCAGCGAAGCTGGGCTTCAGCGTCGCCGTCGTGCCGCAGGCGAATGCGCCGAAGAAAGCCATCGAGGGCCTGACGATTCACGCCGTGCGGCGCATCGAGGAGGCGATCGAGGCGGTGCGCGCGCTGGGATAGGCTTCGCGCCGATACAGATTGCCGGAGATCGCACCGGCGTCGGGCCAGACATGCGCGTGCTGATTCATCGGCAGGATCAATGACAAGCCGACCATGTTGCTGTCCACCTACAACGTGTGAGTCTCTACCTACCGATCGGTCCAGCCGCGCCTGCGAAGTGGCTCACGCTCCTGCCCGATCTTCGCGCCGACATGGTTGAAGCCGCGCGCCTGCTTCAGATGCGGCTCCCGGTCGATTCAGATCAGCCCGCCACACAGCACGTATCGCCATGGCGCTGCAAACCCTGGTCGGCTGCGATCGCATCGACCAGCGTGTGCGTGAAGCAGGCCTGGGTGAAGCGATAGGCCGCCGGGCTGGCGAGATAGGCCTTGATCGCCGCCTGGTAGGCCGCAAAAGCCGCTTCGTTCACGCCCTGCAGGAACCTGACCAGGTCGACATCCGACGAAAAGGCGCGCGCATCGACATAGCAGTCCGGCGGGATCGACGCGGCCGCGCCGGGTGTGCCCAGGTATACCGGCACGCAGCCGTGCACGAAGCAGTCGAAGATCTTCTCGGTGATGTAGCCCGGGCTGCCGGAAACGTTCTCGAAGGCGATGGCAAAGCGCGCGTTGCGCAGCACCTCGCTCTTGTGTTCGATCTGCCCGCGCCAGCTGGGAAACGCCGGCGGCGCTGAATGCACCTTGGCCTTCCATTCGCGCAGCCGCTTGACCACGCGCCCCCAGGCGCCGGGCTGCACTGCAGGTTGATTCCAGCCGCGACCGTAGAGCGAGAACATCTGCGGCGCGTGCTGCTCGAAGCAGCGCGCCATGTCCACCCGACGCTGGTGCAGGTTGCGCGGACTTTGCCGCCGCAACGCTTTGTTGGCGGCAATCAGCACGCAGCCCAGCGAACGCTGCGCCCAGCCGGGCACCGGCACCACGCCCAGGTCGTTGGGATAGTCGAGCTTGAGGAACTTGTCGCCGTCGACGAGGTCCTCGTTCGACGTGAAGACCTTGCGGTACTGCAGCAGGTGACTGCGCCGGCCGTTGACCGGCCGGATCAGCGGGTCCTCGTAGCAGTAGACGTATGCCGGCCGGCCACTGAGCCGATGCTGCGCGTTGATGTGCAGCTCGAAAGCACATTGCTGAGGCGGCACCAGGTCCGCGGTGTGCATCTCGATGCCATACAGCGCGAAGCGGTCGCGCAGCATTGTGTAGGGCAGGTAGAAGTTGCCGCCTTGCGGGCCCGCGCCCGGCACATACACTTCGTCGTTGCGATGCGGCCGCACCGTCAGTGCCGCCATGCGCGGACCACCCTGACTCGAAGTGGGCGCTGATGCGTGGCGCATGGGCTGCATGGCGCGCGATTCTAGACACCCTCGTCTGCGCGCTCGAACCGGAATCACAACGATGTCCCTGCGACAGTTTCTCGAAAAATCCACCGCCACCGTGCGCGACAAGCTGATGCGCGAGCGCGTCGGCCCCTACGAGCCGCAGTACGGCAAGCTGATGTTCGGCGCCGCGCGATTGCGCGATGCCATCGAGCGCGAGCCCTTGCCCGAGGTGCGTTCGTTCCTGCGCCATGTCGCGGCGCACATGGCCGAGTCGCATGCCCAGCTGTTCCAGGATCTGTTCGTCGCCTATGCGCTGCAGGCGCCCACACAGGGCTTCTTCTGCGAGTTCGGCGCCACCGACGGCGTGCTGCTGTCCAACAGCTGCTACCTGGAGCGCCAGCTGGGCTGGACCGGCATCTGTGCCGAGCCGGCCCGCGGCTGGCACGCCGACCTGCGGCGCAACCGCCCGAACGCCCTGATCGACACACGATGTGTCTGGTCGAGCAGCGGCCAGCATCTGCAGTTCAAGGAAACCTCGATCCGCGAGCACTCGACCATCGGCAGCTATGCCAACACCGACGCGCATTCGCGCAAGCGCACCGACGCCGAGAGCTATGCCGTCGAGACAATCTCGCTGAACGACCTGCTGCAGGAACATGCCGCGCCACCGAACTTGGACTACCTGTCGCTCGACACCGAGGGCAGCGAGCTCGACATCCTGCGCTCGCTCGACTTCACGCGCTTCCGGCCCCGCATCATCACCGTCGAGCACAACTACACGCCGGCGCGCACCGACATTCTGGCGCTGCTGCAGGGCCAGGGCTACCGCCGCGTGCTGACGCAGTGCAGTCAGTTCGACGACTGGTATCTCGAGGCGGGCCTTGCACTGCCCTAGCGGCGACCCGGAACGCTCAGGCCGAGCGGTACCAGTGCCGGGGCAGGACCATCGGCCGGTTCGGCGTGTTGTCGGCATCGAGCGGATGCGGGAATTTGCTCATGTAGCCCGGCTCGCCGAGGCGGTCGTGCCGGAGAAAGCTGAACTCCATGACGCGCGGGATGCCCAGGCCGCCCTTGCGCGTCGACCCGCAGCAATTGTTGGGGTGCAGGTGCACGCAGCGATGCGTCTGGGCGATCTTGTCGAAGGCGCGTCGCGCGATGTTGAAGAACGGCCGGCTCCACAGCTGCTCGAGATCGTGGAACTCGACGACGATGATGCGCAAGCGCTTCATCAAGGCATCGCTGGCGGCCAGGAAGACCTCGTATTCGAAGCCTTCGATGTCGATCTGCAGCAGCAGCTCGCTGTCCGTGGAGGGGATCGACGCGGCCACCCAGTCGTCGAGCGTGACGAACCCGTCGTCGCGCGTCGCGCCGATGTACTTCTTGATGAAGTGGAAGTTGGCATGTTCCTCGGCCGGCCCGTCGACGGACCGGTCGGCCATGAAGACCTGCATGCCGCGCTCGGCACATTCGCGCTCGAAGCCCGATACAGAGCTGACACCCGGGGAAAAACAGGCGTCCAGGCCGGCCAGGTCGTCCGGTACCAGGTAGCCCCCGTCGCCGGGCGGGCCCATGCGGATCAAGGGGCGCGGCGTGGTCACCGGGTGCAGGCTGCGCAGCAGGCCCACCAGTTCCTCGCGCGGCGTGATCTTGGTGGGGAACTTGCCGACCATGCCGAACAGGCCGGCCACGAGGGATCTTCTGAAGCTTTTCATGCACCACACGGCCTGGCGCGTCGCGGGGGGCGCGAGCGCGCTGGAAATCACTTCATGCTAACCGGAGATCGACGCCGCGATCCCCCATGCGGCCTGATGCCTTGGGGCGTGCGCCGATGAATGCGACCGTCGGCTGGGCGCTCGCGGCGGCAGGCGTTGCCGCGGGCTATGTCGGCTGGGGCTGGCCGGGCGTGGCGCTGGGCGTCACGCTGATGGTGTTCTGGCTGCTGCTGCAGTTCAGCCGCTCGCTGCGCGTGCTGAAGATCGCCGGCAGCGCGCCGGTCGGACATGTGGACAGCGCGGTGACGCTGCACAGCCGGTTGCGCCAGGGCATGACGCTGATGCAGGTGCTGACGCTGACGCGCAGCCTGGGCAAGCGCCTGGCACAGACGCCCGAGACCTGGGGCTGGGCCGACGACGGCGGCGCGCAGGTCAGCCTGGTGATGGACGGCGGCAAGTTGACGAGCTGGTCATTGCTGCGCGAGGCGCATGCAAACGCCGAAGCAGCCTGCTCGGTCGACTCGGCCACCTCGGTCGACCCAGCCACAGGCGCTGGCGCGCCGCGCTAGCGTTTGCCGGTGTTCGCGCCGTAGATGGAGCGCGCCGGCGGGTAGGGCTGCCCGTTGACTCGAAGCCCTTCGGCCGACAGCTTGGTCGCCAAGGTCGGCCCCAGCCCGTTCGCGCGCAGCATCAGGTCACACCAGTCGCTGAATGTGGCCATGCTGCGCGCCGCAAGGATCCTTTGCGAAAACCCGGCCCGGTCCCGCTCAACTGCTCCAATTGCGCAGGGATGGCCTGGTTGAGCTCCAGCGGCTGCGCCGCGCGGCCCCGGGCGGCAGTCAACTGGACCAGCACAGCCCCCAGTCGCATGAACCATCCCCTTCGCCGGTGGCATTCGACGCCGACAGGATGGCCGCGCCATTGAAATTGGCAAGCCATTGGGCGCTGCGGCGGCCCGCACTGCGTCCGAGCGGCCGGATTTGGCGTATGCAGCGGGCAGAATCTGGCCCGATCACCGACCTCACCCCTATAGAGCGACGCGAAGACATCGAATGCGCGACACCACCACCGCCGTCCTGCTGTCGCTGAGTGCCTGCCTTGCCTGGGCCGGCCGGCCACTCAACACCGACGACGCGAGCGCTGCCGACCCGGGCGTTTGCCAGCTTGAAGGCTGGGTCACCAGCGCCGGCAGCGAGCGCGCTTTCGTGCTGGCGCCGGCGTGCGGGCTGGTCGAGGGGCTGGAACTGGGTACCGACTATGCCGTGCTGAAGCCGGGTGACAACAACCGCGCCGCAGCCACACTGTCCATCAAGATCGTGCCCGACGCCCTGCGCAGCGAGACACCCGTTGGCGACCTGAACTTCGGCTTCAAGCTCGGCGCCGGTTTTGCACAGTCACCCTACACGGGCTGGCGCAGTGCGGGGGGCGCGGCCAGCGTGCTGGCCACGCTGTCGCCCAACGACGACTGGTCATTGCACCTCAATCTGGGCGTGCTGCGTGACCGCGACAGTGGCAAGTCGGGCGGCCAGGCCAACCTGGCCCTGACCTGGACGCCGCGCGAAGAAATGTTGCTGTTCGCCGAATACCTGGGCGGCACACGGCGCGATGTCTTTGGCGGTTCGATCAGCTCGGCGGGCGGGCGCTGGTGGCTCATCAAGGAGCGGCTGGGCCTGGACCTGAGCGTCAGCCGCGTGGCCGGGTCCGAGCTGGGCACGGTCTGGTCGTTGGGCTTCGGCTGGTACGGCCAGTGAACCAGCCCATGTTGGCGCGGCGGCCGCCCTGCTGCGCGGCTCGAACCAGGTCGGCCCTTTAGAATGAGCCCCCTTTCCCAATCCGAGGACGAACCATGTCCCTAGCCGACCGCGACGGCAAGATCTGGATGGACGGCCAGCTGGTCGAATGGCGCGACGCCAAGATCCACGTGCTGTCGCACACGCTGCACTACGGTTGCGGCGCCTTCGAGGGCGTGCGCGCCTACAACACCGTCAACGGCACTGCGATCTTCCGCCTGCGCGAGCATACCGAGCGTCTGTTCAACAGCGCCAAGATCCTGCGCATGACGATTCCCTTCACACTCGACCAGGTGATGGACGCGCAACTCGAGGTGGTGCGCGTGAACAAACTGGAAAGCTGCTACCTGCGCCCGCTGACCTGGATCGGCTCGGAAAAGCTCGGCGTCAGCCCGAAGGGCAACACCATCCACCTGATGGTCGCGGCCTGGCCCTGGGGTGCCTACCTGGGCGAGGAGGGCATGAAGCGAGGCATCCGCGTCAAGACCAGCAGCTACACGCGCCACCACGTCAACATCACGATGACGCAGGCCAAGGCGGTGAGCAACTACACCAACTCGATCCTGGCCAACATGGAGGCGCTGGACGACGGCTACGACGAGGCCATGCTGCTCGACGCCAGCGGCTTCGTCAGCGAAGGCGCCGGCGAGAACCTGTTCATCGTGAAGAAGGGCGCGGTCTATACACCTGACCTGTCGGCCGGCGCGCTGAACGGCATCACCCGCGACACCATCTTCAACATCTGCCAGGACCTGGGCCTGACGCTGAAGGAAAAGCGCATCACCCGCGACGAGGTCTACATCTGCGACGAGGCCTTCTTCACCGGCACCGCGGCCGAGGTCACGCCGATCCGCGAGCTGGATAGGGTGCAGATCGGCAGCGGCTCGCGCGGGCCGGTGACGGAAAAGATCCAGGCGGCCTTCTTCGACATCGTCAACGGCCGCAACCCCAAGTACGCCGAATGGCTGAGCCGGGTCTGACGCAATGGACAAGCCCATTGCCGTGATCGAAGTGCTCGCCAAGGAGTTGCAGGGCCCGGGCGTGGTGTTCTGCCCGAACCCGAAGATGGCGCTGTGGAGCACCCACCCGAAGGTCTACATCGATGTGGCCACCACCGGCGAAGGCAAGTGCCCTTATTGCGGCACGGTCTACCGGCTGAAAGCCGGCGAGAAACTGTCCGCGGCGCATTGACGGCGGTGTCTGGGCTCGTCGAATGAGCCCAGATGTGCGGTGTGGCACGCGCTGGAGAGCGAGGCGCTGCTCGACCATGTCAACCGCGGCGATGCGCGCCATGCGCTGAAGCTGCTGCTCGACGCGCTGGCGCGCCGCCTGGGCCATCCTTGCACCTTGCGCGCCGAGGCCGGCGACGGCAAGCTGCGCTGGAAACTGCAGGGCGTGCCTGGCGCGGCCGCGTCGCCGGCCGATGTGCCGGCTCAAGCTACGACCGGTGCGAAGGAACTGCCGCTGTCGCGTCTGGGCCGGCATGTCGGCATGCGGCAACTGCCCATTCCCGCGGGCATCGCGCCGCCGGCACCGGAGGCAACGCTGGAGCCGGTGCTACACACTGCCGCCGCGCTGCTGCTGAACGACGCTGCACCTTCGTCTGGGCATGGGCCATCGATTCGGGCCGGCTCGGCGACATCGACCAGGGCCTGCAGATGCTCGGCTACCCGTCCCAGGCGTCGGGCTCGACGCAGCAGGACTGGGACACGCTGATCCACGCCGACGACTGCGTCGCCAACTACGAGGCCTAGCTGTGCCACGCACGCGGCTAAACCGAGACCTACGAACACGTCTACCACGCCCGCGCCCGCGCCAGCGACGGCGCCTGGCGCTGGTGCCAGGAGCGGGACCGCATCGTCGAATGGCACGCCGACGGCCGGCCGCAGCGCATGGTCGGCACGCAGGCAGACATCACCGAACAGCGGCACAACGCACAGGCGGCATCCGAAGCGGCGGCACGGCTCGACCGCATCGCGCTGCATGTGCCCGGCGTGCTCTGCCAGATCGAGATGGATGCCAAGCTGAGACCGCGCTGTCCATACCTGAGCGAGCAGGCGCGCAGCGTGCTGGGCCTGGACCCTGCGCAGGCGACGATCAGCTCCCGGGCCTTCATGGAGCGCATCGACGCGGCCGATCTGCCGCATCTGTTCGAGCCCTTCAACCGGCTGGCCCAGGCACAAGGCGGGTCGAGGGCGCCGGCATCGGGCTGAGCCTGACGCGCGCGCTGGTCACGTTGGCACGGGCGCATCGAGACGCACAGCGGCCTGGGCGCGGGCTCGACCTTCATGGTCACGCTGCCGCGCGCCTGAGCGCGCCGGGGCGGCTGCCTACAATCCGCGGCCATGTCGCGCAACCCCGAGTTCATCCTGACGCTGTCGTGTCGCGACACCACCGGCGTGGTCTACGCAGTGTCGGGCCTGCTCTACCAGGGCGGCTGCAACATCATCGACTCGCAGCAGTTCGGCGACCTTCAGGGCGAGGATGCCACCGGGTTGTTCTTCATGCGCGTGCATTTCGCGGCGCCGCCGCACCTGGCCAACACGGCCGCGCTGCACACGCTGTTCGCACACACGCAGCAGCAGTACGGCATGGAACTGCAACTGCACGATGTGACGCAGCGCGCGCGGCTGCTGCTGATGGTCAGCCAGCACGGCCATTGCCTGAACGACCTGCTGTTCCGCTGGCGCAGCGGCCAGTTGGCGGTGGACATCGCCGCGGTGGTCTCCAACCACACCGACTTCGAAACGCTGACGAAGAGCTATGGCGTGCCTTTCCACCATCTGCCCCTGCCCGCCGGCAGCGACGCTGCCGCCAAACGCGCGCAGGAGCAAGAGGTCGAGACACTGGTCGGGCGCGAGCGCATCGAACTGGTGGTGCTGGCGCGCTACATGCAGATCCTCAGTGCCGAGTTCTGTGAGCGGCTGAAGGGCCGCGCGATCAACATCCACCACAGCTTCCTGCCCAGCTTCAAGGGTGCGCGGCCGTACCACCAGGCGCATGCACGCGGCGTCAAACTGATCGGCGCCACCGCCCACTACGTCACCACCGAGCTCGACGAGGGCCCGATCATCGAGCAGGACGTGCAGCGCGTGGACCATGCGATGTCGGCCGAGCGCTTCACGGCCGTGGGCCGCGACATCGAATGCGCGGTGCTGGCGCGTGCGGTGCGCTGGCACGTCGAGCACCGCGTGTTGATGAACGGCCACAAGAGCGTCGTCTTTCGCTGAGCCCGCCGCATGCGCCGCACCAAACCCCAGACCGCCGCCCTGCTGGCATCGCCGGACGATGTCGAGGCGCAGTTCTACGAGGCCCTGCAGCAAGCCGACCTGGACAAGCTGATGGCCGTCTGGTCGGACGACGACGACATCGCCTGCGTGCACCCGGGCGGGCCGCGGGTGCTGGGGCATGCCGCTATCCGCGCCAGCTTCGAGGCCATCTTCGCCAATGGCGCGGTCGCGGTGCGACCCGAGGGTGTGCGGCGGGTGCTCAGCCTGGGCTGCGCGGTGCACCACGTGAACGAGCGCATCACCATCGCCAGCAACGAAGGCAGCCGCAGCGCCTGGGCGCTGGCCACCAACGTGTACGTGAAGACCGCGCAGGGCTGGCGCCTGGTGGCGCACCATTCCAGCCCGGGCAGCGAGCCGGTCGAGGCGATGCCGGGCGAGGCGCCGTCGACCCTGCACTGACGCGGCGCGCGGTCGGTCTCGATGCAGCATTTCCGCGCCCCGCGCTGGTTGCCCGGCGGCCACTTGCAGACCATCTGGCCGGCGCTGTTCTCCCCGCCCGCCCCGGCGCCGCCACCCGCCTACCTGCGCGAGCGCTGGGCCGCGCCGGACGGCGATTTCATCGACGTCGACTTCGTCGATGCTGGCGCTGCGGGCTCACCGCTGCTGGTGCTGTTCCATGGCCTCGAAGGCTCGTCGACGAGCCCCTATGCGCGTGCCTTTGCGCACCGCGCTGCTGCCCTGGGATGGAATTACGCGGTGCCGCACTTCCGCGGCTGTTCCGGCGAGTTGAACCTGGCGCCGCGTGCTTACCATTCTGGCGACCATGAGGAGATCGGCTGGGTCCTGCAGCGGCTGCGCGAGCGCTGTGGCCAGCCCTTGTACGCGGTGGGCATCTCGCTCGGCGGCAATGCGCTGTTGCGCTGGGCCGAGGAGGCCGGCCACACGGCGGCAGCCACCACGCGCGCAATGGCCGCCGTGTCCTCGCCCATCGATCTGGCGGCCGGCGGCCATGCGATCGGGCGCGGCTTCAACCGGCAGGTGTACACACGCATGTTCCTGCGCACGATGAAGCCCAAGGCGCTTCGCAAGTGGCAGCAGCACCCGGGCCTGTTCGACCGCGAGCGGCTGGCGGCGGCGCGAACGCTGTACGAGTTCGACAACGTCTTTACCGCACCGCTGCACGGTTTTCGCGATACCGACGACTACTGGCAGCGCGCGTCGGCCAAGCCGCACTTGCACCGCATCCGCATCCCGGCGCTGGTGCTGAACGCGCTCAACGACCCTTTCGTGCCCGGCGACAGCCTGCCCGAGGCGCGCGAAGTGGGGCCGCACGTCACGCTTTGGCAGCCGGCGCACGGCGGGCATGTCGGCTTTGCACAGGGCCGCTTTCCCGGCCATGTGCAGACCCTGCCCGAAGCCGTGGCCGGCTGGTTGCAGGCCCATGGCGGCTGAGGCGGGTTAAGGTCCGCCTCATGGACCCCATCGTCGAGGCCGCGCTGCGCAAATGGCCGCAGGTGCCGCATTGTTTCGGCTGGCTGGCGCTGGACGCGCGCGGCGACTGGTACCTGCGTGATGCGGCCGCGCAGGCGGCGGGACCCTTTCCCCAGGTCAAGGGCAGCCGCGTCGAACATGAGGGCCTGCTCGGCTTCATCCAGCGCAACTACGCCGCCGACGCCTTCGGCGCGTGGTACTTCCAGAACGGGCCGCAGCGCGTGTATGTCGACCTGGAAGTCGCGCCCTGGGTTTTCCGCTTGGATGCCGGGCCCGGCAACGGCATCGCGCGCTGGCGCATCGGCACGCGCGATGGGCGCGAGGCCAGCTATGGAGGCAGCTGGCTGGACGAACAGGATCGCCTGTTCCTGCAATGCGACATCGGCTACGGGTTGGTGCACAGCCTGGACACCGGGCTGGCATCGCAGGCGGTCGAGGCCGGCGACTGGCAGCCGGCGCAGATGCCCTTTGCGCGCATGCCACCGCATTTCGGCTACGTGCTGCGTCCTCAGGACGTCAGCGATGCACAAACAAAGAGGCCGCCCGCAGGCGGCCTGGTCATCGATCGGGGCGAAGCTTAATTGGATGCGCTGGCGGCGCTGGCTGCACCATTGGCAGCCGAGGCCGCGGCGGCGGGCGCCTTCGGCTCCTCGAGCTTGCCGCCACCCTTGTTGCCCATGAAGACCACGGCACGGCCGATTTCGTAGTCGGAGTACTCGCCGCCGCCCTGCGCCGCCATGGCGCCCTTGCCTTTCAGCGCGGAGTTCAGCAGCGCCTCGTAGCCGGTCTTGATGCGCGCGCTCCATGCGCCTTCGTCCGCAAGCTTCGGCGCGCCGGCCGCGCCACTGGCATGGCAGGCGCTGCATTGCGCGTTGTAGACCTCTTCGCCGGTGCGCAGCGTCACGGCACCGCCGGCTTCCTTCAGCATGACCATGCCCACCGGCTGGATGCGTTGGGCCACGGCCTGCTCGCTCATGCCTTCGCTGCCGGCGCCGTGGCGGTCGCCCGAGGCCACATAGTTGACGAGCAACACGATGATGGCAATGGGCACCACGAACGACGCCACCACGGTCACGATGAGCTGTTTAGGGGTCTTGATCGGGCCCTCGTGCGGGGCGTCGTGGTCCTGGGAGTCGCTCATGAAGTCCTCGATGGCGGCGGCGCCGTTGGCCGCGGAAGGCGCCGGCGCGGCGCTGGCAGCGCGGCACGGCCGGGTCGGCAAAACCGCGAAATTATAGCGGCGCGACTCGCACGCACCGGCCGTGCAACGCCGCGAAGCTCGTGGCCGAAGGACCCGCGCTGATAGAATCGGCGCCCTTCAGCATCGCGGCTGTAGCTCAGTGGATAGAGTATTGGCCTCCGAAGCCAAGGGTCGTGGGTTCGATCCCCGCCAGCCGCGCCACCCGGTGCGGTCCACATCGCTGCGGCGCATCAACGCGCCGCACGCCGCGCCTTCACCGCCTGGCTCAGCAGGTCGAGCACCGCCAGCGAATCGTCCCAGCCGATGCAGGCGTCGGTGATGCTCTGGCCATAGGCGAGCTTGCCCGGGTCGTCCTTGCCGGCGCTGAACTTCTGCGCGCCATCGACGAGATGGCTTTCCACCATCACGCCGAAGATGCAGTCGCCGCCGTCGCTGATCTGCGTGGCGATGTCGCGCGCCACGTCCACCTGGCGCTGGTGCTGCTTGCTGCTGTTGGCATGGCTGCAGTCGACCATCAGCGCGCAGTCCAGCTTGGCCGCCTCGATCTCCTTGCACGCCGCCGCGACGTGCGCGGCGTCGTAGTTGGGTGCCTTGCCGCCGCGCAGGATGACGTGGCAATCCTTGTTGCCCTTGGTCTCGACGATCGCCACCTGGCCGTTCTTGTGCACCGACAGGAAATGGTGCGCACGCGCCGCCGCCTGAATCGCGTCGATGGCGATCTTGATGTTGCCGTCGGTGCCGTTCTTGAAGCCGATCGGGGCCGACAGGCCCGAGGCCAGTTCGCGGTGCACCTGGCTTTCGGTGGTACGCGCACCGATCGCACCCCAGCTGATCATGTCGCCGATGTACTGCGGGCTGATCACGTCCAGGAATTCGCTGCCCGCCGGCATGCCCAGGCGGTTGATCTCCACCAGCAGCTGGCGCGCGATGCGCAGCCCTTCGTCGATGCGGAAACTCTGGTCCAGGTACGGGTCGTTGATCAGACCCTTCCAGCCCACCGTGGTGCGCGGTTTTTCGAAGTACACGCGCATGATGATTTCCAGCGTGCCGGCATGCTGCTGGCGCAGCGGCAGCAGGCGGCGTGCGTAGTCCAGCGCCGCGGCTGGGTCGTGGATCGAGCACGGCCCGATCACCACCAGCAGCCGGTCGTCCTTGCGCTGCATGATCTGGCGCACCGCGTGGCGCGTTTTGCCAATCAGCTTTTCCACCGGCGTGCCGGCAATCGGGAAGAAGCGGATCAGGTGCTCCGGCGGTGGCAGCGGCGTGACGTCCTTGATGCGCTGGTCGTCGGTTTCGCTGGTCTTTTCGCTCAGCGTGTAGCGGCCGTCCGGCGCGCTGCTGGTCTTCGAGTGCATGTTGGGTGTTCCTTCTCTTTCTTGAAGCGGGCACAAAAAAACCGCCGGGGTGGCCGGCGGTTTTCTGGGTTCGGTCGCGTCAGTTCAATCGATGCACGCTAGCGTCCAGCCGCCGGGTGGGGCCCTAAACCCGTAGCTCGTAAAGTGGAACGTGGCGCGGTGCATGGCGCGAAATGTAGCATGCACGCGGCCCTGCGCCCGGTCTCGACGGCCGGCCTCTGCGCATCGTCAACGAGCCCACGGCCCGGGCGACATAATATTTTCGCCCACCACAACAAGCAACATCGCGAGGGAGCGTGCATGGATCTCTGGGGCTGTCCCGCCGTGGTCACCGGCGCCGCATCCGGGCTGGGTGCCGAAACCTCGCGGCACCTGACCGAGGCCGGTGCACGGGTCACGGTGATCGACAGGGATGCTGCCGGCGTGGCCAAGGTCGCCGCCGAAATCGATGCCCTGGCCATCCCCTGCGACGTGGCCGACAGCGCAGCGGTCGAACAGGCGCTGGCCACGTCGCGCGAGGCGCACGGCGCAGCGCGTGTGCTGGTGCATTGTGTCGGCCGCGGACACGCCGCGCCGCTGGTCGGCGCCGATGGCCCGATGCAACTCGACGACTTCCGTCAACTGGTCGAAGTCAACCTGATCTCCACCTTCAACACGATGCGCCTGGCCGCGGCCGACATGGCGACGCTGGAGCCGATGGCCAACGGTGAGCGCGGCGTCATCATCTGCACGGCCTCGGTGTCGGTATACGACGGGCAGAGCGGCGAGGCCGCCTATGCCGCATCCAAGGGCGGCGTCGTCAGCATGATCCTGCCGGCAGCACGCGAGCTCGGCCGCCTCGGCATTCGGGTCGTCGGCATCGCGCCGGGCCTGTTTGGCACACAGACGTTGTTCGAGATGGAGAAGAACCTCGATTCGCGGCTGGCGCGGCAGATTCCCTTCCCGCACCGTTTCGGCGACGCTGCCGAGTTTGCCCAGCTCGTGCTGCACGTGCTGAAGAACATCATGATCAACGGCACGGTGCTGCGCCTGGACGGCGGCTATCACCGCTGAGACGGTGCAAGCACAAGCGGTGACCAAGCCCCTGGTGCTGCACCTCGTGTCGCACGCCTCGGGCGAACTGATCGAGATGCTGGCGCGCAATGCGATCCTGCATCTGCCGGGGGTGCAGGCTGAACGCCGCATGTGGAAGCTGGTGCGCCGGCTGGACCAGGTGCCGCAGATCCTGGCCGCGATGGCGCAGGAGCCGGGCTACGTGCTGCACAGCATCAGCCACAGCGACATCCGCCAGGCGCTGGAAGACGGGTGCGAGCGCCTGCACCTGCCCTGCCAGTTCGCACTGGAGCCGTTGATCGGACGCCTGGCCGAGCACTGCGACATGCCGGTGCAGTTCCACGCCAGCATGGCCAATCCGGTCAACGAGGACTACTACCAGCGCGTCGAGGCGATGAAGTTCACGCTGGCGCACGACGACGGCATCGCCTGCGACGACCTCGACAAGGCCGACGTCATCGTCGTCGGCGTGTCGCGCGCCACCAAGACGCCGACCTGCATGTACCTGGCCTCGCGCGGCATCAAGGCCGCCAACGTGCCGCTGGTGCCCGGCGCGACCCTGCCGGCGGGGCTGGTGGGCGCCAAGGGGCCGCTGGTGGTCGGGCTGACCGTCAACCCGACGCGCCTGGCGTTGATCCGCACGGCGCGCTTGAAGGCACTGCACCAGGAGACCGACACCGACTACGCCGACCTGGACGGACTGCGCAAGGAGGTGTTGCAGGCGCGCCGGCTGTTCGCGCTGCACGGCTGGCCCGAGATCAATGTCACCGACCGCTCGATCGAACAGACGGCGGCGCAGATCATCGAACTGCTGGAAAGCCGCGCCGCGCGCTGAGGGCCGGCGGGCCGCGCGGCCGAAGCCCGCGTTGCCGGCGGCTCAGCCCGCTTGACCGACCGCCCGCCGCGCCAGCACACCCACCAGATGCGCGCGGTAGGCGGCACTGGCGTGCAAGTCGGTATTCAGGTCATCCGGCGAGACCACGATGCCGTCGAGAGCCTTGGCCGACCAGTCCTTGTCCAGTGCCGCCTCCAACGCCGTGGCACGAAAGGCGCTTGCCGCCGCACCCGTCACGGCCACGCGCGCGCCCTGCGGACCCTGGCTGACGAACACGCCGACCAGCGCGAAACGCGACGCCGGCTGCTTGAACTTGACATAGGCCGCGCGCGTTGGGATCGGGAAGCTGACTGCGGTGATCAGCTCACCCGGCTCCAGCGCCGTCTGATAGATGCCCAGGATGAAGTCGTCGGCCGCGATGCTGCGCTGCGCCGTGTGCACCGTGCCTCCCAGGCCGAGCAGTGCGGCCGGATAACACGCCGCCGGATCATTGTTGGCCAGGCAGCCGCCGAGCGTGCCGCGAGTGCGCACGGCCGGATCGGCGATGTCGCCTGCCAGTGCCGCGAGTGCCGGGATGTGCTGCTGCACCAGGGGTGAGGCCGCCACGCGGGCATGTGTGGCCATCGCGCCGATGCGCAGCGCCTGGCCCTCGATCGCGATGCCGTCCAGCCCGGGCAAGCGACCCAGATCGATCAGGTCGGAGGGCGCGGCCAGGCCGAGCTTCAGCGCGCCCAACAGCGACTGGCCGCCGGCGATGTAGCTGGCGTCGGGCAGCCCGCGGTACTGGGCCTGTGCCGCGTCCACGGATACAGGACGGTGAAATTCAAACGGGTTCATTTCGGGGGCTCCGTTCAGGCTGGCTGGCCGTGCAGCGCCGACCACACGCGCTCGCTGAGCAGCGGCATCTGCAGCGTCGCCGCACCTTCGCCGGCACCGGCACGCGTCAGCGCATCGATCACCGCGTTTACCACCGCCGGCGTCGCGCCGATGGTGCCGAGTTCGCCCACGCCCTTCACGCCCAGCGGATTGGTCAGGCAGGGCGTGCTCTGGTCGAGCACGGTCTTGAAGCCCCTGACCATGTCGACACGCGGCAGGGCGTAGTCCATCAGCGAGCCGGTCTGCAACTGGCCCGATTCGCGCTCGTGGATCATCTGTTCGCAAAGCGCCTGGCCCAGGCCCTGCACCGCACCGCCGTCGAGTTGGCCAACGACGATGGTCGGGTTGATGGCGCGGCCGACATCGTTGACCGAGGCATAGGCCACCACCTGCACCGCGCCGGTGTCGGGGTCGACCTCGACCTCGCAGATGTGGCAGGCGTTGGGCCAGCTCGGTGCCTGCACCGCGCTGGTCGAATCCATGTAGACCTGATGATCCGCCTGCTTTGCGGCCAGCTCGAACAGGCCGATGCGGCGATCGGTACCGACGATGCGGAACTCGCCTTCGCGGTACTCGATGTCCTGCGCCGCGGCCTCCAGCGCGTCGGCGGCCAGCGACTGGGCCTTTTGCACCGTGCGCTCGGACGCCACCTTTACCGCCGAGCCACCGACGAAGATCGAGCGCGAACCCGCGCTGCCGAAGCCGCTGCCGCGGTCGGTGTCGCCCTGCACGATGCGCACCTTGTCGATGTCCACGCCGAACACGTCCACCGCCAGCTGCGCATAGCTGGTGGCGATGCCCTGGCCCATGGCCATCGTCGCGGTGAAGATCTCGATGAAGCCGTCGCCCGAGACGTTGACGGTGACGCGCTCCTCGAACACGTTGCCACCGGTCCACTCCAGGAACGAGGCCAGGCCGCGGCCGCGATGCTTGCCGGCCTTCTTCGACTGCGCCGCGCGCGTCTCGAAGTCGTCCCATTCGGCCAGCGCCAGTGCCTGGGCTTGCACCGACTCGAACTGGCCGCTGTCGTAGATCTGGCCCATCGGGTTGGTGTAGGGCATCTGCTCGGGACGGATCATGTTGCGGCGGCGGACCTCGGCCGGGTCCAGGCCGAGCTTGCGCGCGGCTGCGTCCATCAGCCGCTCGATGATGTAGATCGCCTCGGGCCGGCCCGCGCCACGGTAGGCGCCGGTCGGCGTGGTGTTCGTCAGCACCGCCTGCAGCTTGAAGTCGATCGTCTGGATGTCATAGATGCTGGTCGCCACCCACGGGCCGATCAGCAACTGGATGATCACGCCAGTGGTGGTGGCGTAGGCGCCGACATTGGCCAGCGACTGCACACGCAGGGCCAGCACGCGGCCATCGGCATCCAGCGCCAGCTCGGCCCGGCTGCTGATGTCGCGGCCATGCCCCGCGCCGAGGAACTCCTCTCCGCGCTCCGCCACCCACTTCACCGCGCGCTGCAGCGTGTGCGTGACAAACGCGACGACGATGTCCTCGGGGTAGGCGCCGGTCTTGTTGCCGAAGCCGCCGCCGACGTCGCCGACGACCACGCGCAGCTTGTCGGTCGGCCAGCCGAAGACCTCGTTGCACAGCGTGTCGCGCACGCCGCTGGGCATCTGGCTGCTCATGCGCAGCGTCACGCGGTCGCCGTCGAAGCTGCCGAGCACCGCGCGCGGCTCCAGCGGCAAGGGTGCCAGGCGGTGGTTCACGAGTTCCAGCTGCACCACATGCGCCGCCTTGGCAAAGGCGGCATCGCAGGCCGCCGCGTCGCCATGGCGTGCCTCGGCGGCGAAATTGTCGGCCGCATCGGCCCAGACCTTCGGCGCCGCGGCGGCGGTGGCGTCGGCCAGGTGCGTCACGCTCGGCAACCCGTCGTATTCAACCGTCACCGCGTCGCGCGCGGCGCGGGCCTGGTCGAGTGTCTCGGCCACCACCGCCACCAGCGCCTCGCCGACGAAGCGCACCCTGTCCACCGCCAGCGCATGGCGTGGCGTCTTCGGCGCCACAGCGCCGCCAGGTCCTGGGAACATCGGCTGCGAGCCGAGTGGCTTCAGACCGGCTTCGACCAGGTCGGCGCCGGTGTAGACCGCCAGCACACCGGGCAGCGCCCGCGCGGCAGCGGCATCGATGGACACGATGCGCGCGTGCGCGTAGGGCGAACGCAACAGGCACAGGTGCAACTGCCCGGGCAGCGACACATCGTCGGCAAAGCGGCCGGCGCCGGCGACCAGCGCCGGGTCCTCGATGCGGCGCACCGACTGGCCGCTGCCGAAACGTTGCGCGACGGCGCTCATGCCGCGGCTCCGGCAGCCATCGTCTCGGCCGCCTGCTGCACGGCGGCGACGATGTTCACGTAGCCGGTGCAGCGGCACAGGTTGCCTTCCAGCGCATGCTCGATTTGCGCCACGCTCGGCTGAGGCGTGTGCTGCAGCAAGGCCGCGGCAGCCATGATCATGCCGGGCGTACAGAAACCGCATTGCAGGCCGTGGCAATCGATGAAGGCCTGCTGCAGCGCATGGCGCTCGCCCTCGGCCGGCGCAAGACCTTCAATGGTCGTGACCTGACGTCCTTCGGCCTGCAGCGCCAGCATCGAGCAGCTCTTCACCGGCTGGCCGTCGAGCAGCACCGTGCAGGCGCCGCACTGGCTGGTGTCGCAGCCGACATGGGTGCCGGTCAGCCCGAGCGGCCCGCGCAGCACTTCGACCAGCAGGCGGTGGCTGTCGACCTGCAGTTGTACCGGTCGGGCGTTGACCGTCAGCTTCAAAGGGTTCATGGCTCCGGCAGGCGCAAGTGACGTGAACCCACATGCTAACGCCACCCATGCGCACCGCGCTGGCGCCGCGCGGCTGGCGTAAGCTGCATGTTCGGCCACGCGCCACCGATTGCGGCCTGGGCCCCGAAAAGAAGGAGACAAGACATGGACACGCCCAACGACACGCTGCGGGACGAATGCATTGCCGGCGCCATCGAGCAATCGACCACACGCCTGCCTACCGAGCAACGCGATGCCTTCGAGAATTTCGCACGCGGCTACTTCCACAATGTCGACACCGACGATCTTCGCGCGCGCGCCAGCGAGGATGTGGTGGGCGCACTGCTGTCTTGCTGGCAGTTCGCTGCACAGCGCGACGCCGGCACAGCCAAGCTGCGTGTGCTCAGCCCCTCGCTGGCCGAACACGGTTGGGTCTCGCGCCATTCGGTGATCGAGATCATCAACGATGACATGCCCTTCCTGGTGGACACCACCACCATGCTCGTCAACCGCCAAGGCCTGACGCTGTACCTGATCGTGCACCCGGTGCTGCGTGTGCGGCGCGACGCGCAGGGGCAATTGCTCGAAGTGCTGGCCAAGGGCGCCGACAAGGCCGGCGGCCAGTGGGTGCGCGAGTCGTGGATGCATGTCGAGGTGGACCGTCTGATCGACCCGCAGCAGCGCGCCGAATTGATCGAGGGGCTGCACAGCGTGCTCGCCGACGCGCGCGTGGTGGTGCAGGACTGGAAAGCGATGCTGGCACGGCTGCGCGAGGCCATTGCCGAGCTCGGGGCTGTGCCGGCCTCGCTGCCGGCCGCCGAGGTGGCCGAAGGCCGCGAGTTCCTGCAATGGCTGGCCGACGACCACCTGACGTTGCTCGGCTACCGCAAGCAGGACCTGGTCAGCGACAACGGCGAGGCGCTGTTGCGCATGGTCCCGGGCAGCGGGCTGGGCGTGCTGCGCGAGACGGCGCAGGAGAAGATCTCGGCCAGCTTCGCCGCAGTGCCTGCGCAGGCGCGCGCCATGGCGCGTTCGCCCACGCCGGTGCTGGTGGTGACGCGCGCCAACACGCGCAGCACGGTGCACCGGCCGGGCTACACCGACTACGTAGGCGTCAAGCGCTACGACGCGGCCGGCCAAGTCATCGGCGAGCACCGCTTCGTGGGCCTGTTTACCTCCACGGCCTACAGCGCCAGCGTGAGCCAGATCCCGCTGCTGCGCGGCAAGGTGCGCGCAGTCATCGAGCGCGCCGGCCTGCCGCCCGGCGGGCACCTGGCCAAGGCGCTCGAGCACATCCTGGCCACCTACCCGCGTGACGACCTGTTCCAGATCGGCGAGGACGACCTGCAGCACACGGCGCTGGGCATCCTGGCCGCCGGCGAGCGCCAGCGGCTGCGCCTGTTCGTCTGGCGCGACCCCTACGAACGCTTCCTGTCCTGCCTGATCTACGTGCCGCGCGAGGCCTACTCCACCGAGCTGCGCGTGAAGTTCCAGGACATCCTGATGGCCGCCTTCGACGGCACCCACGCCGATTTCGAGGTGGCGCTGGGCAACGCCATCCTGGCGCGCGTGCACCTGACCATCCGCACGGCGCCGGGCAAGGTGCCGGACTTCGACGTCAAGGCCCTCGAAGCGAGCCTGACCGAAGCCTCGCGCCGCTGGGACGACCGGCTGCGCGACGCGCTGGTCGACGAAGTCGGCGAAGCGCGTGGCATGGAGCTTTTCAAGCGCTGGGGGGCGGCGTTCCCTCAGGTCTACCGCGAATGCATCAGCGCGCGCGCCGCCGTGCCGGACGTGCTGAAGGTCGCCGCCATGGGCCCCGACGCGCCGCTCGCGCTGAGCATGTACCGGCCATTGGCCGCGAATGCGCAGATGCTGGGGCTCAAGGTCTACCAGCTCGGCACCAAGGTGGTGCTGTCGGACAGCCTGCCGATGCTGGAGAACATGGGCGCACGCGTCTTCGGCGAGGACAACTTCCGCATCGGCCACAGCGGCGAGAGCGAGCCCTTCATCTCGCTGCACGATTTCAAGCTCGAGGCGGCTTCGGCCGATCAGATCGAGCCCGAGGCGCTGTCGCGGCTTTTCGAGGACGCATTTGCCAAGGTCTTCAACGGCGAGGTCGAGAACGACGACTTCAACCGCCTGGTGCTGCGCGCCGGCCTGGCCGCCGACGAAGTGGTGGTGCTGCGTGCCTACTCGAAATACCTGCGGCAGATCGGCTTCGCGCTGTCGCAGTCGCTGATCCGCAGCACGCTGGCGGCGCACCCGCTGATCTCGCACATGCTGGTGCGGCTGTTCAAGCTGCGCTTCCACCCCAGCGAGCACGACGATACGGCCGCCGAGGTGCAGGTCGGCGCCATCGTCAAGGCGCTGGACAAGGTGCACAACCTCAGCGAGGACCGCATCCTGCGCCAGTTCCTGGCGCTGATCCAGGCCACGCTGCGCACCAACTACTGGCGCACCGGCGTCGGCCATTCGGGTGAAGCCGGCGCGCGACGCAGCTTCGTCAGCTTCAAGTTCGATTCGGCCAAGGTGCCGGGGCTGCCCAGCCCGCGCCCACTGGTCGAGATCTTCGTCTATTCGCCGCGCTTCGAAGGCATCCACCTGCGCGGCGGCAGGGTGGCGCGCGGCGGGTTGCGCTGGAGCGACCGGCTGGAGGATTTCCGCACCGAGGTGCTGGGCCTGGTGAAGGCGCAGATGGTGAAGAACACCGTCATCGTGCCGGTCGGCAGCAAGGGCGGTTTCGTGCTGAAGAAGGCGCCGCCAGCCAGCGACCGCGAGGCCTGGATGAAAGAAGGCGTGGCCTGCTACCAGGATTACCTGCGCGCATTGCTCGACCTGACCGACAACCTGGTCGCCGGCCAGGTGGTGCCGCCGCCGCTGGTGCGCCGCATCGACGGCGACGACCCGTACCTGGTGGTCGCCGCCGACAAGGGCACCGCCACCTTCTCGGACTTCGCGAACGCCATCTCGGCCGAATACGGCCACTGGCTCGGCGACGCCTTCGCCTCGGGCGGCAGCGTCGGCTACGACCACAAGGCCATGGGCATCACCGCGCGCGGCGCGTGGGAGAGCGTCAAGCGCCATTTCCGCGAGCTGGGCGTGGACACGCAGAGCACCGACTTCACGGTGGTCGGCGTGGGCGACATGTCGGGCGACGTGTTCGGCAACGGCATGCTGCTGTCGCGCCACATCCGGCTGGTGGCGGCCTTCGACCACCGCCATGTGTTCATCGATCCGAACCCGGATGCGGCCACCACCTTCGTCGAGCGCGAGCGCCTGTTCAAGCTGCCGCGCTCGTCGTGGGCCGACTACGACACGCCGCTCATCTCCGAAGGTGGCGGCGTTTGGTCGCGCGCCGAGAAGTCGATCCCGATCTCGTCGCAGGCGCGCGCCGCGCTCGGCATCTCGGCCGAGCGGCTGGCGCCGAACGAGCTGGTCAGCGCGATCCTGAAGGCGCCGGTGGACCTGCTCTACAACGGCGGCATCGGCACCTATGTGAAGTCGTCCAGCGAGGACCATGCCGAGGTCGGCGATCGCGCCAACGATGCCTTGCGCATCGACGCACTGCAGCTGCGCTGCAAGGTGCTGGCCGAGGGCGGCAACCTGGGCTGCACGCAGCTCGGGCGCATCGAGGCGGCACGCGCCGGCGTGCGCATCTACACCGACGCCATCGACAACTCCGCCGGTGTCGACACCTCCGACCACGAGGTGAACATCAAGATCGCGCTCGGCCTGGCCATCGCCGACGGCGAGATGACCGAGAAGCAGCGCAATGCGCTGCTGCCGAAGATGACGGAGGACGTCGCCGCGCTGGTGCTGGCCGACAACTACTACCAGACGCAGGCGATCTCGGTGGCCCGACGCCAGGCACACGAGCTGCTCGACCGGCAGGTGCGTTTCATGCGCCACCTGGAGAAGATCGGCGCACTCGACCGCGCCATCGAGTACCTGCCCTCGAACAAGGAACTCGCCGAGCGCAAGGCACGTGGCGAAGGCCTGTTCACGCCCGAGTTCGCGGTGCTGCTGGCCTACAGCAAGATGTGGCTGTCCGACGAGTTGATCGAGTCCGATCTGCCCGAGGATCCTTGGGTGGCGGCCGCCTTGCAGCGCTACTTCCCGCCGCTGCTGCAGGACAAGTTCGGCCAGTGGCTTCCGCGCCACCCACTGAAGCGCGAGATCATCGTCACGCATGTGTTGAACCGCATGGTCAACCGTGTCGGCGCCAGCTTCGTGCACCGGCTCACCGAGATCACCGGTGCCAAGCCGGCGCAGATCGTGCGTGCCTACCTGGCCATGCGCGAGGTCTTTGGCTACGAGGCCTTGTGGCACCGGATCGAAGCGCTCGACAACCAGGTGGACGATGCGGTGCAGTCGGCCATGCTGATCGCATTGAGGGGCCTGGCGGTGCGTGCAACCAGCTGGTTCGTGCATCCGCGTCGCCTGGCCGAGGCAATGCAGCCGTTGATCGATCGGCTGGTGCCGGCGGTGCAGGCGCAGCGCAAGCGGCTCGAGCCCGCGCTGGGCGACGCGCCGCAGGTGCAGGCCTGGGTGGCGGCTGGCGTGCCCGAGGCGCTGGCACGCGACGTGGCCGCGGCCGATGGCCTGTTCGACGCGCTGGACATCGCCGAGATCACCGAGACCACCGAACAGCCGCTGGCCGAGGTGGGCGAGCTGCACGACATCCTCGGTTCGCGGCTGGGGCTGCAGCGGCTGCAGCAGCAGATCGACGCGCTGCCGGCGGGCAGCTACTGGGAGAACCTGGCGAAGATCGCGCTCGGCGACGACCTGTCGGGATTGCTGCGTTTCATCAGCCTGGAGGTGTTGAGCAAGACCAGAGGCAGCGTGGCCGAGATGCTGCAGGCCTGGGAAGATGAAAACCGCGGCGAGCTCGAGGGAGCGGGTCGGCTGGTGGCCGAACTGGCCGACGCCAAGACGGCCGATCTGGCGATGCTTTCGGTGGTGATGCGCAAGCTGCGCAACCTCGCCTGACATCATGCGCCGCGAGGTCGCTGAATGATCGAACTTGTCCTCGCGGGCCTCGGCCTGCTGGTCTGCGCGGCCTTGCTGGTGCGCATGGTGCTGCCCGAGCGTCAGCGCTGGGCGGTGGACTATCACGCACGGCGCACCTGGGCTGCGTTGCAAGGTGGGGCGACGCGCCTATGGCACTGGCGCGGCCACCGCCGCACCGCGTCGCGCGAGGCCGACGAAGCCATTCGACGCGCGCGCGGCGAGGCCACGCGCGACGGCAACGTGATCCGGCCGAAGTCCTTCGACAAACCCCGCAAACCGCGCGATCTTCATTGACAGGAACCTCGATGTCGGCATTGCATTACCAATCGGCCACTCGGCTGGCATCGCTGATCCGCTCGCGCAAGGTCGGTTGCCTGGAATTGCTCGACCACTACCTGGCGCGTGTGGACAAGCTCAACCCGGGCATCAACGCCATCGTCTGGATGGACCGCAGCGCTGCGCGCAAGCGCGCGCGCCAGGCCGACGCCGCGCTGGCCAAAGGCGAACTCTGGGGCCCATTGCACGGCCTGCCGATGACGGTGAAGGAGGCCTACGACCTGGCCGGGTCGCCCAGCACGCATGGCATCCCGGCCTGGCGCGACAACATCGCCAGCACCGATTCGCTGGTGGTGACAAAGCTCAAGGCCGCCGGCGCGGTGATCTTCGGCAAGACCAACGTGCCCTACGCGATGGCCGACTGGCAGACCTACAACGACATCTACGGCACCACGCGCAACCCGTGGAACACCGATCTCGTTCCGGGTGGCTCGTCGGGTGGTTCGGCGGCGGCGCTGGCGGCGGGACTGACGGCGGCCGAAGCCGGCAGCGACATCGGCTCATCGATCCGCAACCCGGCGCACTACACCGGCACCTTCGGCCTGAAACCCACCTGGGGCATCGTCTCGCAGCGCGGCCATGCGCCGCCGCAGTGGCTGCATCAACCCGATGTCGCCGTCGTCGGCCCGATGGCGCGCTCGGCGGCCGACCTGCAACTGTTGCTCGACGTGATGGCCGGCCCCGACCCGCTGGAGGCCGGCGCCTGGAAGCTGGCGCTGGCCAAGCCGCGGCTGAAGACGATCAAAGGCCTGCGCATCGCGTTGAAGCTCGGCGATGCGAACGTCGCGGTCGATCGCGAATACGCCGACTGTCTGCAGAACCTCGCCGAGCGTCTGGCCAAGGCTGGCGCCAAGGTGTCGGACAAGGCCGCGCCGCGACTGGACATGACACGCCAGCACGAGCTGTACCTGACCCTATATCGCGCCGCGCTGTCGGGTGGCACCGAAACCGACATCGCCAACTGGCGCAAGGCGCTGGACACGCCGCTGGGCCGCACCAACACGCGCATGCTGCAGGGCATGCTGCAGGGCAACACCTTGTCGCATCGGTCGTGGTTGCAGATGGACAACGAGCGCCAGCATCTGCGTCATCGCTGGGCCGAGTTCTTCGACGAATGGGACCTGATGCTGTGCCCCGCCGCAGCCGGCCCCGCCTGGCCACACGACCACAGCGGCGAGCGCTGGATGCGCAAGATCGTGATCAACGGCCAACCGGTGCCGGTCACCGACCAGCTGTTCTGGTCAGGTCTTTCCGGCCTGGTCTATCTGCCCTCGACGGTCGGGCCGGCCGGTTTCACCAAGAGCGGCCTGCCGCTGGGCTACCAGGCGATCGCCGGGCACGGACGCGACCGCACGGCGCTGCTTTTCAGCCGACTGGTGGAACGCGCGTTCGGAGGCTTCGTCGCGCCGCCGGGTTTCGACTGAGCGGTCGCGCCGACCCGGCGGCGGCATCGTCTTGCTTCGCCGTCGCCACCGCGTAGGATGTTTCATGTTCACTCCTGTCCAGTAGGCCAAGTCATGCCGAACGTGCAAGTGCGCTATTGCAAGAGCTTCGACGGTGCGCAGATCGCCTACGCCGTCAGCGGGCAAGGCCCGCGCGTCGTCCTGCTGCCATCCTGGCTGACGCATCTGGAGTACCAGTGGCGCTGCCCGGCGTGGCGACCGTGGCTCGATGCGCTGTCGTCGCGGTACACATTGCTTCGCTACGATCCGAGAGGCTGCGGCTTGTCCGAGCGCAACGTCGACAACCTGTCCTTCGACTGCTGGGTGCGTGACTTCGCCGCCCTGGTCGACGAAGTCCAGTGGGATCGCTTCGCCGTCATCGGCATCTGCCAAGGCGGGCCAACCGCGATCGAGTTCGCAGCGCGTCAACCGGGCCGTGTCGAACGGCTCGTTCTGTATGGCACCTACGCGCGGGGGAAGAACCGACGCACGGTGCCTATGGAGCCGAAAGCAGCCAAGATCATGCTCGAGATGATGGAACTCGGCTGGGGTCAGCAAGACCACGCGTTCATGCGCGCTTTTGCGTCGCAGTTTCAGCCTCAGGGCGGCCTCGATCATCTGCGGTCGTGGTGCGAACTGCAGTGCGTCGCGGCGTCACCGGCCAGCGCCGTGCAGCTCACGCAGCGCATGTTCGACCTGGATGTTCAAGCTGCGGCGGCGCGCATCGAATGCCCGACGCTCGTCGCCCACAGCGAGCGCGATGCGGCCGTGCCCGTCGAGGAGGGCCGGTTGCTGGCTCAGCTCATCCCGGGCGCGCGCTACGTGCAACTCAGCAGCGCCAACCACTTCATGCTCGCCGAAGAGCCCGCCTGGGCGACGCTGGTCGATGCCTTGCACGCGTTCTTGCCGCAACCGTCGACGCTGGATGGCGCCTTTGCCGAGCTGACCGAGCGCCAAAGGGAACTGCTGCACTTTCTCGCGCGCGGGTTGGACAACCACCAGATCGGCGCGCATCTGGGCATCAGCGAGAAGACGGTGCGCAACCACGTATCCAGCATCTTCGCCAAGCTCGAAGTCGAATCGAGAGCGCAAGCTGTCGTCATTGCCAGAGAAGCCGGTTTCGGCGCTGCCAGCCCAGGCCGCTGATGCGGGACGCTGGTCCCGGCTCATGCCCGCGTTGGGCAGCCCAGGCCCAGGCGCCGGGACCGTTGACTCATGCGCGGGCTGCGCCACGGGCGCGATCCTCTGACCATGCCGGCGTGTGCCGGCGGTCCTTGGAGGAAACGCCATGAATTCATCTCTCGCCAATCACGGTTCGCGCCTGGTCCGAGGCGTTGGCAGGTTGCGCGCCCAGTTCCTGCCATACATCGGCGTCGCCGTCTTCGCGCTTGCTGCGTCGGGTGCGCCCAGCGTGCAAGCCGACGCGATCGAGCGCCAACAGCCGGAGGTGTCGATCGAGACCCTGAAACGCGCCTATCTCGCCTGCAACCGCGCCGCCATGCAAGAGCAATTGACCGGGCGCGCAATCATGACCTGCTCAGTGATCTACGAACAGCTCAAACAGCGCGCCTTCGGTGGCGACTTCGACAAGTTGCTCGCTTGGTCGAGGGCCAACCCCACTTCGCAGTGACACCTGCGAAGACGTACGCGCGGCCACGCCCGGTCCCCCGAGGCGTGGCTTCACTATCAGGGCCGCGAACGGTTGACGTCGGAGATCTGGTCGTTCAGCGTCCAGTAGTCGTACAGGTAGCCGAGCAGAAACAGCCCGCCGGTCAGCAGGTAGAGGATGCCGGTGAGCCATTTGCCCATGTACATGCGGTGCACGCCGAACAGCCCCAGGAAAGTCAGCAGGATCCAGGCCACCGAGTAGTCGACATTGCCGGGTTCGAAGCGCAGGTCAGCCTGCCGGTCCATCGACGGGATCAGGAACAGGTCGATCAGCCAGCCGATGCCGAGCAGGCCGAGCGTGAAGAACCAGATCGTGCCGGTGATCGGCTTGCCGTAATAGAAGCGGTGCGACCCGGTGAAGCCGAAGATCCACAGCGCGTAGCCGATGAGCTTGGAGTGGGAATCGGTCTGCGCCATCGAGGGCTTCCTGTGCGGGTGTGGACCCTGGGAAGATTGTGCCGGCCGGGCCGACTTCAACCGCGCGCTTTGCGCGCGCGCTTGTTGGCCATGAATTCGCCCATCAGCGCCTGCGGTTCGCCGCTGGCGTAAGCAAGCGCAAACTCTGCAATGCTGTCGCGCACCGCCTGCGCCAGCGGCACGGTCTGCCAATGGCGCAACAGGCGCTTTTGCTGGCGCAGCGCCATCGGCGGCAGCGCGGCCAGCGCTTCGGCGCGGCGCTGCACCAGCGCGTCGAGTTCGCCTGCGGCACAGCGTTGATGCACCAGGCCCCAGGCCTCGGCCTGGGCCGCATCGATGTTCTCGCAGCACAGCAGCATGGCGTTGGCGCGAGATTCGCCGATCAGCCTTGGCAACAGCGCGGCGTGGATCACCGACGGGATGCCGACCTTGACCTCGGGCATGCCGAACATCGCGCTGTCATCGGCCAGCCGCAGGTCGCAGGCCAGCGCCACCTCGAGCCCGCCGCCCAGGCACCAGCCGGTCAGCCTCGCGATCACCGGCACCGGCACCTCGGCCACTGCATCGCACAGCCCGGCCAGCCGGGTGATGAAGGCTTCGGCCGTGGCGGGGTTCAGCGTCGCCATCTCGCCGATGTCGGCGCCGCCGATGAAGGCGCGTTCGCCGCTGCCGCGCAGCACCAGCACACGCAGTTGTGGCGCCGCCGACAACGCGGCCAGGGCATCGCGAAGGTCGGCGATGGCGGCGCTGCCGACGATGTTCAGCGCGCCGGCGTCGGTCAGTTGCAGCGTGCCGATGCCGGCCTCGTCGAGCGTGGCCAGCGCGTGGCGGGATGGGTGGACGGTGTGCATGCGATATCTCCGGGTACTGTTGCATTGTCGCGGCAGCGCTGCGGCTACCATCGATTCACCGTCCCCAGCCAGGCCCGAACATGCCCGTCGAGATTCCCGCTGAATTCACCCGACTGCGACTGCGGCCGAACCCCTACGTCGATGCCTGTGGCCCGCTGTACGGCCGGCGCGACGGCGACAAGCTGGTGCTGGGCCTGCGTGTCGAATCCCGCCACTGCAACCCGGGCGGCAGTTGCCACGGCGGCATGCTCACGACGCTGTCCGACATGCTGCTGGTGCTGGGCGCGAACGTGCAGTCGGGCCAGCAGCGCTACATGCTCACCGTCAACCTGAGCTGCGACTTCATCGGCCCGGCGCCCGAGGGCAGCTGGATCGAAGGCCGGCTCGAGGTGCTTCGCACGACGCGCAGCCTCGTCTTCTGCCAGGGTCTGCTCGCCGCCGACGGCCAGCCGGTGCTGCGCTTCAGCGGCATCGCCAAGCCCAGCGGCGATGACAACCCGGAGTTCACGCTGGCACGCTACCTGGGCGAAACAGCCGCGTAGTCCTCAAGCCGCCGATCGCAGAGCTCCCGTCCGGCCTGCATCGCAAAGACGCGCGCAGGCGCGTCTTCGCGTCCTCAGGCCGTACCGCCGACCGTCAGCCGGTCTATGCGCAGCGTCGGCTGGCCCACGCCCACCGGCACGCTCTGGCCTTCCTTGCCGCACACGCCGACACCGGTGTCGAGCTGCATGTCGTTGCCGATCATGCTCACGCGCGTCATCGCCTCGGGGCCGTTGCCGATCAGCGTGGCGCCCTTCACGGGGTACTGGATCTTGCCGTTCTCGACCCAGAAGGCCTCGCTGGCCGAGAACACGAACTTGCCGCTGGTGATGTCGACCTGCCCGCCGCCGAAGTTGGTGGCGTACAGGCCGCGCTTCAGGCTGCCGATGATCTCTTCCTTCGTGCGCTGGCCGCCGAGCATGTAGGTGTTGGTCATGCGCGGCATCGGCACATGCGCGTAGCTTTCGCGTCGGCCATTGCCGGTGGGCTTGACGCCCATCAGCCGCGCGTTCATCGAATCCTGGATGTAGCCCTTGAGGATGCCGTCCTCGATCAACACGTTGCGCTGCGTGGCATGGCCCTCGTCGTCGACATTCAGCGAGCCGCGCCGGTCGGCGATGGTGCCGTCGTCGAGCACGGTCACGCCCTTGGCGGCGACACGCTTGCCGATGCGCCCGGCAAAGGTCGACGAGCCCTTGCGGTTGAAGTCGCCCTCGAGGCCGTGGCCGACGGCCTCGTGCAGCAGCACGCCGGGCCAGCCCGGGCCGAGCACGACGCTCATCTCGCCGGCCGGTGCGGGCCGCGCTTCGAGGTTGGTCAGCGCGGCGTTCACGGCCGCGTCGACGTAACTTTCGAGCATCGCGTCCTGGAAGTAGCCGAGCCCGAAGCGGCCGCCGCCGCCGCCGTTGCCCATTTCGCGGCGGCCGTTCTGCTCGGCGATGACCGTCACCGACACGCGCACCAGCGGGCGCACATCGGCCGCGCGGGTGCCGTCGGCGCGCGCCACCAGCACCACGTCGTACTCGGCCGCCAGGCCGGCCATGACCTGCACCACGCGCGGGTCCTTGGCGCGGGCCATCTTCTCCACCCGCTCCAGCAATGCCACCTTCTGCGCACTGTCGAGCGTGGCGATCGGGTCGGTCGGCGCATACAGCACGCGGCTGGCCGACAGGCGCGGCTTGGCGGCGACCTTGACGCGCCGGTTCTGCCCCGCCGCGGCGATGGTGCGCACGGTGCGCGCGGCATCCAGCAGCGCGGCTTCGGACAGCTCGTCGGAATAGGCGAAGGCCGTCTTCTCGCCGGCCACCGCGCGCACGCCGACGCCCTGGTCGATGCTGAAGCTGCCACTCTTGACGATGCCCTCCTCCAGGCTCCAGCCCTCGTGGCGCGTGCTCTGGAAGTACAGGTCGGCGTCGTCGATGCGGTGCTCGCCGATCGTGCCCAGCGCGCGCTGCAGCACGGCCTCGTTCAGGCCGAAGGGTTCGAGCAGCAGGCCCTGTGCGATGGCCAGGCGTTCGATCGTGGGTTCGCGACTGATCATGGGCGTCCTCAATGGAGAGGGGATCATTGTAGAAGTGAGCCCTTCGTGATTCGGGCGCAAGGGCCTTGCCCCGTCAGCTGTCCTTGAGCAGCAAGGCCGCGGCATACAGCGCGTTGCGCGGCGTGCCGCTGAGCTCAGCCGCCAGTGCCACGGCCTGTTTCAGCGGCAACTCGCGCAGCAGCACGCGCAGCATGGCTTCGGCGGACGATGGCAGCGCGCCGTCCGCGTCGGCCACCGCTGGCGGCGCATGCAGCACCAGCACGAACTCGCCGCGCTGGCGGTTGGCGTCGGCGGCCAGCCACGGCGGCAGTTGCACGGCCGGCAGCGTGACCACCGTCTCGAACTGCTTGGTCAGCTCGCGGCATAGCGTCAGGGTGCGTTGCGGCGCGGCCGCTGCCAGCTCGTCGGCCAGCACGGCGATACGGTGCGGCGCCTCGAACAGCAGTTGTGCGACCGGCGCCTGCAACAGCGCGTGCAGCGCCGCGGCTCGCGTGGCACCACGCGCCGGCAGAAAGCCGACGAAACCGAAACCCGGGCTGCGCACATCGCCAGCCACGCTGAGCGCGGCCAGCGCACTGCTGGCGCCCGGAATGGGCATCACGCGCTGCCCGGCCGCGGCCACCTGCGCCACCAGCGCCGCGCCGGGGTCCGACACGGCCGGCGTGCCGGCATCGCTGACATAGGCCACCCGTTGCCCGGCGACGAGGCGCTGCAGCACGCGCGCGCCAGCCTCGGCCTCGTTGTGCCGGTGCAGCGCGATCAGCGGCTTGTCCAGCCCCAGGTGGCGCAGCAAGCCTGCGCTGACGCGTGTGTCCTCGCAGGCCACGGCATCCACCAGGCCGAGCACGTGGATCGCGCGCAGCGTCAGGTCGGCCAGGTTGCCGATCGGCGTGGCCACCACGTACAGCGCGCCCGCGGGATACTGCTGCGTGCCCGCAGCTTCGGCAGCGGCACGTTGCAGGAGGGTCGGGTCGATGTTCAAGGCAGCGGGGCGAAACACGAAGGCGATCGGCGACGATGCCGAGTCGCGCGCGCTGGCCTATCTGCTGGACCAGGGCCTCGTGCTCGTGCAGCGCAATTATCGGGTCGCACTCGGGCCGAACGCGCGTGGTGCCGAGGTCGACCTGATCCTGCGCGACCGCGACGGTACGCTGGTCTTCGTCGAAGTGCGTGCCCGCGCGGGTGCCAGCCACGGCGGAGCGCTGGCCAGCGTCGGTGGCACGAAGCAGCGGCGCATCGTGCGCGCGGCCACGCACTACCTGCAGCGTCTGAGCGTGCCGCCGCCCTGCCGCTTCGACGTGGTGGCGGTGCAGGACGGGCGCATCGAGTGGATCAGGGCCGCCTTCG
>JAHECC010000314.1 GCA_024641965.1 Rubrivivax sp.
CGCAGCCGGTTGCTGTTGCTGCTGGTCGGGCTGCCGACGACGATGACCACGTCGACACCCGGGGCCAGCAACTTGACCGCGTCCTGCCGGTTCTGCGTGGCGTAGCAGATGTCCTGCTGCTTGGGCTGCTGCGCATGCGGAAAGCGCTGCTTCACCGCAGCCATGATCTCGGCCGCGTCGTCGACACTGAGCGTGGTCTGCGTCACCACCGCCAGCTTGTCGCCGCGCGGCAGCACAGCGCCGACGTCGGCGACGTCCTCGACCAGGTAGATGCCTTCGTGCAACTGGCCCATCGTGCCTTCGACCTCGGGGTGGCCCTTGTGGCCGATCATGATGAACTCGAAGCCCTGTTTGGCCAGCTTGGCGACCTCGACATGCACCTTGGTGACCAGCGGGCAGGTCGCGTCGAAGACCTGAAAGCCCCGCTCGGCGGCCTCGGTGCGCACTGCCTTGCTCACACCGTGCGCACTGAACACCAAGGTGGCGCCGGGCGGCACGTCGGAGAGCGCCTCGATGAAGATCGCACCCTTGGCCTTCAGGTCATTGACGACATAGGTGTTGTGCACGATCTCGTGGCGCACGTAGATCGGCCGGCCGAACTTGCGCAGAGCGCGCTCGACGATCTCGATCGCGCGGTCCACGCCGGCGCAGAAACCCCGCGGCTCGGCCAGCACCACCTCGTCGATGCGCACGTCCTCCATCACAGCACCCCGATCAGTTGCACTTCGAAGTTCAGCGCCTGCCCGGCCAGCGGGTGGTTGAAGTCGAAGAGCAACCAGTCGTCGCCCATTTCGCGCACCACGCCGGCAAAGGCGCCCTGGCCGTCGGGCGTGGGAAAACGCACCACGTCGCCAAGCGCATAGCTGACATCGGCATCGCCCAATTCATGCAGCATGGCCAATGGCACCCGCTGCAGCATCTGCGGGTTGCGCTCGCCGAAGGCCTCGCCCGGCGCCAGCGCGAAGCATTCGCGACTGCCTTCGGCCAGCCCGATAAGGCGCGACTCCATCGCCGGCGCCAGCTGGCCGGTACCGAGCGACAGCGTCGCCGGCTTGTCGGCAAAGGTGTTCACCACATCGGCACCGTCGGGGCCGCTGAGGCGGTAGTGAAGGGTCAGGAAGGAACCGGGCTGAACGAGATTCACGGAGGGCTCTAGCGGGCATCGCCGCGTCGAATAGACTGGCTGCGATTCTACGAGGCGCCCCGGCGACGATGCCCCATGCCGATGAAGGACCTGCCCGCCGAACTGCGCCCACGCGAGAAGCTGCTCGAGCGTGGTGCTGGCGCTTTGAGCGACATCGAGCTGCTGGCGCTGCTGCTGCGCACCGGCTTGAAGGGCCAGGGTGTGTTCGAACTGGCCGCGCATGTGCTGCGCGAATTCAAGGGTTTCGACGGGCTGCTGCGCGCCGAAGCCGCCGACCTGCAGCGCATCAAGGGCCTGGGGCCGGCCAAGCGTGCCGAGATCGCGGCAGTCGTGGAGATGGCGCGCCGCGCGCTGGCGCAGCCGCTGCGCGATGCACCGGTGTTCGATGCGCCACAGAAGGTCAAGGACTATGTCGGCCTGCAACTGGGCTCGCGCACGCAGGAGGTGTTCGCGGTGCTGTTCCTCGATGGCCAGCACCGGTTGCTCGAGTTCGAGCTGCTGTTCCACGGCACGCTGACGCAGACCAGCGTCTATCCGCGCGAGATCGTGCGCCGCGCGCTGGCGCACAACGCCGGCGCGGTGATCCTGGCGCACAACCACCCCTCCGGCGTGGCCGAACCCTCGCGCGCCGACGAATACCTGACGCAGACTGTGAAGAGCGCGCTGCAGCTGGTGGACGTACGCGTACTCGACCATCTGGTGGTCGGTCAGGGCAGCGTCTTGTCGTTCGCCGAGCGGGGCCTGCTGTGAAGGCGCGCTCGCTGCAGGACCTGGCTGCGCTGCGCGACGCGCTGCGCCGGCGCGAGGCCGAGGTGGCTGCCGCACAGGCACGCGAACAGGCACAGCGCAAGCTCGAAGAACAGCAACGCCTGGCCTTCGCCAACGCCGTGGGGCGCGTGCAGAGCTTGCCGCACCACGGCCGCGCCGATCACGCACCGCAGCGCCCGGCGCCGCAGCCGCGCCAGCGTGAGGCCGACGAACGCGCCGCGCTGCACGAAGCCATGTCAGATGAGGTCGATGTCGAATCGTTGCTGCTCACCGACGACGGCCTGAGCTTCCGCCGCCCGGGCCTGAACGCCGACGTGTTGACGCGGCTGCGGCGCGGCCAGTGGTCGATCCAGTCGCAAATCGACCTGCACGGCCTGCGCCGCGACGAGGCACGCGAGCAGCTCGCCGCTTTCGTGCGCGACGCGTTGAAGCGCGGCGAGCGCTGCGTGCGCGTGGTGCATGGCAAGGGCCATGGCTCGCCAGGAGGCCAGCCGGTGCTGAAGGCCAAGGTGCAGCGCTGGCTGGCGCAATGCGCCGAGGTCATCGCCTTCGCCCAGGCGACCGGGCCACAAGGCGGCGCGGGTGCGCTGGTGGTGTTGCTCGAGCGCCGCGGCGTGCAGCGCTGAGCTCTCAGCTCAACAGCCGCGTGGCCAGGGCCACCACCGCCAGCGCGGCCGGCGAGCCGGGCAAGGACTCCATCAGCAACTGCCGGCGCAACACCGAATCACGCACCGCAATGTCAAGTGGCACCTGACCCAGCAGGTCCAGGCGCACCGGCGTGGCCAGGCTCGGATTGACGAATCGGTCGACCACCTGCTGCAGCTGCAGACACACGGCACGGCCTTCGCCGTGCCGGCGCGTCTGGTTCACCACCACCTGCACCTGCACGCGTTTCTGCGTCGCCGCCAGCACCTTGATGGTGGCGTAGGCATCGGTCATCGACGTCGGCTCCGGTGTCACCACCACCAGCACGTCGTCGGCCAGCGACACCGAATACAGCACCACGTCGGAGATGCCGGCGCCAGTATCCAGGATGACATGGTCGAAGCGCGGCGCCACCCGCTCGATCACCGCCAGCAGCTGGTCGCGTACCTCGGGCGTCATGCGCGAATACTCGACCATGCCCGACCCGGCGAGCAGCGCAGAGAAGCCGCCCGGCGCCGGCAGGATCGCGTCCTCGAGCGAGCTCTTGCCGGTGAAGACATCGTGCAGCGTGATCTTCGGCGCCAGATTCAGCATCACATCCAGGTTGGCCAGGCCGAGGTCGGCGTCGAGCACCAGCACCCGCCGGCCCTGCCGCGCCAAAGCCGCTGCCAGATTGACGCTGACGAAGGTCTTGCCCACGCCGCCCTTGCCGCTGGTCACGGCGGTGATGCGCGCTCGCACGCCAGACG
>JAHECC010000117.1 GCA_024641965.1 Rubrivivax sp.
GGCCGCGGCCCAGGCCACGCGCGCGGCCAGCAGCTTGGCCATGCCCGCTTCGATGTCGCAGCGGCGGCCGGCATCCTTCTCGCGCGCGGCGGCCAGCTTGAGCTGGCGCGCCAGCATGATCTCAGTCGCCATCCACGCCAGCTTGTCGGCAACGCGTGGGAAGTTGATGATCGGCTGGCCGAACTGCGTGCGCTGCAATGCATAGTCCAGCCCCAACTCGAAGGCGTTCTGCGCCACGCCCACCGCGCGTGCCGCGGTCTGGATGCGCGCCGACTCGAAGGTCTGCATCAGCTGCTTGAAGCCCTGACCCGGCGCGCCGCCGAGCAACGCATCGTCGGGCACGAAGAAGCCGTCGAAGGCGATCTCGTACTCCTTCATGCCGCGGTAGCCCAGCACCTCGATTTCGCCGCCGCGCATGCCGTCGGCGGGGAAGGGTTCGGCATCGCTGCCACGCGGCTTCTGGGCCAGGAACATCGACAGTCCCTTGTAGCCGCGCTCGGCCATGTCGGTGCGCACCATCAGCGTCATCAGGTCACTGCGCGCGCCGTGCGTGGTCCAGGTCTTGTTGCCATGGATGCGCCAGCCGCCTTCGACCTTTTCGGCGCGGGTTCGGATCGCGCCCAGGTCCGAGCCGACATCGGGTTCGGTGAAGCTGGCCGTGGGGATGACCGTGCCGTCGGCGATGGCCGGCAGCAACCGTGCCTTCTGTTCGGGTGTGCCGTTGCGCTCGATCAGTTCGGCGGCAATTTCGGTGCGCGTGCCCAGCGAGCCCAGGCCGATGAAGCCGCGCGCGAGTTCCTCGGTGACGACGCACATCGCCGACTTGCCCATGCCCGAACCGCCGTGGTCCTCGCCGATGGTCAGGCCGAACACGCCCAGGTGCGCCATTTCGGCGATGACGCCATCGGGGATCAGCTCGTTGCGCAGGTGCCAGCCATGCGCTGCGGCGGCATGGTCGTCGGCGAAGCGCGCGAACTGCTCGCGCACCTCGTACAGCGTGGCGTCGTCGTAGCCGGGGTCGCCGAAGCTGCGCGTCGCGTGACCTTCGGCCAGCAGCGTGGCGATGCGCCGGCGCGCGTTGGTGTCGAAGCCTTCGGCGCGCAGTCGCCGCACGTCGCCATCGGCGTTGAACGTGGCTACGGCGGCGGTATCGAGCGAATCGGAGCGAAACATCTCGCCCTGGCTCATCGGCAAGCCGCCGGCCAATTGCGCCAGGCACTCGGCGTAGGCCGCCTGCAGCAGCAGCGCTTCCAGTTCGCTGAAGTGGCCAACATCTCGCAGGCGCTGTGCCCAGCCGAGCATCTGCTGCTGCGAATGCACGTAGGTCGCGGCCCAGGCCACGCCGTGGGCGCGCGATTGTTCGTGCTTCAACGCGTCGTCGGCGTCGGTTTCGGCCAGCTGACGGCGCAGCGCGTCGAGCAGGGCCTGGCGCAGCGTTTCGGCGGCGCGCTGTGCGGTGGCGCAGCGCTCGAGCAGTCGATCGTGGTGTTCGGGCATGTCAGTTCGAAGCCTTGTTCGGGTGTATCACGCCAGAGCGCGCCAGCGCCTGCAGCGCTACATCGTCCAGGCCCAGCAGGTCCTGCAGCACGGCGCGCGTGTGCTGCCCCAGCCGGGGCGCCAGTCCGGGCGGCGGAGTGTGCTCGTCGCCCAGATTCAGTGGTGTGCGCGGGGTGAGGAAGCGTCCCACGCCCGGGTGATCGGTGGTCGCGAACATCGGATTCGATTCCGAGCAGCGCGGGTCTTCCGCGAGCATCTGCGCGAAGCTGCGGTACGGGCCCCACAGCAGCGCGCGGTCGGTGAAGGCGGCGGTGACTTCGGCGAGCGTGTGCTGCGCGAACCAGGGGCGCAGCGCGGTGGAAATCAGCTCGCGCGCGGCATAGCGACCGTTCTCCGAATCCAGCCGGTGGCCGAGCGCCGCGGCGGCGGCATTCAGCGCCTCCTGCAATCCCGTGGCGCGCAGCAGCGCTTTCCACTGCCGTTCGGTGATCGCTACCACCATCACGTGACGGCCGTCGACGCATTTGAAACTGTCGCCATAGGCGCCGTACAGAAAGTTGCCGTCGGCGCGGCGCTGCGTGCCGTTCAGTTCGACATCGGCCAGGTAGCCGAGGTTGGCCACCGTGGCCATGGCCACGTCGGACAGCGCCAGGCGCACATGCTGGCCGCGACCATCGATGCGCCACTGCCGCTCGGCCGCCAGCACCGCCAGCGCCAGCATCTGGCCGGCGGTCACGTCCCAGGCCGGCAGCACGTGGTTCACCGGGCCGTGGCCGTCGCCGGTGATGCCGGGGAAGCCTGCGGCGCAGTTGACCGTGTAGTCCACCGCGTTCGAGCCGTCGGGCGAGCCGCTGAGCTGCACCATGATCAGGTCGGGTCGCAGCTTCGACAACTGTGCGTACGACAGTTCACCGTCCACCGACAGGTTGGTCAGGAACACGGCGGGGTTGCCAGCACAGATCAGTCGCTGCAGCAAGGCGCGGCCCTCGGCGCTACGCACGTCGAGCTCCACCGATTGCTTGCCGCGGTTCAGGCTGGCCCAGTACAGGCTGCGCCCTTGCGGGCCGAGCGGCGCGCGGTTCACGTCGATGTTGCCGCCTAGCGGATCGACGCGGATGACCTCGGCGCCGAGTTGTGCCAAGGCCAAACCGGCGCTCGGTGCGGCGACGAAGGCCGAGAACTCGATGATGCGCAGGCCGGACAGTGGGGCTGTATTCATCGACATCCATTGTGGACGACAAGGTGCGGGCAAGCACGCTTGGTTCAGGGCACGGCACTGGGGTACAACGACAGGCTCCATTCGCAGGAGTTGCCGCATGACCACCCCCGACGACGCGGGTTCGCCGCTCAAGCCCGCCTCGCCGCATACCTGCCGCGCCAACGCCGCGCTGGCCGCGACGCTGGACTTCAGCGACGACAGCGCATTCGAAGACGCACAGCGAGGCTTCATCGGCACGATTCCCGATGCGCGCATCGCCACACCCGACGGCCGCGTGGTGTGGGACCTGTCGGCCTTCGCCTTCCTGGAAACCATCGAAGCGCCCGATTCGGTCAACCCCAGCCTGTGGCGCCACGCGCGCATCAACCGCATCCACGGGCTGTTTCAGGTGAGCGATCGCATCTACCAGGTGCGCGGTTTCGACCTGGCCAACATCACGATCATCGAAGGCGACAGCGGGCTGATCCTGATCGACCCGCTGACCTACTGCGAAGCCGCCGCCGCCGCGCTGGCGCTGTACCGCCAGCACCGAGGTGACAAGCCGGTCCATACGGTGATCTACAGCCACAGCCACACCGACCACTATGGCGGCGTCGAAGGCGTGATCACGCCCGAGCAGGCGGCCAGCGGTGCGGTGAAGGTGATCGCGCCCGACGGTTTCATGGACGCGGCGATCTCAGAGAACATCCTCGCCGGGGTGCCGATGCGCCGACGTGGCGCCTTCCAGTTCGGGCCGACGCTGAAGCCCGGGCCGCGCTCGCATGTGGACAGCGGCCTGGGCAAGGCCATCGGCCGCGGCACCATCAGCCTGATCGCGCCGAACTGGCTGATCACGCAAGCGGTGGAGCGACATGTCATCGATGGCATCGAGATGATCTTCCAGCTCACGCCCGAGACCGAAGCGCCGGCGGAGATGAATTTCTTCTTCCCGCAGTTCAAGGTGCTGAATCTGGCCGAGAACGGCTGCCACACGATGCACAACCTGTGCCCGATCCGCGGTGCACGCACGCGCGATGCGCTGGCCTGGTCGAAGTACCTGGACGCGGCGCTGAACGACTTCATCGACGACACCGATGTCGTTATCGCGCAGCACCATTGGCCCACGTGGGGTCAAGACAAGGCGCGGCGCTTCATCAGCGAACAGCGCGACATGTACCGCCTGCTGCACGACCAGACGCTGCGGCTGATGAGCCACGGCCTGACGCCGCACGAGATCGCCGCTGAGTTCCGCCTGCCCGATTCATTGCACAAGCGCTGGCACGTGCGGCCGTATTACGGCGCGATCGCGCACAACGTTCGCGCGGTGTATGCGCACTACATGGGCCCCTACGATGGCAACCCGGTGAACCTGGACCCGCTGGCGCCGCAACCCGCGGGTGCCAAGTACGTCGAATACATGGGCGGCGCCGATGCCGTGCTGGCTCGCGCACAGGCCGACTTCGACTCCGGCCACTACCGCTGGGTGGTGCAGGTCACGCACCACCTGGTGTTCGCCGACCCGGCGAATCAGCGCGCGCGCGCGCTCGCCGCCGACGCGATGGAGCAACTGGCCTACCAGTGCGAATCGGCCACCTGGCGCAACGCCTATGCGCTGGGCGCGAAGGAGCTGCGCTTCGGCGCGCCGAAGCCGCAGCCCGGGGCCACCGGCATCGTCACGCCGAAGGTGGTGGCGATGATGCCGATGCCGATGTTCTTCGACTTCCTGGCGATCCGCGTCAACGCCGCCAAGGCAGAGGGCCTGAGCTTGCTGATCGACTGGGTGATGCGCGACGAGCCGAGCCACTGGCGGCTGACGCTGAGCCACGGCGCGCTGAGCCACTCAGCAGGCAGCCACGGCGCCGCCGCGATGGCCACGGTGACGCTGGACCGGCCTGCATTGGCCCAGGTGGTGGGCGGCGGTGGCTTTGCGCAGGCCATGCAGCAAGGGCTGATGCCGATCGAAGGCGACAAGCAGGCGTTGCGGCAACTGCTGGGCACCTTCGACACCTTCAACCCGACGTTCAACATCCTGGAGCCCTGAAACGCATGTTCGCCGGCCACCTGGGCGCCGCGATGATCGTTGGCAGCGCGGCCCGAAGGGTCAACGTGGGCCTGCTCTTCGTGGCCGCGTTGTGGCTGGACATTGCGCTTTGGGTCTTCGTGCTGGCCGGCTGGGAGGCAGTGCACATCCCGCCCGACTTCATGGCCACGCACCAACCGCGCTTCGACTTTGCCTGGTCGCACGGCCTGCTCGCCGGCGCGCTGTGGTCGGCGGCGGCCACGCTGCTGAGCTATCGGCTGCTGGCGCGCGGCGCGACGGGCCGGGTGGCCACGGCGCTGTGGATCGGTGCGGCCGTGTTCTCGCACTGGCTGCTCGACGCGCTGGTGCATGTGCCGGAGCTGCCGCTCGTGGGCAGCGCGTCGGCCCATGTGGGCCTGGGGCTATGGCGGCACATGCCGCTGGCGCTGGGCGTGGAATCGCTGCTCGTGCTGCTCGGCCTTTGGCTGTTCCTGCGCGGCTGTGGCCTGTCGCGGCCGAGGCGCTGGACGCTTGCGACGCTTGCGCTGCTGGCACTGGTCTTCACCATCCTCGGCATGACGGTGGCGCCGGCGCCGCCTTCGGCCCAGGCCATGGCCTTCAGTTCGCTGCTGGTGATCACTCTGCTGTGTGCTGCGGCCTGGTGGTCGGGGCGGACGGCCCAGCGACGGATGCCGAGGTCGCCTCGTGCATGATCCGCTCGTACCACCGAATGTCGAATCGAATCCGCAATGAACAAACCACAGGCTGCCGCACGCCGGCACTTCTCGATGATCCGCGGCTTCCACCTGGCCGACTTCATCACGCTGGGCAACGCCGCCTGCGGCGCGCTGTCGGTGTTCCTCGCGATGCTGTTCATGGCCAGCGGCTCGCTGGCGCACTTCCTGCTGTCGGCGGCGATGACGCCGCTGGCTTTCCTCTTCGACGTGTTCGACGGCAAGGTGGCGCGCTGGCGCCATCAGCACTCGCCGCTCGGCCGCGAGCTGGATTCGCTGGCCGACGTCATCTCCTTCGGCGTCGGCCCGGCGGCGCTGGGTTTTGCCGCGGGCCTGCAGGGTGGCTGGGACATGGTGATCCTGTGTTATTTCGTCTGCTGCGGCGTGAGCCGGCTGGCGCGCTACAACGTCACCGCCGAGGACCTGTCGGCCGGGGCCGACAAGGTGGCGTACTTCGAGGGCACGCCGATCCCGACCAGCGTGGTCATCACTGCGGTACTGGCCTGGGCCGCATGGCAGGGCGCGCTGGGGGCGCAGCTGTGGGGCGGCGCCTGGCAGATCGGCCCCTGGCTGCTGCACCCGATGAGCTTGCTCTTTGCACTGTCGGGCACCCTGATGATCAGCAAGACGCTGCGCATTCCCAAGCTGTAGACCATGCGATACGACGAAGCGATCCAGTTTGCACAGGCCCACGAAGTGCCCTGGTCGCGCGACCCCGGCACCGATCTGGCGCAGTGGGGTCTGCACCACCAGGACCCGCCGCCCTACAACCGACTGCGCGGCCCTGTGCATGCGCGTGGGCCGGTGTCGGGCGTGGTCTGGCAGCACGGTCGCGAGGTGGCCGCCTGGGGCGAGCCCGACCGCGCCGACTTGAGCTTCAGCGTCGCCAAGAGCTACCTGGCGCTGCTGGCCGGCGTGGCCCATGGGCAGGGTCTGCTGCCCGACCGCGACGAGCCCGTCATCCAGCGCGTGCCGGGCATCGGCTTCGAAGGCGCACACAACAGTGCCGTCACCTGGGCCATGCTGTTGCAGCAGACCAGCGAATGGGAAGGCAGTTGCTTCGGCATCCCCGACACGGTGGACCGATACCGCAAGGTCGGATTCGATCCGCACCCGCCCGCCGGGCGCAAGGGCGAAGCACGGCCGCTGCATGCGCCGGGTACGTACTGGGAATACAACGACGTGCGCATCAACCAGCTGTCGTTGGCGCTACTGCATCTGTTCGGCCGACCATTGCCTGAAGTGTGGCGCGATGCGGTGATGCGGCCGCTCGGTGCCAGCGACGATTGGGCCTGGCGTGCTTACGACGACGCCTGGGTGGAGCTGCCCACAGGCCGCGTGCAGTCGGTGCCGGGTGGCTCGCATTGGGGCGGCGGCGTGTCGATCAGCGCGCGCGACCAGGCGCGCATCGGCCGCTTGCTGCTCGACGGCGGGCGCTTTGTCGATGCGCAGATCGTGCCGGCCGATTGGGTGTCCTGGATGCTCGAGCCCTGCGCGATCGCGCCGTTCTACGGCGGCCTGCTGCGGCTGAACCGTGATGGGCGCGGCTTTCCCGGTGCGTCACCTGGCAGCGCCTTCATGGTCGGCGCTGGGGGGCACCTGGTCTGGGCCGAGCCGGCGCACGATGCGGTGGTGGTGGTGCGCTGGCTGGACCCGGCACATACGGCGGCTTTCGTCCGACGCATGGTGGCGGCGCTGGGCGCCGCGACGCGCGGCTGAAGCGTCGCCCGCGGCATGGCCGACACCTTCGTCAACTTCGCCTATGGCTCGAACATGTCGAGCCGGCGGCTGCGCGCGCGCACGCCGTCGGCACGGCCGATCGGCATCGGGCAGCTCAGCGCTCACCGGCTGATGTGGCACAAGGCCGGCCGCGACGGCTCGGGCAAGTGCGATGTGCTGCACACCGGAGACGCGCAGCATGTGGTCTGGGGCGTGCTCTACGAGATTGCCATGGCGGACCGTCCGCATCTCGACCTGGCAGAGGGGCTGGGCCAGGGCTACGACTACAAGGTGGTGCGGGTGCGATCGAACTCGGGTGTCGTGGACGCCGGGGTGTACCACGCGACGCGCATCGACGTCGCGCTGCGCCCCTTTGACTGGTATGTGGCGTACGTGCTGCACGGCGCGCGCGAGCACCACCTGCCGGCGGCCTATCAGCTCGAGCTGGGTCGCGTCGAGGCCCTGGTCGATACCGACGCCGAGCGTCGCGAGATGAACCTTGCACTGCTGCGCTGAAACGATGCACAGCCGTGCTCGGGGCGCAGGCCGATGCGGCTGACGGTGAGGGTCAAGCCGAACGCGCGAAGCAGTGCGTTGCAGCGCCAGGACGATGGCAGCTGGTCGGCGCAATTGCGAGCGCCGCCGGAGGACGGCAAGGCCAATGCCGAGCTGATCGACCTGGTGGCGCGGCACTTCGGCTGCCGCAAGGCGCAGGTGTCGATCAAGAGCGGCGCCTCCGGCCGCATCAAGCTCGTGCACATCGACATCGACTGACGCCGGCGGCTGAGTTCAACGCCGCATCGCCGGCCGCCGGCCACTGCCCAGCGCGCGAAAGCGCCAGCCGAACACCGCACCGTAGAAATCGCGCGAGGCCTGGAGGTCGTCGGTGAACAGGCCCTGGTGCTCACGGGCGGCAGCAGTGGCGCCGCCGTTACCCCGCCGCAGCCCGCACGGGGCTGCGGCGACGATGGCATTGCTGCTATTTCTTCGCCTTCGGCGTGTGGTCCACGGTGATGGCCATGGCCTCGGTGTACACGGCCTCTACCTGGTCACCCACCTTGACCATTTTCAGCTGCTTCGGATCGGGCACGGCCAGGTCGACGCTGTTGCCCTTCGGGCCACGCAGCGTGACATAGCCTTCCTTGGCGTTGACCGCGGTGACGTCGGCCATGATGACCACCTGTCGCGCCGCGGCGCCGCCGGCCACCGCGCCGGCCGGGGCCGGAGCCGATGCCGCTTCCGAGCTGGACGAGCGCATCGAGCCGGCCGGCTTGAGCTCGAGCGTCAGCGCACGGGCGTATTCGGCCGTGACGGTGTCGCCGACCCGGATGTCGTCGAACTTCTTGGCTTCGGGCGGCACGGTCACGTCGACGATCTTGCCCTTGGCACCCTTCAGCGTGAGGGTGCGCGTGGCGCTGTCGATGGCCACCACGATCGCGCTCACCTTGACGGTGCCGGCCACCGCGGCCTTGCCGGGTGCGCTGGCGGCCAGCATGGCGGCCTGGGGTGCCTGGGCTTGCGCCACGGCAGCGTGGCTGAAGGTGGCCGCGAGGGCCAGGGTCAGAAGGGTCTTGTTGAGTTGCATGGAAATCCCTGTGGATGAACAAGTGGGTAGGCGATCGCCCTCGATCGGCGCCGACGGCAACCCGGTATTTGACCATGGCAGCGGCGCAAGGATGGTGCTGGGGGTTGCTGCGGATAAGATCGTCGCCGCGCCCAACCCCGCCGCCGCGACCGCCATGGAACACCCTTTTGCCGAGCTGATCGATCTGCGCGTCGAGTCGCAGCAAGACGGTCAAAGCCGTCTCGCGCTGGAGGTGGCGCCGGCGCACCTGAATCCGCACCGCGTGGTGCACGGCGCGGTGCTGTACGCGCTGGCCGACACCGGCATGGGCGCGGCGCTGTACCCGTCGCTGGCCGCAGGCGAGATCTGCGCCACCATCGAGATCAAGATCAACTACTTCAAGCCGGTCAGCGCGGGCGCGCTCAGCTGCCTGACGCAGGTGGTGAACCGGGGCCGCAGCGTGGCCAACCTGGAGTCGAAGCTCTACAACGACGGCACGCTGGTGGCGCAGGCCAACGGCAACTACGCGATCTTCACGCCGCGCAGCCGGTAGGCCGACGGCGGCGCGTGTTCCACGCGCCCCTGGGCCACCAGTTCGTCCAGGTGCTGCGCGATCGAGCGCCGTTCGGCGCAATCGATCCACAGCTCGTCGGCCCCCGGCGGATAGAGCAGCCGCTCGCGCACCAGATCGTCCAGCGTGCGCGGCCCCGCGGCCAGCAGCTCGAGCAGGCGGGCCTCGCGCTCGTCGATGCGCGCGGCGAAGGCGGCAAGGGCTTCGTCGAAGGCCGCGCGCTCGGTGACGACGCCGCGATGGTGCGAGGTGATCCACGCCCCTGCCGGCAGATCGCCCAGGCGCGCCAGGCTGCGGCGGAAGTCGGCCAGGCTCGACGTGGCATCGCCGTAATACGGGCCGAAGCCGGACAGGTCGATGTCGCCGATGAAGGCGATGCCGTCGGGCTCGACCAACAGTACGCAATGGCCCGCAGTGTGGCCCGGCATGTGCACCGCGTGCACGCGCACCCCGCCCAGGTCCCACACCGTGCCGTCGTCGTAGCCCGCCGCGTCGGGGCGCGGTAGGTAGTGGAAGTCGGCTTCGATTTTCTTTCGCAGCGGTTCTAGCACCGCTGCGGGGTAGCCGTAGTGGAGGCTCAACCCGTCCCAGCTGCGCGCCGCTGCAAGGTCGGCGCGGTGCACATGCACCGGCTTGTCGCGCAGCAGGTGCAGCCCGGCCATGTGGTCTTCATGCACATGGCCCAGGATCGCCAGGTCGGCGTCCGCCAGCACCGGGGCAATGCGGTTGGCCACCTGCGGCGTGTCGAATGCGGCCGTCGCATCTCGGCCGCGCACCACGACCTGGTTGCCGTCGGGATACTTGCCGCTCTTCTCGCCGAAGTAGACCGTCACCGGGCCGAGCCGCAGCGACGGCGTGGTGCTCGGGTCCATGCCGCGGCCCCCGCGCCGATCAGCGCGCGACGCGCCGGTACCAGGCGACGCCGTCGGCGTCGATCTCGCGGACGGCGTCACCCTTGTGCAGCAGGTAGTTCAGGCAGGCCAGGCTCTCGCCCGTGGCCAGGTTGAGGAGGCTGGCGTCGGCCTCGCCGATGGCGCGTGCGAACAGCGCCGCGAACACGTCGATCACGCGTTTCGGCTCGGCCAGCGTCTTCAAAAGCCGCGCCAGCGTGCGCTGCTGCGCCGCGGCCAGATAGTCGAGCCGCGCGTGCAGGCCGCGGAAGCATTCGTTGTGCGAGGGCAGCACCAGCACGTCGTCGGGGACCTGGGCCTTGATCTTGGCCAGCGAGGCCAGCCAGTCGGCCATCGGGTTCTCGTCGGGCTCGGTGGGGTGCACCGACACATTCGACGAGATGCGCGGCAGCACCTGGTCGCCGCTGATCAGCAGCTTCAGATCGGGGCAGTACAGGCAGGCATGTTCCGGCGAATGGCCGGTGCCGACGATGACGCGCCAGTCGTGCGCGCCGATGCGCAGCACCTCGCCGTCGTGCAGGCGGCGGTAGCTGTCGGGCAGCGCGTGGATGCGCTTGCCGAAGTTGCCGAAGCGCGCGCGGTAGTTCTCGATCGCCGCGTCGCTCCAGCCGGCGCGCTGGTAGAAGGCCACGCCGTCGTCGGGGGCCTCGCGCCCGGTATCGGCGGTGAGCACGCGGCAATGCAGGTACTCCATGCGCGTCATCCACAGCCGCACCTTGAACTTGCGCGTCAGCCAGCCGGCCATGCCCACGTGGTCGGGGTGCATGTGGGTGGCGAAGATGCGGCTCAGGCTCTCGCCGTGGGTGGCGTTGGCGAACAGCTGACGCCATGCGGCCAGCGTCTCGTCGGTGCGCATGCCGGTGTCCACCACCGCCCAGCCCGGAACGCCATCATTCGCGTCGTCGATGGCCCATATGTTGATGTGGTTCAGCATCATCGGCAGCGGCATGCGCATCCACAGCACGCCGGGTGCTACCTCGAGCACCTTGCCGGGCTCGGGCGGGGCCTCGAAGGGATAGACCAGTGTCGGCTTTTCCAGCCGCTCGCGCGGGGTGGCGGTTTCGGTCATCGGCTTTCCAGGACTTTGAAGTGCAGGTCAGGAGGGCTGCCTGCGGCACCAGCACCAGACGAAGTGCTGTACCTTGCCGGCCGGCGTGTGATGCTCCTCGCGCTCGTGCCGCAGCAGCGTGAAGGGCGTGCCGAATTCGGCGTGCAGCGCGTCGGCGCTGTAGCGCATCACCGGCAGGCCGCTGCATTCGGTCGGGCCGTCCTCGGCGAAGCTGCCGACGATCACGTGCCCGCCGGGTCGTACCGCGCGCAGCACCGTCGCGACGTAGGCCGCACGCTCTTCAGCGGTGGTCAGGAAGTGAAACACCGCGCGGTCGTGCCACAGGTCATAGCGCTGTGCCGGCAGCGCGGCCGTGGTTACGTCGGCCTCGATCCACTGCACGCGCTCGGCGTCAGGCCCGAGACGCGAGCGGGCCGCGGCGAGTGCAGCGGCCGACAGGTCGAGCACGCTCAGGTCAGTCCAGCCGTCGTGCAGCAGGTCGTCGATCAGCGTCGACGCGCCACCGCCGACGTCGATGACCGCGGCCGACGTCGGCAGCCCGGTCTCGCGGATCAGGCGCAGCGACTCGTTCGCGTGCGGCTGGTACCAGCTTACCGCCTGCGGCGAGCGGGTCGCATAGACCCGCTCCCAGTGCGATTTGGACTGCATCGGACGCGTCAGTGGCCGCGGGCTCAGCGTGGTGCCATGCGGATGGCGCCATCCAGGCGGACGGATTCGCCGTTCATGTAGCCGGTGGTGACCATGAACTCTGCCAGTGCGGCGTATTCGTCGGGCTGGCCCAGGCGCTTGGGGAAGGGCACCGACGCCGCCAGCGCGTCCTTCACGTTGTCGGGCAACCCGGCCAGCAGCGGCGTTTCGAAGATGCCCGGCAGGATGGTGTTGATGCGGATGCCTTCGCCCATCAGGTCGCGCGCGATCGGCAAGGTCATGCCGACGATGGCGGCCTTCGATGCCGAATAGGACGCTTGGCCGATCTGCCCGTCCTGTGCCGCCACCGAAGCGGTGGCGACGATGGCGCCGCGCTCGCCGTGCTCCATCGGGTCCAGCGTCATCATGCCGGC
>JAHECC010000315.1 GCA_024641965.1 Rubrivivax sp.
TGCCGCCGCAGGGCAGGCCGAAGCGCGCCGCCTCCTCCTTGGTGACGCCATAGGTGATCAGCGAAGGCTTGTCGACGCGCTCGCCGGTGCGCACGCGCTCGATCAGGTCGTCCTCGACGCAACCGCCCGAGACCGAGCCCACGACCAGGCCATCGTCGCGCAAGCACAGCAGCGCACCGGGCGGCCGCGGCGCACTGCCCCAGGTTTCAATGACCGTGACCAGCCAGACCTTGTGGCCGGCCTTGAACCAGTCGCGGGCCTGGCTCAACACTTGCAGATCGAGACTGTCCATGGCGTCACTCCAATGCGGACGAAGGGTTCGAAACACGCGGCACCGGCGGCGCACGCAAGGCGTCGCCCAAAGCGGCCAGGCTCGCCAGGTTGTGCACCGGCAGGAAGCGGTCGACATGCGGCAGCAGCGCACGCACACCGAGCGCGCGCGGCTCGAAGCCGTCGAAGCGCAGCAGCGGGTTCAGCCACACGAGCTGATGCGCCCGCCGATGCAGTCGCGCGGCGGCGGCGGACAGGTCGCCGTGCTCGTCGCGGTCCAGCCCGTCGGTGACCAGCAGCACCGCCGCGTTGCCGCCCAGCAGGCGCGGCGCCCAATCCTGGTTGAAGCGGTGCAGCGCCGAGGCGATGCGCGTGCCGCCGTGCCAGTCCGGCACCATCGCGTCGGCCAGGCGCAGCGCGGCATCGGGGTCGCGCTCGCGCAGGCAACGCGTGATATCCGTCAGCCGCGTGCCGAAGGTCAGCGTGCTCACGCGCAGCGCGCGCCGCGTCAGGCCGTGCACGTAGTGCAGCAGCAGCCGCGCATAGCGCTGCATCGAGCCGCTGATGTCGAGCAGCACCACCAGTGCCGGCAGTTCCTCGCGCGGCCGCGAGTACAGCGGCTGCAGCGTGTGCGGCTGGCGGGCCATGCGCTGCAGCGTGGCACGCAGGTCGAGCCGGCCGCCGCGGCGCGAAGTAGTTGCCGCCTCGTGGCGGCGCCGGCGCACCGGCTGGATCGGCAGCGGCAGTTCTTCCGCCAGCTTTTTCGCCAGCGCGAACTCGGCCGTGCTCATGCTTTCGAAATCGGCCCTCCGAAGGCGTTCACGCTCGGAGAAACCCAGGCTCAACCCCGACGCGGCGGGCGCCGCGGACGACAGCGCACCGGCCGCAGCCGGCGCAGCCGCCAGCGCTTCGCCCAGACGCCTCGACGACGGCCGGCCCGGCGCGTCGGCTGCATCGCCGAGAGACAGCGTGCCGGCGCCGCGCCAGAACTGCGCGAAGGCCGCATCGAACAAGGCCTGCTGCTCGTGGCGCTCGAGCATCACCGCGCCCAGCGCGGCATGCACGTCGTCGCGCCGCTGCACGCCCACCTGCTCCACCGCCGCCAACGCGGCCAGCACGCGGTCGGGCCCGATGGCCATGCCGGCGCCGCGCAGCAGTCGCGCGAAGTGGACGATGTTGTGCGCAATCACGGCCGACTCACGGCAGCGCTTGGGCGCGCACTTCGCCGAGCAGCCTGGCGGCCTCGCCGCCCTGCAGCCGCGAAATGTCGTCCTGGTGCTTGAGCAGCACACCCAGCGTGTCGTTCACTGTTGTTGCATCGAGCTGCTGGCCGTTCAGCGCCATCAGCGCCTGCGTCCAGTCGATGGTCTCGGCCACGCCAGGCGCCTTGAACAGCTCGAGCGCGCGCATGCGCTGCACGAAGCCGACGACCTCGCGGTACAGCCGCTCCGCGGCGCCGGGCGCCTTCAGTCGCACGATCTCGAGCTCGCGCTCGGCACTGGGGTAGCCGACCCAGTGGTACAGGCAGCGGCGGCGCAGCGCGTCGTGGATCTCGCGCGTGCGGTTGCTGGTGATCAGTGTGATCGGCGGCGCGGTGGCCACCACCGTGCCGTACTCGGGGATGGTCAGCTGGTTTTCGGCCAGCACTTCGAGCAGGAAGGCATCGAAAGGCTCGTCGGCGCGGTCGAGTTCGTCGATCAACAGCACCGGCGAACGCGTCTGCGTCAGGGCCTGCAGCAAGGGCCGCTCGATCAGCATGTCGCGCGCATACAGGTTGCGCGCCAGCGCCGCACGATCGACCTCGTGCGCGGCCTCGGCCAGACGGATCTCGATCATCTGCCGCGCCACGTTCCACTCATAGGCGGTCTGCGCCACGTCCAGGCCTTCGTAGCACTGCACGCGCAGCAACTGCGTGTTCAGCGCGCGCGCCAGCGTCTTCGCCAGCTCGGTCTTGCCGACGCCGGGCGCGCCTTCGAGGAACAGCGGGCGCTGCAGCTTCAGGCTCAGGAACAGAGCGGTGGCCAGCGGCCGGTCGCAAACGTAGTTCTGGTCTTGCAGCAGCCCGACGACGGCATCGACCGAGGCCGGCAGGGTGACGGAATCGTGCATGGCGGGCATTGTCGCCCTTAGGCGGCGCGCGGTCACAACCGGCTGCTACCACACCGCACCGCGCGCGCCGCAGAATGTTCCAGGGCCCGCGCGCGATGCGCCACCCACATTGACCGAAACCGATTCAAGGAGACCGAGATGGCACGCAAGATCCTGATGCTGTGCGGCGACTACGCCGAAGACTACGAAACCATGGTGCCCTTCCAGGCGCTGCTCGCCGTGGGCCACACCGTGCACGCGGTGGCGCCGGACAAGAAGGCCGGCGAGTGGGTGCACACGGCGATCCACGACTTCGAGGGCGCGCAGACCTACAGCGAGAAGCCCGGCCACCGCTTCACGCTCAACGCCACTTTCGCCGAGGTCAAGCCCGAGGCCTACGACGCGCTGCTGATTCCCGGCGGGCGTGCGCCCGAGTACCTGCGCATGAACCCGCGCGTGGTCGAGATCGCCAGGCACTTCCTGGCCGCCGACAAGCCGGTGGCCGCGGTGTGCCATGGCGCTCAACTGCTGGCCGCGACGGGGCTGCTGAAGGGGCGCAAGGTCTCGGCCTACCCGGCCTGCCAGCCGGAGGTGGAACTGGCTGGCGCCGAGTTCATGGGCATCGCCATCGACGCCGCGGTGACCGACCGCAACCTGGTCACCGCACCGGCCTGGCCGGCGCACCCGGCGTGGATCGCACAGTTCCTGAAGGTGCTGGGCACGCGCATCGAGCACTGAACACGCGCTACATTCGCGGCAGTCTGCCGAAGGAGACCGCAATGTGCGAGGTGTTCATCAGCGCCGACCCGCAAAGCTACGATAGCCGCACGCGCTCGGTGCGGCTGCACGGCGTGGTCACCAGCATCCGGCTGGAGAACCTGTTCTGGCAGGTGCTCGAGGAGATCGGCCGACGCGACGGCCTGAGCGTG
>JAHECC010000118.1 GCA_024641965.1 Rubrivivax sp.
CGCGAAGCCCGCGAGGGCCGGGCGCCCTGGCGTCGCTGGGGCCCCTATGTCAGCGAGCGGCAGTGGGGCACGGTGCGCGAGGACTACAGCGCCGACGGCGACGCCTGGCGCCATTTCCCCCACGACCACGCGCGTTCGCGCGCCTACCGCTGGGGCGAGGACGGCATCGCCGGCATCAGCGACGAGCGGCAATTGCTGTGCTTTGCGCCGACCTTCTGGAACGGTGCCGACCCGATCCTGAAGGAGCGGCTGTTCGGCCTGAGCGGGCACGAGGGCAACCATGGCGAGGACGTGAAGGAGTACTACTTCCACCTCGACAACCTGCCCAGCCACGCGTACATGAAGTACCTGTACAAGTACCCGCAGCAGACCTATCCCTACGAGGAGCTGGTGCGCGAGAACGGCCGCCGCAGCCGCAAGGAGCCCGAGTACGAGTTGCTGGATACCGGCATCTTCGACGACGACCGTTACTTCGACATCGTCATCGAATACGCCAAGGCCGGGCCGAACGACCTGCTGGTGCGCATCAGCGCCGCCAATCGCGGTGCCGATGCAGCGCCGCTGCACCTGCTGCCGACGCTGTGGTTTCGCAACATCTGGTCGTGGACACCACACCAGGCGCGGCCGCAGCTCACGCGCGACGGTGCCACTTGCATCGCCGCGACACATCCCGCACTGGATCCGTATTGGCTGCATTTCGAGCCGGCGGACGAGCTGCTGTTCACCGAGAACGACAGCAACAGCCAGCGCCTGTGGGGCGTGCCCCACGGCGGCCACGTGAAGGACGCCTTCCACGAGCATGTGGTGCACGGCCGGGCCGGGGCCGTGAACCCGGCCCAGGCCGGCACCAAGGCAGCGCCTCACTTCAGTCGCAACGTGGCGGCCGGCGAGACCTGGGTGCTGAAGCTGCGCCTGTCGAGCGAGGCGGTGCTGCCCGACCCGCTGGGGCCGTCCTTCGACGCCTGCTTCGCGCAGCGCATCGCCGAGGCCGACGCGTTCTATCGTCGCGTCACGCCCTTCGACATGCCCGACGACCTGCGCAATATCCAGCGCCAGGCCTTTGCCGGGCTGCTATGGAGCAAGCAGTACTACCACTACTTCGTCGATCGCTGGGTGAAGGGTGACCCGACCCAGGTGCCGCCGCCCGAGGCGCGCCGGCACGGGCGCAACCACGACTGGCGGCATCTGGATCTGGCCGACGTGATGTCGGTGCCCGACAAATGGGAGTACCCGTGGTTCGCGGCCTGGGACATGGCCTTTCACTGCGTGGCCTTTGCGCTCATCGACCCCGATTTCGCCAAGCAGCAGCTGGCGCTGCTGACGCGCGAGTGGACCATGCACCCCAACGGGCAGATGCCTGCCTACGAGTGGAACTTCAGCGACGTCAATCCGCCGGTGCATGCCTGGGCCGCCATCCGCATCTGCCAGATCGAGCAGAAGACGACGGGGCGCATGGACCGGCTGTTCCTGGAGCGCATCTTCCACAAACTGCTGATCAACTTCACCTGGTGGGTGAATCGCAAGGACGAAGGCGGCAACAACCTGTTCGAAGGCGGCTTCCTCGGCCTGGACAACATCAGCGCCTTCGACCGCAGCGCCGAGCTGCCGGCGGGTGGGCGGCTGGAGCAGGCAGACGGCACCAGTTGGATGGCGATGTACTGCCTGAACATGCTCGGCATCGCGCTCGAACTGTCGCAGTCCGACCCGGCCTACGAGGACGTGGCGACCAAGTTCTTCGAGCATTTCGTCTACATCGGCGAGGCCGTGAACCGCGTCGGCGAGCAGGGCCGCGGACTGTGGAACGACGAACAGGGCTTCTACTTCGACCGCCTCAAGCTGCCGGACGGCAGCAGTTGCGCGATGCAGGCCTACACCATCGCGGGACTGATCCCGCTGCTGGCCATTGCCGTGGGTGAAAGCGACACGTTGCGCGGTTTCGGCGACTTTGCCGCGCGCTTCGACTGGTTCGCCAGGAACCGACCCGAACTGCTCGGCAACCTGGCCGACCTGAAGCACCGCGGCGTGCACCAGCGCGTGCGCATGGCGTTGGTCGATTCACACAAGCTGGCGCGCATCCTGCCGCGTGTGCTGGACGCCTCGCAGATGCTTGGCCCCTTTGGCCTGCGCTCGGTGTCACGCCGGCATGCGGCCGAGCCCTTCGTCGTGCAATTGCAGGGCCGCGAATTCACGCTCGACTACGAACCCGGTGAATCCACCGGCGCCATGTTCGGCGGCAACAGCAACTGGCGCGGGCCGGTGTGGCTGCCGCTGAACTTCCTGCTCATCGAGGCGCTGCAGAAACACGACTTCTTCCTCGGCGACGACTTCAAGGTCGCGCTGGACGGCGGTGCGCCGGCCTCGCTGTGGCAGGTGTCGAGCGAGTTGTCGCAGCGTTTGATCGCGATCTTCACGCGCGGCGCCGACGGGCGCCGGCCGGTGCATGGGCGATTCGAGAAATTCCAGGTTGATCCGCACTGGAAGGACCTGATGCAGTTCCACGAGTACTTCCACGGCGACACCGGCGCCGGGCTGGGTGCCAGCCACCAGACCGGCTGGACCGCGCTGGTGGCCAAGCTGATCCAGCAGCACGCCGAATACGCGCTGCAGGGCAAGTCGCACCGGGTGGTGCCAAGCCTCCGCGACAAGGGCCGCTGAAGACTCAGTGCCGCGCCGCGATCACCACCGGCATCGACGTGAAGCCATGCACGAAGTTCGACTTGGTGCGCACCGGTTCGCCGACCACCTCGATGTGCGGGAAGCGCGCCAGGATTTCCTGCCACAGGACCTTCAGCTGCAGCTCGGCCAGGCGGTTGCCGACGCAGCGGTGAATGCCGAAGCCGAAGCTCATGTGCTGGCGCGGCCGTGCGCGGTCGATGATGAATTCATCGGCGCGTTCGATCGCCTCGCCGTCGCGGTTGCCCGACAGGTACCACATCACGACCTTGTCGCCCTGGCGGATGGTCTTGCCAGCCACTTCGGTATCGCGCAGCGCGGTGCGCCGCATGTGCGCCAGCGGCGTCTGCCAGCGGATGATCTCGGGCACCAGGCTCTCGACGAGCGTCGGATCGGCGCGCAGCTTTTGATATTCGCCGGGGAAGCGGTTCAGCGCCAGCAGACCGCCGCTGATCGAGTTGCGCGTGGTGTCGTTGCCGCCGACGATCAGCAGGATCAGGTTGCCAAGGTATTCGCGTGCATCCATGTTTCGCGTCGCCGGGGCATGCGCCAGCATCGAGATCAGGTCGTTGCCGGGCGGCGCATTCACGCGCTGATTCCACAGCCGGGTGAAGTAGTCCTGGCACTTGCCGAGCTCGGCCAGGCGCATCTCCCAGCTTTGCACCGGACCGTTGCCGTCGGGGTCGCCGGTGGCCATGTCCGACCACCAGGTGAGCAGGTGACGGTCCTCGAACGGAAAATCGAAGAGCGTGGCCAGCATCTGCGTGGTCAGCTCGATCGACACGCGCTGCACCCAGTCGAATTCCTCGCCCACCGGCAGTCCGTCGAGGATGCGCGCGGCGCGCTCGCGGATCGTCGGCTCGAGCAGCGCCAGATTGCCAGGCGCGACGATCGGGCTCACCGTCTTGCGCTGCGCGTCGTGCTTCGGCGGGTCCATCGCGATGAAGCTCGGGAAGATCTCCGGTGCCGGGCGCTCGGCCAGCGCGATGCCGCCGAGGTGCGCGTCGGATGAGAAGTTGGCGTGGTCGGTGTCCACCGCCATGATGTCCTTGTAGCGGGTGATCGACCAGTACGGGCCATAGCGCTTGCTCACCGCGTGATGCACCGGGTCCTGCTGGCGCAACCGCTCGAAGTACCAGCCGATGTAATCGTGCTCGAACAAGTAGCCCTTGCTCGGGTCGATCAGCTCGATCGGCACCGACCAGGCCTTGGCGCGCTCGGGATGGGAATCGGTAGTCTGCATCGTCTGCCCTTCGAAACCGTGGCGCCGAGCGTACACGAACGTCGCCGGCCGGGGCTACACTTCGCGCTCTTCCGCTGCGGCCTTCGCCGCCGCCCCACGGCCACTGGATCAACACCATGCTTCGCTGTGTCTCAACCCTCATGCTGGCCGCCGTGCTGGCCCTGCCCGCTGCCGCCCAGATGCAGCGCAATTTCAGCAACAAGGCGCTGCGCGGCGATCTGGTCTTCGGCACCCCGCCGCAGGTCACGCTGAACGGCAAGCCGGCGAGGCTGGCGCCCGGCGCGCGCATCCGCGACCAGAACAACCGGCTGCTGATGCCGGCCACGCTGGTCGGTGGCAAGGCGGTGGTGAACTACACCACCGAGCTGGAAGGCATGGTGCTCGATGTGTGGCTGCTGACGCCGGCCGAGCTCGCGCGCAAGCCCTGGCCGCGCACCGAGAAGGAAGCGCAGACCTGGGCCTTCGACGACAACGCGCAGACCTGGACCAAGCCATGAGCGGCGCGGTGGCCAAGAAGGTCTTCATCCGCAGCTTCGGCTGCCAGATGAACGAGTACGACGCGGGCAAGATGGCCGACGTGCTGCATGCGGCCGAGGGCTACGAGCCGACCGGCGATGTCGAGCAGGCCGACCTGATCCTGTTCAACACCTGCTCGATCCGCGAGAAGGCGCAAGCCAAGGTGTTCAGCGACCTGGGCCGGGTCAAGCACCTGAAGGACAAGGGCGTGCTCATCGGCGTGGGCGGCTGCGTCGCCAGCCAGGAGGGCGAGGCCATCATCGAGCGAGCGCCCTACGTGGACCTGGTGTTCGGCCCGCAGACGCTGCACCGCCTGCCGCAGATGATCGCCGCGCGCCATGCGCAGCAGCAGCCGCAGGTGGACATCAGCTTCCCCGAGATCGAGAAGTTCGACCACCTGCCCCCAGCACGCGTCACCGGCGCCACGGCCTTCGTGTCGATCATGGAAGGCTGCTCGAAGTACTGCTCCTACTGCGTCGTGCCCTACACGCGCGGCGAGGAGGTCAGCCGCCCCTTCGACGACGTGCTGGCCGAGGTCGCCGGCCTCGCCAACCAGGGCGTGAAGGAGGTGACGCTGCTCGGCCAGAATGTCAACGCCTACCGCGGCCGCATGGGCAACACCGCCGAGATCGCCGACTTCGCGATGTTGATCGAGTGCGTCGCCGCGCTGAGCGGCATCGAGCGCATCCGCTACACCACCAGCCACCCGAACGAGTTCACGCAGCGGCTGATCGATGTCTATGCGCGCGTGCCGCAGCTGGTGAACCACCTGCACCTGCCGGTGCAGCATGGCAGCGACCGCATCCTCGGCGCGATGAAGCGCGGCTACACCACGCTGCAGTACAAAAGCACGATCCGCAAGCTGCGTGCACTGCGTCCGGACATCTCGCTGTCCACCGACTTCATCGTCGGCTTCCCGGGCGAAACCGATGCTGACCATGCCTTGACGATGAAGCTGATCGACGAGCTCGCCTTCGACGCCAGCTTCAGCTTCATCTTCAGCCCGCGCCCGGGCACGCCGGCAGCACAACTCGCCGACGACACGTCGGCCGCCCTGAAGCTGCAGCGGCTGCAACAGCTGCAAGCGCGCATCGAGGACAACGCGCGGCGCATCAGTGCCTCGCGCGTCGGCACGCTGCAGCGCATCCTGGTCGAAGGGCCGTCACGCAAGTCCAGTGCCGAAGTACCTGAGCTGATGGGCCGCACCGAGTGCAACCGCATCGTCAACTTCGCCGGGCCGAAAGACCTGGCCGGGCAGATGATCGAAGTGCGCATCGCGCAGGCGCTGCCGCATTCGCTGCGCGGCGTCTGGCCGGCGGGCGCGGTGACGGTGACCGAAGAAGAGACCGCCCTGGCGGCGGGCTGAGCCGCGACGGTCAGCGCCGCACCGGACCGAAGCCGGCCCACCACAGCGCCAACGCCGATGCGCCGACCATGGCCAGGTAGCTGAGCATGCGTCCATCGCGGCCGAAGAAGATCAGGCCGCCAAGCAGCGCCGCCGAGCCGGCCACACAGGACCACAAAGCCAGACGCAACCAGGGAACACGCGCCAGCTCGCGCCGCCACAGCAACTTGGCGAGCCCGGCGGCGATCAGGCCGGTGATCAGGGCCGGCACGAACAGGCCCAACAGGTGCACGATGGCGTCGAGGGGGCCCATCGTCGGGTTCGGCGGCTGGAAATCCGTTTTGATGCAGGACAAGACCCCGGGGCATTCCCTGGGCCAGATTCGGACGCGGATTTTATAATCTGACAATGGGTGTCTTCGCTCTGGGGTTGAACCATGCCACCGCGCCGCTGGATCTGCGCGGTCGCTTCGCGTTCGCGCCGGAGCAACTGGGGTCGGCGCTGCACGGTTTTCGTGACCGCGTCCGCGCGCAGGCGCCGGGCGAAGCGGCGCTGCTGTCCACCTGCAACCGCACCGAGCTGTATTTCACCGCTGAGCACGCGCAGCCCGGCGAATTGGTGCGTCCGGCCATCGACTGGCTGGCCGCGCATGGCGGCGTCGGCGGCGAGCACATGCTCGACCACACCTATGTGCTCGAGGACCGCGCCGCCGCGCGCCATGCCTTCCGCGTGGCCTCGGGGCTGGACTCGATGGTGCTGGGCGAGCCGCAGATCCTGGGCCAGATGAAGGAGGCGGTGCGCCACGCCGAGTCGGCCGGCACGCTGGGCAGCACGCTGCACCAGCTGTTCCAGCGCTCCTTCTCGGTGGCCAAGGAGGTGCGCAGCTCGACCGAGATCGGCAGCCACTCGATCAGCATGGCGGCGGCGTCGGTGCGGCTGGCCTCGCAGCTGTTCGAGGACCTGGCGCAGATCCGTGTGCTCTTTGTCGGTGCCGGCGAGATGATCGAACTGGTGGCCACGCACTTCGCGGCGCGCAACCCGAAGGCCATGGCCGTGGCGAATCGCACGCTGGAGCGCGGCGAGAAGCTCGCCAGCCGTTTCGGCGCGCATGCACTGCGCCTGGCGGAGCTGCCGTCGATCCTGCATGAATACGACGCGATCGTGTCCTGCACCGCGAGCAGCCTGCCGATCATCGGCCTGGGTGCGGTCGAGCGCGCGCTGAAGGCGCGGCGCCACCGGCCGATGTTCATGGTCGATCTGGCGGTGCCCCGTGACATCGAGCCCGAGGTCGGCAAGCTGTCCGACATCTATCTCTATACCGTCGACGACCTGTCGGAGGTGGTGCAGACCGCGGGCGAAAAGCGTCAGGCGGCGGTGCAGCAGGCGGAAGTCATCATCGACGCCGGCGTGCAGAGCTTCGCCCATTGGCTCGACCAGCGCGCGGCCGTGCCGCTGATCCAGGCGCTGAACCGCCAGGCCGACGATTGGCGCAGCATCGAAATGGCCCGTGCGCGCAAGCTGCTGGCGCGTGGCGCGGACATCGACCAGGTACTCGAAGCGCTATCGCGCGGGCTGACGCAGAAGATGCTGCACGGGGCGCTGGCCGAACTGCACTCGACCGACGGCGCGCAGCGCGAAGACCTGGCGCAGACGGTGTCGCGCCTGTTCCTGCGGCAGAGCGCGCGCACCCCCGACGACAGCGGCCGTTAGCGGCCGATCCACCTGTGCGCGGCGCCGCTGACGGCGCCTGCGTGCTGCCTGCCTGCATCGATCCCCATCCGGCCCCCTGACGCATGAATCCGAAACTTCGCGAGCAATTCGAACGCCTGGGCCTGCGCCTGAGCGAGCTCGACGCCAACTTGTCCGACCCGCAGGTGCTGGCCGACATCAAGCGCTACCGCAGCCTGTCGCGCGAGCAGGCCGAGGTGGCGCAGGTGGTGCAGCAGTTCCGCCAGTACGAGCAGCGCGAGCGCGACCTGCAAGCCGGCCGCGACATGCTGGACGACCCGGAGATGGCCGAGTTGGCCGGCGAGGAGGTGGCTGCCGCCAGCGCCGACCTGGAGCGGCTGCAGGGCGAGCTGCAGGCCGGGCTGCTGCCGCGCGACCCCGACGACGACCGCAACGCCTTCCTGGAAATCCGCGCCGGCACCGGCGGCGACGAGTCGGCGCTGTTCGCCGGCGACCTGGCGCGCATGTACCTGCGCTACTTCGAGCGCCGCGGCTGGCGCAGCGAGGTCATCAGCGAGAGCCCGGCCGAACTCGGCGGCTACAAGGAGCTGGTGCTGCGCGTCGAGGGCGATCGTGTCTATGAAGCGCTGCGCTTCGAATCCGGTGGCCACCGTGTGCAACGCGTGCCGGCCACCGAATCGCAGGGCCGCATCCACACCAGCGCCTGCACCGTGGCCGTGATGCCCGAGGCCGACGAGGCCGAGGAGGTGACGCTGAACCCGGCCGAGCTGCGCATCGACACCTTCCGCGCCAGCGGCGCCGGCGGCCAGCACGTCAACAAGACCGACAGCGCGATCCGCATCACCCACCTGCCCACCGGGCTGGTGGCCGAATGCCAGGACGACCGCAGCCAGCACCGCAACAAGGCCAAGGCGATGGCGGTGCTCGCGGCGCGGCTGCGCGACAAGGACCGCAACGAACGCGCGGCCCAGGAGGCGGCTACGCGCAAGGGGCTGATCGGCAGCGGCGACCGCTCGGACCGCATCCGCACCTACAACTTCCCGCAGGGCCGGCTCACCGACCACCGCATCAACCTGACGCTGTACAAGCTGGACCGGGTGATGGACGGCGAGCTCGAGGACGTGGTCGAGGCCTTGCGCGCCGCGCGCGCGGCCGAGCAACTGGCGGCGCTGGAGTCCGGCGGTTGAGCCTGACGGTGGCTGCAGCGCTGAGCCGGGCGCGCGCGCTCGGGCTGGACCGGCTGGATGCGCAGCTGTTGCTGGGGCAGCTGTTGTGCCAGCCCCGCGCCTGGCTGCTGGCGCACGACGAGGCGGAACTGTCCACCGCAACGGCCGCAGCCTTTGTCGCGGCCTGTCGGCGCCGCGCTACCGGCGAGCCGCTGGCCTACTTGATCGGCGAGCGCGAGTTCCATGGCCTGCGCCTCGAGGTGACACCCGCCGTGCTGGTGCCTCGACCGGACACCGAAACCCTGGTGGACTGGGCCCTGGAACTGCTGTGCGCCGGCTTCGACAACGGAGCACCACCCCTAGTGGCCGACCTGGGCACCGGCAGCGGCGCCATCGCGCTGGCGTTGAAGCACAGCCACCCGGCTGCCCGCATAAGCGCGGTGGACTTCAGTGGGCCGGCGATCGAGGTGGCGCGTGGCAATGCCACGGCGCTGGGGCTCGTGGTGGACTGGCACGTCGGTGACTGGTTGCAACCACTCGCTGGACGTCGATTCCACCTGATCGCCAGCAACCCGCCCTACATCGCCGAAGACGATCCGCACCTGGTGGCGCTGCGTTTCGAGCCCCTGCATGCCTTGACGCCCGGTGGCGACGGCCTGGCAGCCATCGAGCGCATCGCCTGCGACGCGCCACGGCATCTGCTGCCTGGAGGCTGGCTGCTGCTCGAACATGGCCATGAACAGGCCGAGGCAGTGCATCGCCAGTTGGTGCAGGTGGGACTGGAAGCAGTGCAGACCCATGCCGACCTGGCAGGTCGGCCGCGCTGCACGGGCGGCCGATGGCCCGGCGTCTGACGCGTGACGCATACGCCGAGGCGCCCCTTTGTCACGCCAAGCGACATTCCGCCGCCGCCGATACAAGTGAGCACCCACGCGGCCACGCTGACGCATTAGCATGAATTCATCGCGAAATCCATTGCACCTTCTTGAAGGAGCCGACCATGCGTATGCTGCGAAGCCTTGCCTCGATAGGGTTGGTTTGCCTGGCCGGCGCGGCGGTGGCCGACACCGGATTGCGACTCGACGCCACGGGTGGCTACTGGTTCGGCGCCGAGACGCGGCTTCGCCTGCAAGCCGTGCCCTTGCAGGGTCAGCCGGTGAGGCTGGGCTATTCGACGGCGGCGATGCTCTCGCAGCGCGTGCCGATGGCTGCCTCGCTGGCCGGTGACTACTATTTTTCCACCGACATCGTGGATGCTGCGGACCTGCGCACGGGCTTCAGAGCCAGCGGCGCCTTGCTCATACGTCAGCCCGGCATCTCCTTGTCGGACGTGGCCTGGTCGGCGCGCTCGGTGGCCAGCTTCGGCGGGCCGGCCCGGCTGACGCAGCCTGTCATGTCGACCTTTCTTGACGGGCCGCAGGCCTACAGTGTCAGTACCCTGCCCTATGTAGGCATCGGATACAGCGACATGTCGCTGAAGACGGGCTGGGGTTTCTGGGCCGATGTCGGTCTTGTGGTGCAAAGTCCTGGCAACGCGATGGGTGTGGGCCGCATGCTGTCCGGTTCGCAGGGCGTAGACGAGTTGCTGCGCGAGCTGCGCATGGCGCCGATGGTGCAGTTGGGCGTCAACTACTCGTTCTGAGGATCCCAAGCCCGACGGGTGCAGAGGCCTTGGCGCCTGCCGGGCGAGGTCCGGTTGTACTTTGCCGTATAAAGGCGGCCTGATACCTTCATAGGCCCCTGACGGGCAAGGAATTCCCCACATGAGCGACTCGCAGCAACGCATCGACCAACTGGTCAAGAGCAACCGGGTGGTGCTTTTCATGAAAGGCACGGCGCAGTTCCCGATGTGCGGCTTCTCGGGCCGCGCGATGCAGATCCTCAACGCCTGCGGCGTGCGCGAATTGCAGACCGTGAACGTGCTCGAGGACGACGAGATCCGCCAGGGCATCAAGCAGTACGCCAACTGGCCGACGATTCCGCAGCTCTATGTCGACGGCGAGTTCGTCGGCGGCTCGGACATCATGACCGAGATGTACCAGTCGGGCGAGCTGCAGCAGGTGCTGGGTGCGCCGAATTGAATTGAACCACCCCCTGCGGCCTTCGGCCGCCCCCTCAAGGGGGCGCTGCCAGCGGCCCGGCGAAGCCGGTTCCGCGGCCGCCGCTAGGGGTCTCGCTTTCGCGGCCTCAGGGGCCACGACGGCAAGGCCCATTCGCTGATATGCAAGCGCGCCTGGTCGTCGGTGTCACCGGCGCCACCGGCGCGATCTATGCGCTGAAGCTGCTGCAGCGCGCACGCGAACTCGGCGCAGAGACGCACCTGGTCATCACGCCGGCCGGCGTGCTGAACGTGCACCACGAACTCGGCCTGGAGCGCCACGCAATCGAGGCGCTGGCGGACCACAGCTATGCGCCCGGCGACGTCGGAGCCTGCCTGGCCAGCGGCAGTTTCGACGCTAAGGCGATGGTGATTGCGCCTTGTTCGATGAAGACGCTCGCCGCGGTGGCACATGGCCTGGGCGATAACCTGCTGACGCGCGCCGCCGACGTGATGCTGAAGGAGCGTCGGCCGCTATTGCTGATGGTGCGCGAGACACCCTTCAACCTGGCGCATCTGCGCAACATGACGGCGGTGACCGAGATGGGCGGCATCGTCTTCCCGCCGCTTCCGGCCTTCTACCACCGGCCGAAGAGCATCGACGACATGGTCGTCGACACGGTCGAGCGGGTGTTGCAAACCCTGCGCGTGCCCGGCGCGGCGCCGCAGCGATGGGACGGCCTGCGCGGCGCGTCAGCCGCCTGAACGGCCGCTGCCGGCCAGGGCAGATGCCGCCGGCGCCAGCGCATCGTCGAACAGCCAGTGCTTGCGGTTGGCGAAGACCGCATCCGGGTACGCGGCGCGACCGCGGCTGCCGTTGTAGCGGCCCAGCGCCATATACAGGTCGCCCTTCTCGATGTCGAGATAGTGGCGCAGGATGACGCAGCCGAAGCGCAGGTTGGTCTGCATGTGGAACAAGGTGGCGGCATCGCCGTTGCCGATGCTGCGCGTCCAGAACGGCATCACCTGCATGTAGCCGCGCGCGCCTGCGGAACTGATGGCGTACTTCTTGAAGCCGCTTTCCACCTGGATCAGCCCGAGCACGAGCGCAGGCTCGAGCCCGGCGCGCTTGCTTTCGTACCAGACGGCTTCGAGAAACTCGACGCGCACCAGGTGCTCGCTCTTGCGCTTCTTCAAACGTTCGCTCATCGCACCGAGCCAGCGCAGGTAGGCCAGGCGATCGTCGATGTCAGCGAAGCTGGCGCGCGGCGGTGCCCTGTCGCCCACCGACGCGGCCAGCGCGGTGCGCACCTTGTCAGCCAGCGGTTCTTCGAGTTGTGTGCCGGACTGCGCGTTGCCGACGAAGCACATGCCGA
>JAHECC010000011.1 GCA_024641965.1 Rubrivivax sp.
CCACGCGCTCATCGGCACCCAGACGGTCATAGGCCATGCGGTCGGCCACCTGCACCAGGAACACCAGCCATTCGCTCAGGAAGGCGAAGTAGACCGCGCCGATGTCGATGTCGAAGCGCGCACCGCGCATCTGCGTCAGCGCGTTGTGGGCCACCCGCCAGACGATGAAGGCCATCACGCCGGCCACCTGTTCCGGCGTCTTCGGCTTGTCGGTCTTGAACCACTGGCTCTTCAGGCGGATGGCCATGGCGGCTGCAGCGTCAGTAGCCGCCCTTGCCCAGGGGCTGCGGCAGCCCGGCGACTTTGGCCGCCTGCTTGGCCGGGCCCATCGGGAACAGGTCGTACAAGGCCTTGCTGTCCACGCCGTCGCGGATCTCGGCCATGCCCTTGAGCAGGTTGCGGAAGTTCGGGGTGTGGCCGTGTTCGCGGTACTGCTCGCGCTGGAAGTGGATGACCTCCCAGTGCGCCGGCGTCAGCGTGATGCCTTCGGCCGCGGCGATGACCTCGACCACCTCATCGCCGTAGTCGGGCTCGAGCAGGAAGCCCTGCTCGTCGCACTCCAATTCCACGCCGTTCACGCTGTAGCTCATGCCAGGATCTCCATTTCAACCGTCAAGGATTCAGGCGCCGACGGCGGCCGCCGACTTGTGCGGCACGAACAGCCCGCAGCCCAGAGCGCGATGCGGCCCCAGCCCCAGCCGCAGCAGCGTCAGCGAGTCGGTCGGGCTCAGCTGGTGCAGCATCAGGCTGAATCCGCTCAGCACCCCGGCGGCAGACTGCCGCTGCTGGCGCTTGCCGCACACCGCGAACGCACGGATGCCCAAGCGCGCCAGTTCGTCATGCACCGTGACCATGAACGCCGTCTCGTCGTCGCCTTCGGCGGCAACGAAGGTCGCATACAGCGTCGCGTATGGCACCAGCTCGTGGGGCCGGGCATCGCCGAGCCGCAAGTCGCTGCCGGCCACGGCCAACGTGCAGCCACCCAGCGGCGCCAGCGCCGGGACGCGCGACTGCGGCACCCGCAGCAGCAACCTGGCGCGGCGCGACAGCCAACCTTGCGGCTCGCTGCCGGGCACCAGCTTGATGCCGTGCACCCCGGCCGTCGGATGGCCTCGCAGCCACGGCAGCTGTGCGTCCAGCGCGTCGGCCAGCGCCTGCGCATGGTCGCGCGGCAGGCTGCGGCCGTCGATCGCAAATGCCACGTCGACGGCGGCTTCATCCGGCAACGCCTGCAGCGTCACGCCGACTCCTGCGCCCGGGCCCACTTGACCAGTGCCTCACCCCAGGCGGCGGCCGTCAGCGGGTCGATGTCGAAGACCGTGAAGCGACTGTGCTCGCGTATGCGCGTGCGCAGCAGGCTCATACCGCCGCTTTCCAGGTCGTGCTGCTGCAATTCGATCTCCTGCCCGCCCAGTGGCGCGCGCAGTTTCAGCAAGGGTGTGATGCGGTTCATCAATCGGCTTGTCGCGCGTCGAAGCGGCACTTTGCAACCTGCGCTATTGAGCGCGACCGCCGCCGCAGGGTCCATAGCCGTGACGGGGGGGGCGAGGCCTACTCCCAATGGGTAGGTCGCGCACCCCCCTATTTGGTCTATCCACGGCTAATCAACCGGAGTGATGGCGCGCGCCGCGGCCGGGGTCGAAGATTCGCCATCCGGCTTGCTGTCTTGGCAGGACCGAGGCATGCAAGCAGCCAGCGGTCACCGCCGCCGCGACAAGGAGACAACCGATGGCCAAGAAGCCCCACGACACGCCGTTGCTCGACCAGCTCGAGAGCGGCCCCTGGCCCAGCTTCGTCACCGGGCTGAAGCGCCTGGCGCAGGACAGCGACTATGTCGTCGACCTGCTGGGCACGCTCGAGACCTCGTACCGCACGAAGAAGGGCTACTGGAAAGGCGGCACCGTCGGCGTGTTCGGCTACGGCGGCGGGGTCATCCCGCGCTTCACCGAGCTGAAGAACGAGGACGGCACCCCCGTCTATCCGGACGCCGCCGAGCTGCACACGCTGCGCGTGCAGCCGCCGCCGGGCATGCACTACAACACCGACGTGCTGCGCAAGATGTGCGACATCTGGGAAAAGCACGGCACCGGCCTGATCGCCTTCCATGGCCAGAGCGGCGACATCATGTTCCAGGGCGCCAAGACCGACAAGGTGCAGGCCGCCTTCGACGACCTGAACGAACTCGGCTTCGACCTCGGCGGCGCCGGCCCGGCGGTACGCACCTCGATGAGCTGCGTCGGTGCGGCGCGCTGCGAGCAGAGCTGCTTCGACGAAGGGCGCGCGCACCGCCAGGTGATCAATTCCTTCACCGACGACATTCACCGCCCCGCACTGCCCTACAAGTTCAAGTTCAAGTTCAGCGGCTGCAGCAACGACTGCATGAACTCGATCCAGCGCGCCGACATGGCGGTGATCGGCACCTGGCGCGACAACATGCGCAGCGACGAAGCCATGGCGCGCAAGTGGTTCGACAAGCACGGCATGACCGAACTGGTCAACGACGTGGTCTCGCGCTGCCCGACCAAGGCCATCATGCTGAAGGAAGTCAAGGAGCTGCGCACCGGCGAGCACCTGACGACGGTGAAGGTCAGCGACACACAGGCGCTGGAGATCGACAACAAGAACTGCGTGCGCTGCATGCACTGCGTCAACGTCATGACCGGCGCGTTGGCCCACGGCACCGACACCGGCGCGACGATCCTGATCGGCGGCAAGCGCACGCTGAAGATCGGCGACCTGATGGGCACCGTGATCGTGCCCTTCATGCCGCTGAAGACCGACGAGGACTACGACGCCCTGGTCGAGCTGGGCCAGAAGGTGATCGACTTCTTCGCCGAGAACGCGCTCGAGCACGAGCGCACCGGCGAAATGATCGAGCGCATCGGCCTGGTCAACTTCCTCGAGGGCATCGGCGTCGAGATCGACCCGAACATGGTCGCCACGCCGCGCACCAACCCCTACGTGCGCACCGACGGCTGGGACGACGAAGTGGCGAAGATCAACGCGCGCAAGCAGCAACAGCCGGCCTGACACGGAGACACCCCATGGCCCATCGCACCCCGATCGAAAGCGGCGCCCCGGACAACAAGCAGTACATGCACCCGACGTTGCTGAAGAACTACGGCAACTGGAAATGGCATGACCGTCCGCGCCCTGGCGTGCTGCACCATGTGTCACACAGCGGCGAAGAAGTCTGGACCGTGCGCGCCGGCACGCAGCGTCAGATGGACGTGTACACGATCCGCAAGCTTTGCGAAATCGCCGACACCTATGCCGACGGCCATGTGCGCTTCACGATCCGCAGCAACATCGAATTCATGGTCGCCGACCCGAACAAGGTCGCGCCGCTGGTCTCCGCGTTGCAGGAAAGCGGCTTCCCGGTCGGTGGCACCGGCAATTCGGTGTCGATGATCGCGCACACCCAGGGCTGGCTGCACTGCGACATTCCCGGCACCGATGCGTCGGGCGCGGTCAAGGCGCTGATGGACGACCTGCACGAGGAGTTCATCAAGGAGGACATGCCGAACCGCGTGCACCTGTCCACCAGCTGCTGCGAGATCAACTGCGGCGGCCAGGCCGACATCGCCATCATCGTGCAGCACACCAAGCCACCGAAGATCAACCACGCGCTGGTGGCCAACGCCTGCGAGCGCCCGGCCGTGGTCGCGCGTTGCCCGGTCGCGGCCATCCGCCCGGCCATGGTCAACGGCAAGCCCTCGCTCGAGATCGACGAGAAGAAGTGCATGTGCTGCGGCGCCTGCTACCCGCCCTGCCCGCCGATGCAGATCAACGACCCCGAGTACACCAAGCTGGCGATCTGGGTCGGCGGCAAGAACTCCAACGCCCGCGGCAAGCCGACCTTCATGAAGATGGTGGCCTCGGGGCTGCCGAACAACCCGCCGCGCTGGCCCGAGGTGTCGGCGATGGTGAAGAAGATCCTCTACACCTACAAGAACGACGCGCGTTCCTGGGAGCGACTGTCGGACTGGGTCGAACGCATCGGCTGGCCGGGCTTCTTCGAGAAGTGCGACCTGCCCTTCACCAAGTACCTGATCGACGACTGGCGCGGTTCGCGCGCCAGCCTGAATGCGTCGACCCATATCCGCTTCTAGAGCCGCAGCATGAAGTTCGGCTTGATGGTCAGCGAAGGCCCTTACACGCACCAGGCTTCGGACAGCGCCTACCAGTTCGCCAAGGCGGCGCTGGACAAGGGCCACGAGATCCAGCGCGTGTTTTTCTATCACGACGGCGTCAACAACGCGACACGCCTGACCGAGCCGCCGCAGGACGACCGGCACATCGTCAACCGCTGGTCGGCGCTGGCGGCCGATCACAAGATCGACCTGGTGGTGTGCGTCGCCGCGGCGCTGCGCCGCGGCATCAAGGACGAGGTGCTGGCACCGGGCTTCCGCATCTCGGGACTGGGCCAGTTGGTCGACAGCGCCATCAAGAGCGACCGCGTGGTGACCTTCGGGGATTGACACATGAGCACCGATCCGAGCCGCATCAAGAAGGTCATGTTCGTCAACCGCAAGGCGCCCTACGGCACGATCTACGCACTGGAGAGCCTGGAGGTGGTGCTGATCGCCGCCACTTTCGACCAGGACGTGAGCCTGGTGTTCATGGACGACGGCGTGTACGAACTGCTGAAGGGCCAGAACACCAAGGCCATCGGCATCAAGAACTTCTCGCCCACCTACCGCGCGCTCGACGGCTACGACGTCGAGAAGCTGTACGTCGAGCGCGAATCGCTGGCTGCGCGCGGCATCAGCGAAGACCAGTTGCTGGTCGACGTCGAGGTGCTGGGCAGCGTGCAGATGGGTGAGCTGATGGCCCAGCAGGACGTGGTCCTGAGCTTTTGAACAAAGGGCGAGACACCATGCTGCACATCGTCAACAAGTCTCCCTCGCAGTCGCGCACGCTCGACAGCTGCCTGCGCCTGGCGCGCGACGGCAGCGCGCTGCTGCTGATCGAGGACGGCGTCTATGCCGCAACCAAAGGCAACGCCGACGCCGCTGCGCTGCACCAGGCCTGCGGCCGCCTGCAGGTGTTCGCGCTGCAACCCGACTGCGACGCGCGCGCCGTCACCTCGATGCTGGCCGAAGGCATCACGCTGGTCGACTACGCGGGCTTCGTCGACCTGGTGGCCCAGAACAAGACCTCGCATTCCTGGCTTTGAGGCCGACCCCGGCGCATCGCCCCTATCGAAAACGACCCCGACCCTGGAGAGACCATGAGCATCGAAGTCAACGGCACGACCTACGAGACCGACGAGGAAGGCTACCTCGTCAACCTGGCCGACTGGACGCAGGAGATCGGCGAGCACATCGCCAAGGAAGAGAACCTGGAGATGAGCTCCAGCCACTGGGAAGTCGTCAACTTCCTGCGCGACTACTACAACGAGTACCAGATCGCCCCAGCGGTGCGCGTGCTGACCAAGGCCATCGGCAAGCAGCTCGGACCGGACAAGGGCAACAGCAAGTACCTGTACGAGCTGTTCCCCTACGGCCCGGCCAAGCAGGCCTGCAAGATCGCCGGCCTGCCCAAGCCCACCGGCTGCGTCTGAGTTCCCGGCGTCGACAGAACAGGACGCGGCGGCCATGTCGGCACTCGCGATCGGCTATGCCATGCTCCTCTACGCGGCCTTTGCCGTACTGGTGCTGGGTGTGGCCGTCAAGATTCGCGGCTATGCGCGCACCCCCGCACCGCTGAAGATCCCCACCACGCCGGCACCGACGACGAGTACCGGCGTGGCCCTGCGCCTGACGCGCGAGGTCGTGTTTTTCGAGAGCCTGTTCAAGGCCAGCAAGTGGACCTGGCTCTTCGGGTGGCTGTTCCATGCCGCCCTCCTGCTGGTGCTGCTGCGCCATGTGCGCTACTTCCAGCAGCCGGTCTGGACACCGATCGTCTTCGTCCAATTCTTCGGCACCTATGCCGGCTTTGCGATGGTGATCGGATTGGCCGGGCTGTGGGCGCGCCGCTTCCTGGTCGACCGCGTGCGCTACATCTCCACGCCATCGGACCACCTGCACCTGGCGCTGCTGCTGGCGATCGGACTGTCCGGATTGACGATGCGCTTCGTCGCCCACACCGACATCGTGGCGGTGAAGGCCTTCATGCTTGGCCTCATGCGTCTGTCGATCCAGCCGCTGCCGGCCGATCCACTGCTGCTGCTGCACCTGACGCTGGTGGCGCTGCTGATGTTCGTGTTCCCGATCAGCAAGCTGATGCATGCGCCCGGCCTGTTCTTCAGCCCCACCCGCAACCAGGCCGACACCTCTCGAGAGGCACGCCATCTGGCGTCCTGGGCGGCGGCACTCGAGAAGAAGTAGCCGATGGCTGCTGCCAAGTTCGACACCCCTGCTCTCAAGCCCTATCCGGTGATCCCGCTGGTGGCCGAGGGGGCGATGGCGCACAGCAAACCCTTCGTCGCGTCGCCCGCGATCCAGGAGGCGATGGGCTTCCCGGCCGAACTGGCCGAGGGCTGGGAGAAGCGCGCCATCGCCAAGATGGGCGAGCTGCTCGACAAGTACCGCTCGCTGCGCGTCTACATGGATGCCTGCGTGCACTGCGGCGCCTGCTCCGACAAATGCCACTACTTCCTGGGCACCGGCGACCCGACGAACATGCCGGTGGCGCGGCAGGACCTGATGCGCGCGGTCTATCGCCGCTACTTCACCTTCGCCGGCAAGCACTTCCCCAAGCTCGTCGGCGCGGTCGATATGACCAGGGACGTGCTCGACCAGTGGTGGAGCTACTACAACCAGTGTTCCGAGTGCCGCCGCTGCTCCGTCTTCTGCCCCTACGGCATCGACACCGCCGAAATCACGATGGCCGCGCGGGAGATCATGGATTCGGTCGGTCTGGGCCAGAAGTACGCCAACGAGATCCTGGGCAAGGTGCACCGCATCGGCAACAACCTGGGCATCCCCGAACCGGCGCTGAAGGACACGCTGGAGGGATTGGAAGAAGACACGAAGGATGAAACCGGCCTGGACGTGCTCTTCCCGCTCGACGTCGAAGGTGCCGAAGTGCTGCTGATCACGCCGTCGGCCGACTTCTTCTCCGAGCCCCACGTCGAGAGCCTGATCGGCTACGCCAAGGTATTCCATGCCGCAGGCATCAGCTGGACACTGAGCTCCAAGGCCTCGGAGGCGGCGAACTTCGCGCTTTTCATCGGCAACTACGAGCAGATGCGCAAGGTGTCGATGCGGGTCAAGGAAGAAGCGCAGCGGCTGGGTGTGCGGCGCATCGTCGTCGGCGAGTGTGGCCACGCGTGGCGCGTGGCCTACAGTTTCTGGAACACGCTGATCGGCCCCTTCGACTGGCTCGACCCGCGCTACCCGGTGCCGCAGCACATCTGCGAATTCACCTACGACCTGATGCAGCGTGGTGCGATCACGTTCGACAAGGAAAAGAACGACGACCGCATCGTCACCTTCCATGACTCGTGCAACGTGGCGCGTGGCTCACGCATGGGCGACATGCCCGGCGGCCAGTTCGTGATCCCGCGCGAGATCATCAAGGCGGTAGCGAACCATTTCCATGACATGGCGCCGGAGACGATCGGCGAAAGCACCTTCTGCTGCGGCGGCGGCGGCGGCCTGCTCACCGACGATCTGCTCGAGCTGCGCGTCAAGGGTGCGCTGCCGCGCATGGAGGCGCTGAAGCACGTCGTCGACGACCGCGGTGTCAATTTCATGGCCGCCATCTGCGCCATCTGCAAGGCCCAGTTCAGCAAGGTGCTGCCGTACTACGGCTTCGACATGAGCATGGTCGGCGGCGTGCACCAGTTGGTGAGCAGGGCCATCCGTCTGGGCGAAACGCGCTAAACGCATACAGGAGATCCACCCCATGTCCCAAGCCGCAGCCACCCCGGCCAAGCCGCTGACCTTCCGCCGCTTCAAGGACGGCGACCACGAGCCGCTGGCCTGGCAGCAGGAGATCTTCGACGCCGACCATTCGCACAAGTGCCCGACCTACATCCAGAGCACGCCGCCGTGCCAGGGCAGCTGCCCGTCGGGCGAGGACATCCGCAGCTACCTGAACATCGTGCGCGGCATCGAGAAGCCGCCCGCGGGCGTGCCCTGGCAGGAATACGCGTTCCGCCGCGCCACCGAGGCCAACCCCTTCCCGTCGGTGATGGGCCGCGTGTGTCCGGCGCCCTGCGAATCGGGCTGCAACCGCAATGAGGTCGAGGACTTCGTCGGCATCAATTCGGTCGAGCACTTCCTCGGCGAATACGCGATCGAGAAGAAGCTCGCCTTCGCGAAGCCGTCTGCGCGCAGCGGCAAGTCGGTGGCCGTCATCGGTGGTGGTCCGGCCGGCCTGTCGGCCGCGTACCAGCTGGCTCTGCGTGGCCACGACGTGACGATCTTCGACGAGCGTGCCGAACTCGGCGGCATGATGCGCTACGGCATCCCGGGCTTTCGCACGCCGCGCGAGGTGCTCGACGCCGAAATCCAGCGCATCCTCGACCTGGGCGTGACCGCGCGCATGAACTGCCGCATCGGCAGCGACGTGACGATGGCGCAGATCCGCGAGGAATTCGACGCAGTGTTCCTCGGCCTGGGCGCGCAGGCCGGGCGCGCGCTGCCGGTGGAAGGCGCCGACGCGTCGAACTGCGTCACCGCCACCGCTTTCCTGAAGGCCTTCAACGACGGGCGCATGCGCCATGTCGGCAAGCGCGTCGTCGTCGTCGGCGGCGGCGACACCTCGATCGACGTGGCCACCGTGGCGCGCCGCCTCGGCCACATCGACAAGATCAACGAGAGCGACCGCCCCGAACATGTCATCGCCGGCTACGCGGCCCACGACGTGGCCGAGATCTCGGCGCGCCAGGGCGCCGAGGTCACGCTGACCTCGATCTTCGCGGTCGACAAGATGCAGGCCAACAAGCACGAGGTCGAGCAGGCGCAGGCCGAGGGTATCGACATCCGCGGCGGCACCGCGCCGCTGGGCGTGGTGCGCGACGCCGGCGGCCGTGCCGTGGCGCTGCGCGTGGTGCGCTGCGAGGCCCGGATCGTCGGCGGCAAGCTCGAGATCAAGAACATCGCCGGCACCGAGGAAGACATCCCCGCGGACCTGATCGTCTCGGCCATCGGCCAGGCGGTCGACTTCAGCGGGCTGGCCGAATTCGACAACGGCAAGGGCGGCATCAACGCCGACCGCAACTACCAGGTGCAGGGCCAGCCGGGCATCTTCGTCGGCGGCGACGTGGTGCGCCCGCACCTGCTGACCACCGCCATCGGTCACGGCGCGATCGCCGCCGACGGCATCGAACGCTTCCTGCGCAGCGAGCCGCTGGACAGGCGGCCGAAGATCGACGTACACACCTTCGACCTGCAGCGCAAGATGGTCGAGAAGGGCCTGACGATCAGCGAGGTGCACGAGCCGATCCGCGGCACCGATGCCAGCAGCGGGGCGATCCACAACTTCGACAACCGCTCCGACCGCTACGTCATCCCGCACGAGGAGCTGTTCCTCGGCCACTTCCCGTATATCACGCGGCACCGGCGCAAGATCGTCACGCTCGACGCGCAGCAGGCACTGGGCAATTTCGAGGAGCGCGTGCTGCCGCTGACCGAGGCCGAAGCCATTGCCGAAGCCAAGCGCTGCATGAGCTGCGGCCAGTGCTTCGAGTGCGACAACTGCGTCGTCTACTGCCCGCAGACCGCCGTGTTCAAGGTGCCCAAGTCGAAGTCGACCACCGGGCGCTACGTGGACACCGACTACGCCAAGTGCATCGGATGCCACATCTGCAAGGACGTGTGCCCGACCGGCTACATCCAGATGGGGCTGGGCGAGTGATGAACCCGCGGCACCGCGCCTTCGCGCGCCGTGCCGCGGCGTGGCTCGCTTGCGCATGGATGGCGGGCCCGGTGCTGGCGCAGCAGGCCACGGCCGGCCGCGTGCCGTTGCCGGCCATCGAGGCGGCGCGAGGCGAGGCCTGCGTCGCCGACCCGGCGTTCATGCGACGCAACCACATGGATCTGCTCAAGCACCAGCGCAACGAGACCGTGCATCTGGGCGTGCGCGATGCGCGCGCCAGCCTGAAGGGCTGCATCGAGTGTCATGCCAGCGCCGCCAGCGGCAGCGTCGCGCAGGCGCCAGGTGACTTCTGCAGCAGCTGCCACGGCTACGCCGCGGTGAAGATCGACTGCTTCGAATGCCATGCCAGCAAGCCGGCATCGGCCAAGCTGCCGCCGTCACATCCGAAGAGCGTTGGCGGCTTGCCGCTGCCTTCGAGTGCATTGTGGTCGCCCTGGCTGGCGAGTGCGCGATGAGCCCGCAGCGCGACACCGGTGCCAAGCAGGCGCTGAGCGGCCGCCGCGCTTTCCTGGGCCTGGCCGCGGCCGGCCTGGGCGGCGTGCTGATCGCCCCAGGCGTCCACCTGATGGAGGTGGCGCAGGCGGCGGCGCCCGGCGCCGCGCCATCCGGCGCGAATGCGAAGGTGCGCTGGGGCCTGCTGATCGACACGACCAAGTGCGCCAGCGGCTGCAATGATTGCGTTACTGCCTGCAGCACCGAGAACGGCCTGGCGGCACCGACCCGGCCGACCGATGCGCAGTGGATCCGCAAGGTCGAGATCAAGTCGATCGCGACCGGCCGCGCGCAGTCGCTGCCCGTCATGTGCCAGCACTGCGCCGAGCCGCCCTGCGTCGACGTGTGCCCGACGGGGGCGTCGTTCAAGCGCGCCGACGGCATCGTGCTGGTCGATCGCCACACGTGCATCGGCTGCCGCTATTGCGTGATGGCCTGCCCTTACCAGGCACGCTCGTTCGTGCACGAAGCACTCACCGCGCAGAAGCCCGAGGTGCCGCGCGGCAAGGGCTGCGTCGAAGGTTGCACGCTGTGCGTGCACCGCATCGACGCCGGCGGCGGGCCCGCCTGCGTCGAGGCCTGCAACAAGGCCGGTCATCACGCGATGCTGTTCGGTGACCTGAACGACCCCGACAGTGAGATTTCGCGCCGCGTGCGCGAACTGTCGACCCAACCCTTGCGGCCCGACCTGATGCTCGACCCGGGCGTGCGCTATCAGGGCTTGGCATGAACACCGGCAAGTTCGGCCCCGTCCATTTCTATCTGCTGCTGGCATTGGGTGGGCTGCTGGTCGCCGCCGGGCTGGGCAGCGCCCACTACATGGAAGAGCATGGCCATGTCGTCACCGGCATGAACAATCACGTCGTATGGGGCCTGCCGCACGTGTTCGCGATCTTCATGATCGTGGCCGCGTCCGGTGTGCTCAACGTGGCCTCGATCGGCTCGGTCTTCGGCCAGCCAGCGTACAAGCGGCGCGCGCCGCTGTCGGGCCTGCTGTGCCTGGCGATGCTGGCCGGCGGCCTGATGGTGCTGATGCTCGACCTGGGCCGGCCCGAGCGCCTGATCGTCGCCGCCACGCACTACAACCCGAAATCGGTGTTCGCCTGGAACGTGCTGCTGTATTCGGGCATGTTCGGCATCGTCGCCGTCTACCTGTGGACGATGTTCGAGCGTCCGATGAACCGCCACTCGACGGCCGCCGGCGTGGCGGTGCTGGTCTGGCGCTTCGCGTTGACCACCGGCACCGGCCTGATCTTCGGCTTCCTCGTCGCGCGCCAGGCCTACGGCTCGGCGCTGCTGGTGCCGCTGTTCATCGTGCTGTCCTTCGCCTGGGGCCTGGCGGTGTTCCTGATCGCGCAGGCGGCGATGGTCGCTTGGAACGACCAGCAACCGGATGGCGCCATTCAACGGCGCATGGCGCGGCTGCTCGGCGTGTTCGTCGCTGCCGCGTTCTACCTGGTGGTGGTCTACCACCTGACGAACCTGTACTTCGCGCGCCAGGTGGCCTTCGAGACTTTCATCCTCCGCGATGGCGGCATCTTCCCGCTGCTGCTTTGGGGTGGCTATGCATTGGGCGGTACGGCCTGGCCGCTGCTGCTGCTGTTCCATCCGCGACTCGGCGGGCCGCGCGCCACGCTGCTCGCGGCGGCGCTGGTCGTGGCCGGCGCGTTCGCCTGGCTCTATGTGTTCATCATCGGCGGTCAGGCCTTCCCGCTGGAGATCTTCCCCGGCCACGTGGTGTCTAGCAGCTTCGGCGATGGCGCGGTCGCGCACTACGTGCCACGCTGGCCGGAATGGCTGCTCGGCCTGGGCGGCATCGGCGCGGCCTTCGTGCTGACGACGATCGGCGTGCGCGTGCTCGATTTCATGCCGCAGGACGACATCGCAGTGCTGCAGGCCGGCGCCAAGGGGAACGCATGAAGCTGCCGCGTTTGCTGATTGCTGCCGCCCACAAGTCGTCTGGCAAGACCACGCTGAGCATCGGCCTGTGCGCGGCCTTGCGCGTGCAGGGCTTGGCGGTGCAGCCGTTCAAGAAGGGGCCGGACTACATCGACCCGATGTGGCTGGCCTTGGCCGCGGGGCGCGACTGCTTCAATCTGGACCCCTATCTGTCGAGCCACGACGAGTTGCGATCGGACTTCGCCCGGCAGGCGGGCACGGCCGACATCTGCCTCATCGAAGGCAACAAGGGCCTGTACGACGGGCTGGCGCTCGACGGCAGCAACAGCAATGCCGCGGTGGCGAAGATGCTCGGCGCGCCGGTGCTGCTGGTCATCGACGCGCGCGGCATGACCCGCGGCATCGCTCCGCTGCTGCTCGGCTACCAGGCCTTCGACCGCGACATCCGCATCGGCGGTGTGGTGCTCAACCAGGTCGGTGGCAGCCGCCACGAAGCCAAGCTGCGCGCGGTGATCGAGCACTACACCGACATGCCCGTGCTGGGCGCGCTGGCGCACGAGCCGGAGGTGTCGCTGGACGAGCGCCACCTCGGGCTGACGACGAGCCTGGAGTTCGACGACGCGCACGCGCGTGTGCAGCGCATCGGCGAGCGCGTGGCCGAACAGGTGGACGTGGCGCGAGTGCTCGAACTGGCGCGCGCTGCGGCGCCGTGGCCGCTGGCCGCAGCCGGCGTGGCGCCTGCACCGGCGCCGACACGGCCGGTGCGCATCGCCATCGCCCGCGACAAGGCTTTCGGCTTCTACTATCCGGACGACCTGGCGGCGTTGCGCGCGGCTGGCGCCGAGTTGCTGCCCTTCGACACGCTGCGCGATGCGCGGCTGCCGGTGGCGGACGGACTGTTCATTGGCGGCGGCTTTCCCGAAGTGTTCATGGACGAGCTGCAGGCCAACGCCAGCCTGCGCGACGACATCGCTGCCGCGATCGATGCCGGCCTGCCCACCTACGCCGAGTGCGGCGGCCTGATGTACCTGGCGCGCAGCCTTCAGTGGCGCGGCCGCATCTGCCGCATGGTCGGAGCGATCCCGGGCGACGCGGTGATGCACGAGCGGCCGGTCGGCCGCGGCTATGTCCGGCTGCAACCGACGGCCGACCACCCCTGGGCGGCGACCGGCGAAGTGCGGGCGCACGAATTCCACCATTCCAGCCTGGAGCATCTGCCGAGCGACCAACGCTTCGCCTATCGCGTGGAGCGCGGTCACGGCATCGACGGCCGCAGCGATGGCCTGCTGCACCGAAACCTGCTCGCCTCGTACACGCACCTGCGCGGCGACGGCTGGGCCGAGCGCTTCGTCGCCTTCGTGCGCAGCGCCTGCGGCGGCCGGCGCGAGATGCGATCGCCGCAGACCGAACGGCTGGTGGCCTGAATGAACGTCGTGCCGACCATGACAAGGACGCTGCGCGTCGCCGGCCGTGAGGTCGAGACCGACGCCGAAGGCTACTTGCGCCACCTGGACGACTGGTCGGAAGACTTCGCCCGGGCCGAGGCGCAGCGCGAGGGCCTGACGCTGAGCGACGAACACTGGCAGGTGATCCGCTTCCTGCGTGAGTACTTCCACGAACATCGCGTGCAGCCGCAGGTGCGCGTGATGATCCGGCACTTCGCGCAGGCCTGGGGGCCACAGCGTGGCAACAACCACCACCTGCACGAACTGTTCCCGGTCGGCGGGCCGCAGAAGCAGGGCAATCGCTTGGCCGGCCTGCTGCGCACCAAGGGCGAGCACTGATCACCGGCCACCCGGTGCAGACACCATCGAAGGGAGCATCGAACGATGAAGTCCGATCAAGACTTTCTGCGCAGCCTAATGCGCGACAGCGACTGCACGCGCCAAGGTGCGGGCACCGTGCACCTGGTCGGCGCCGGCCCCGGTGACCCCGAACTGCTGACGCTGCGCGCGCTGCGCCTGCTCGCCCGGGCCGATGCGATCGTCTACGACCACCTGGTGTCGCCGCAGGTGCTCGACTTCGTCTCGCCCGAGGCCGAGCGGATCTACGCCGGCAAGCAGCGCAACCGGCACAGCATGCCGCAGCACGACATCAACCTGCTGCTGGTGCGGTTGGCGCGCCAAGGCAAGCATGTCGTGCGACTGAAGGGCGGCGACCCCTTCGTCTTCGGCCGCGGCGGCGAGGAAATGCAGGCGCTGGCCCAACACGGCGTGCCCTTCGAGGTGGTGCCCGGCATCACCGCCGCCTGCGGCGTGTCGTGTTACGCCGGCATCCCGCTGACGCACCGCGACCATGCGCAGTCCTGCCTGTTCGTCACCGGCCACCTGAAGGATGGCAGCTGCGACCTCGACTGGCCAGCGCTGGCGCGGCCGCGGCAGACGGTGGTGATCTACATGGGCTTGAGCGCGCTGGACGAGATCTGCGCGCAGCTGAAGGCGCACGGCGTGGCTGCCGACATGCCGGCGGCCGCGGTGCAGCAGGGCACGACCGCGCAGCATCGCGTCGTCACCGGCACGCTCGACACGCTGCCGCAGCGGGTGGCCGGACTGAAGTCGCCGAGCCTGATCATCGTCGGCGAGGTCGTGCGACTGCACGACACGCTGGCCTGGTTCGAGCCGCCGGCTGCCGAGGTGGACGCGCCGCTGGAGCTGGCGCTCAGCGCGTAGGCTTGGCGCTCTCGGCGCTGCGCGCGGCGCCGGCCGGCGTGCTGCGGAACTCCACCGCGAACACCGCCGCCTCGACGCGCGAGCTGAGGTTCAGCTTCGACAGGATATGGCGCACGTGCAGCTTCACCGTGTCGTGGCTGATGTCGAGCGCACGCGCGATGGTCTTGTTGCTTTCACCGCGCGACAGATGCTCGAGGATCTGCCGCTCGCGCTCGGTCAGGGATTCGAACTGGCTGCTGCGCGTGTCGCCCTTGGCACCGGACTGCAGCATCTGCGCCAGCTTCAGCGTCATCGCCGGCGCCACCACCAACTCGCCCCGCGCAGCGCGGCCGATCGCGCCGATGACCTCGTCGGGCTCCATGTCCTTGAGCAGATAACCGCGCACGCCGGCGCGCAAGGCCGCCGCCATGTCCTCCTCGGCGTCGCTCATCGTCAGGATGACGATCGGCGTGTCGATGCCCTCCACGCGCAGCCGCCGGGCCAGCGTCAGGCCGTCGGTGCTCGGCATGCGCAGGTCCAGCACCAGCAGGTCGGGCCGGTGTTCGCGCAACAGAGCGGACACCGCGTCGGTGTCGCCGGTTGCGACCACCACCTGCATGCCGCCACGCCTCTCGAACAGTTCGGTCAGACCGTTGCGGCACAGCGCATGGTCGTCGACCAGGGCGACGCGCAGCGGCGCGTTCACGGCGTCACGCTCCGCCCGCCTTCGCCGATGGGGATGCTCAGCCGCACACACGTGCCGCCCCCATCGCGCGCCTGAACTGCCAATGTGCCCCCCAAACGCTGCGCGCGCTCGCGCATGATGTCGAGGCCGAAATGCGCACCGTCCTCGGCAGGCTCGGCCCCGTGCAGGCCAGCCACCGAAATGCCGGCGCCGTCGTCCTCGACGACGACATGCAGGTCGCCGCCGACACGGTGGACCGCCACATGGGCCTGCCGCGCCCGCGAGTGCCTGGCCACGTTGGCCAGCGCCTCCTGCACGATGTGGAACACCTGCAGCTCCTGCTCCACCGACAGGTGCAACGCTGCGGCACGACTGTCGACAACCAGCCGGATGCCATGGCGATCGAGGTAGCCGGCCTGCAGCCCGCGCAATGCATGCAGCAGGCCCTTCGGGTCCATGCGCGTGCGGAAGTGCGTCAGGATCTGACGCAGACTGGCGTGGGCGTCGCTGACGGCCTGACGCAGGTCGTCTTGGTACTTCAGCGCGCGCGCATCGTCGTGCGCGATCAGCGCATCGTGCAGCAGCGGCAGCCGCATCTTCATGTAGACGAGCGTCTGCGCCACCGCGTCGTGGACTTCGCCGGCGAGCATCTGCCGCTCGTGCAGCACCGCAGCGCGCAGTTGCTCACGCTCAAGCCGCGCGTGGTGCAGGGCCAGCCCCAGCAGCTCGCCCACGGGTCGCAGCAGCGCGGCGACTTCGGTTCGCGGCGGCGTGCCGCGCGCGTAGAACAGGTTGACGACGCCGAGCACCTGATCGCGATAGCGCAGCGGCACTGCCGTCACGCTGTCGAAGCCATGGCCGATGAACTCGCCTGCGTTGTGCTTCACGCAGAGGCGCAGGTCATCGGTCCACACGGCCGGCGCACCGGCCAGCGCCTGGCCGCAGACACCGCAGTCGCGCTCGACCTCGCGCTCGCCGGCAAGCAGATCCTGATCCAGGCCGACGCTGCCCAGCAGCCGCATGTGCGTGCCGTCGTCGCTCAGTGTGCGCACTGCGCCGGCCTTCGCACCGGACAGGCGCAACAACGGCTCCAGAAAGCGCTGCAACAGGGCTTCGAGGTCGTCGCCAGCGGCCAGCCCGGCCGTCAGCTCGGCCAGGAGCTCGCCCACCGGCGGCGACGCGGCGGGCGGCATGGCAATGACAACGGGCGAGGAGACGTTCATTTTCAGTAGGCTGGGGCAATGCCGCTCAAGGCCGCATCGCCGTCGGGCAATTGCAAACCATAGCACCCCTCGACGCCATCGGTTGTGACCCGACGCCTGGCCGCCTGCTCGACCACCGCTGTCCTGGGCTACCCATTTGGGCTACGGGCCATTACCCTTCCCGGCTATAGACGCCCCGCGGCCCGCTTGCGCTAATCGCGGCACTGGATGATGCCTGCGCGATCGCGCGCCGGCCGGACGCGGCGGCCCGCGCGACACACGAACTTCCCGCCGATTGGCTGAGCACACGATGAGCGACGCCCTCAACTACCTGGCCAAGGCCCGCCCGGACGCGGTCGGCCACTACTTCGCCTTCCTGAAGGCCTGCGGCACGCGGCTGGACCCGAAGACGCGCAACCTGATCTCGGTGATCACCAAGGTGTACGCGCAAACCGACCGAGGCTTCCGCCAGTACCTGAGACGCGCGCTGCGCGAGGGCTGCACGCCGGCCGAGGTGCTCGACGCGCTGCTGATGGCCTTTCCGGCACTTGGCCTGGCAAAGATCGTCTGGGCGGTGGACATCATCCTGTCGATGGACCTGCCGGAGTTCAGGCCGGAGGCGCTGCAGGGCGAAGACATGCAGTGGCACGACGTGATGGCCGCCGCCGATCTGCAGCCGGACGAAGTACAGCGCGTCGACTGCGACGGCCGCGGCTTGTTCGTCTACAGCGACGGCAGCGAGATCCGCGTCTACGACAGCCGCTGCCCGCACCAGAGCACCAACATCCCGCACCTGGCATTGCAGGGCTCGACGCTGACCTGCCCGAAACATGAATGGGCCTTCGACGTGCGCAGCGGCCGGTGTATCGCAAAGGGCGACAGCCCGCTGCGATGCTGGCCCTGCAAGGTGGTCGACGGCCGCCTGTTGGCCCGCTGGTAGACCGGCGCTCCGTATCAACACTCTATGCCCCAACCCTTGGAGACAAACATGTTCACTGCACGTCCTGCATTTGTGCAGCGCGCACCCGTCGCCGCGGCCCTGAGCCTGTTACTGGCCGCCGGTGCGGCGCAGGCTACCGATGGCTATTTCGCCAACGGCTACGGCATGACCAGCATCGGCATGGGCGGCGCCGCGGTGGCCGTCGCGCTCGAGCCCTTCGGCGGCGCCGTCAACCCCGGCGCGATGAGCTTCCTCGACAGCCAGTGGCAACTGGGCCTGAGCTGGTTCAGCCCCGACCGCAGCGCGTCGCGCACCGGCTCGGGCCCGGCCGGCATCGACGGCAGCGCCACCAGCGGCAGCACCAACTTCTTCATTCCCGAGTTCGGCGCCAATTGGCGCTACAGCCCGGAGCTTGCTTTCGGCCTGACGGTCTACGGCAACGGCGGCATGAACACCGATTACCCAGGCGGGCAGATACCGGCACAAAGCGCCTGCGCGCAGTTCAATCCGACACCGGGCCCGTACAACCTGATGTGCGGCAACGGCAGGCTCGGCGTCGACCTGATGCAACTGATGATCGCGCCCTACGTGTCGTGGCAGTTCACGAAGGGCCATTCGATCGGCATCGCGCCGACCCTGGCCTACCAGCGCTTCAAGGCCGAGGGCCTGCAGGCCTTCGACAACCCGATGCTGTCCACCAGCATGGGCAGCGTCACGAACAACGGCTACAGCGGTTCGTGGGGCGGCGGCGTGCGCATCGGCTACATGGGCCAGTTCACCGAGCAGTTCGCCGTCGGTGCAGCCTACGCGACGAAGATGTGGATGGGCGAGTTCGACGACTACAAGGGCCTGTTCGCGCAGGCCGGCGACTTCGACATTCCGTCGAATTTCACGCTCGGCGGCTCGTATCGGCCAACCCAGGAGTGGCTGCTCGCGCTGGACTTTCAGCGCATCTTCTACAGCGACTCGGTGGCGGTGAACAACCCGAGTTCGTTGATCGGCAATTGCGCGCAGGGTCAGACCACAGCCTGCCTGGGGGGCAGCAACGGCGCCGGCTTCGGCTGGCGGGACATCAACGTGTGGAAGTTCGGCGTGCAATACACGCTCAACGACCAGTGGACGCTGCGCGGCGGCTACAACTACACGCAAAACCCGATCCGGCCGCAGGACGTGACCTTCAACATCATCGCCCCGGGCGTGGTGCAGAACCAGTGGACGCTCGGAACCACCTGGAAGATCGACGCGGCGTCCCAGATCACTGGTGCGTTCATGTACGCGCAGAACAACTCGGTCACCGGCACCAGCCTGCTGGTCGGCTTCGGCGCGCCGCCGACGACGACCGAGACGATCTCGATGAAGGAATATCAACTGGGCCTCGCCTATACGCGACGCTTCTGATATCGACCACGCCGGCGCGACGGCTTGACGAGCTGGCCGATGCGCTGACAGCCACTCGCACCACGACACGGCTACCGAACAGCATCCCTCGGGGTGAACGCAGTGCTTGGCCCCGCCGTTGCCTGAGCAAAGGGCGAGCCAGGGATTTCACTGATTTGCCGAACCTGGTCCAGTCTTATATTTGTATTTGCTTATATCCGGATTAAAGCTATGCCCTTCTGCGAGCAGCCGAATTGAGCGATGCCAACGCCCCCGCCGGCCGCATCGTCAAGGCGCCGGAGTCTTTCCTGGCGAAGGATGGCATCCGCAGGGTCTTCGTCGAAGGCCGAGCGGGCCGGCGCGACTTCATCCGTTCGGCCTTCGCGGCTGCGGTCGCCGGCGCGGCCGTACCGGCAGCGCGAGCGCAATCGAATCCGGTTCCAACCGAAGGCGGTGATGCCAACATCCTGAACCTGCCCGCACACAGCACCGGCCTTGGCCAAGGCGTCGCGACCGATGGCTACGGCAAGCCCTCCAAGTTCGAGGTCAACCTACAGCGCCGCATCAACCCGGGTCTGACCCAGACCACGCAGTCGTCGGTGTCCTTCGCGCCGCTGCAATCGCTGTTCGGCATCGTCACACCCAGCGGGCTGCACTTCGAGCGCCACCACCAGGGCTGGTGGGACATCGACCCGTCGAAGCACCGGCTGATGGTCAATGGCTCCGACGCGAAGATGCTGAAGACGCCGATGGTCTTCACGATGGACGAGCTGATGCGCCTGCCGGCGGTCAGCCGCTTCCATTTCATCGAGTGCGGCGCCAACACCGGCATGGAATGGGGCCACGTCACCGTGCCGACGGTGCAGTACAGCCACGGCATGCTCAGCTGCAGCGAATTCACCGGCGTGCCGCTGAAAGTGGTGCTCGAACTGTGCGGCGTGGATTTCAAGCGCGCGCGATACGTGCTCGGCGAAGGCGCCGATGGCTCGTCGATGACGCGCACATTGCCAATGGAGATGGTCGAGCGCGGCGAGGTGCTGCTCGCCTACGGCCAGAACGGCGAGATGCTGCGCCCTGAAAACGGTTACCCGCTGCGCCTGGTGGTGCCCGGGGTGCAGGGCGTCAGCTGGGTCAAATACCTGCGCCGCATCGAGGTCGGCGACAAACCCTGGACCACCAAGGACGAGGCCATCCACTACATCGATCTGATGCCCGACGGCAAGCACCGCCAGTACAGCAGCATCCAGGAATGCAAGAGCGTGGTGACCACGCCATCGGGTGGTCAGTTGCTGCTGGACAAGGGTTTCTACAACATCAGCGGGCTGGCCTGGTCAGGGCGCGGCAAGGTCAGCCGCGTGGACGTGTCGGTCGACGGCGGGCGCAACTGGCGCAGCGCACGACTCGAGTCGCCGGTGCTGAGCAAGTGCCTGACGCGCTTCAACCTCGACTGGGTCTGGGACGGCAAGCCGGCACTGGTGCAAAGCCGCGCCATCGACGAAACCGGTTACGTGCAACCCGCATACCGCGAGCTGCGCGCGGTGCGCGGCACGCGCTCGATCTATCACAACAACGCCGTGCAGACCTGGCTGGTGCAGGAAAGCGGCGAGGTGAAGAATGTCCAGCTTTCCTAAGCGCCTGCTGGCCCTGGCCGGGGTCGCATGGTGTGCCGCGGTGGCTGCGCAGAGCGTGGCCATCACCGGCATCGGCCGGCCCGCCACCGCGGCCGAGCTGGCGGCCTGGGACATCGATGTGCGGGCCGATTTCAAGGGACTGCCCAAGGGCTCGGGCACGGTGGCGCAGGGCATGGAACTGTGGGAGGCCAAGTGCGCCTCCTGCCACGGTGTGTTCGGCGAGAGCAACCAGTTCTTCGCGCCTCTGGTCGGCGGCACGACCAAGGATGACGTCAAGACCGGCCGTGTCGCCCGGCTGCTGGATCCGGCCTACCCGGGGCGCACCACCTTGATGAAGCTGGCCACGGTGTCGACGCTGTGGGACTACATCCATCGCGCGATGCCATGGAACGCGCCCAAGACGTTGAAGCCCGACGAGGTGTATGCGTTGACCGCCTTCCTGCTCCACCTGGGCGAGGTGCTGCCCGAGACCTTCACGCTCAGCGACGCGAACATCGCGCAGGTACAGGGCATGATGCCCAACCGCAACGGCATGACCACCGCTCACGGCCTGTGGCCGGGCCCAGGCATGGGCAATGCCAAGCCCGACGTGAAGGCCGTGGCCTGCATGACGAACTGCGCCGGCAACATCACGGTGGCCTCGTACATTCCCGACCACGCGCGCAATGCGCATGGCAACCTGGCCGAGCAGAACCGCAGCGTCGGCGCGCAGCATGGTGCCGACACCACGCGCCCGTCCGGCGCACCGCCGGCGGCCGCTGCGCCCGAGAAGGCGGCGCCCGATTCGAACGCCGCCGCCGAGGCGCTGGCACGCAAGCTCAACTGCCTGACCTGCCACGGTGTAGACAACAAGATCGTCGGGCCGGGTTTTCGCCAGGTCGCGAAGAAGTACGCCGCGCGCAGCGACACCGCAGCCTATCTGGCACAGAAGATCCGCGCAGGCGGCAGCGGCGTATGGGGCCAGGTGCCGATGCCGCCGCAGACCGCCAGCCCCGAAGAAGTGAAGACCTTGGCGCAATGGATCGCCGATGGCGCCACGCCATGAAGCGGCCTCGCGCGACACACCACGCCCTCGGGCAACCCCGAATTACGTTCCTGCCCCGATCGACCATGATGCATTCACCTGAAGGAGATTGAAACCATGCACACCCGACGCGAAATGATGGCCCGCAGTGTCACCGTTGCCAGTTTGCTGGCCGCTGCCGGTTTCCTGCCCACGCTGGCCAGGGCCGAGTGGCCCAAGGCGGCCTTCGAAGCGAAGTCGCTGGCCGATGCGGTCAAAGCCCTCGGCGGCAGTGCGCCGGCCGAGAGCAAGGACATCAGCATCACCGGCCCGGATATTGCGGAGAACGGCGCGGTGGTACCTGTAGGGGCATCGACCGCACTGGCCGGTGCCAAGCGGCTGCTGCTGCTGGTGGAAAAGAACCCCAACGTGCTTGCCGCGGTATTCGACATCACCGATGCGGTCGAGGCCAACGTCAATACGCGCGTCAAGATGGGCCAGTCGTCCAACGTGTACGCGGTGGCGATGATGGGCGACGGCAAGGTGCTGTATGCCGTCAAGGAAATCAAGGTCACCCTCGGTGGCTGCGGCGGCTGATGCAAGCGCACCCCACTGAATACCCCGACATCCAAGGAGCATAGACATGGCAGACCCGATGCGCATTCGCGCCCAAGCCGCCGGTGACAAGACCACCGTGCGCGTGTTGATGAGTCACGAGATGGAAACCGGCCAGCGCAAGGATTCGTCCGGCAAGGTGATTCCGGCCTGGTTCATCCAGGAGGTCACGGCCGCACTCAACGGCAAGACGGTGCTGACCGCCGAGTGGGGCCCGTCGATATCGAAGAACCCGTTTCTTCAGTTCGTCGTCAAGGGCGGCAAGGCCGGCGACAAGATCACCATCAGCTGGGTCGACAACAAGGGCGACAAGCGCAGCGACGAAGCGACGGTGAGCTGAAGCAGCATCACACGGCGCTGCCGGCGAGGCAGCGCTTCTTGCGGGGCCACCACCGATTGGTGGCCCCTTGCAACATTCGAAGAAGGAGACATCGTTGAAAAGGAAATTGCTCTTGGGACTGGCCGGCGCGGCGCTTTGCGTCGGCGCGTTGGCGCAGAAGTCCGCCGCCGACGGCATCGCCGAATACCGCAAGATGCTCGAGGACGGCAATCCGGCCGAGCTTTTCGAAGCCAAGGGTGAGGAACTCTGGAAGAAGAAGCGCGGCCCGAAGAACGCTTCGCTCGAGGCCTGCGATCTGGGCAAGGGAAAAGGCGTCGTCAAGGGCGCCTTCGTCGAGCTGCCGCGCTATTTCGCCGATACCGACAGCATGCAGGACCTGGAGTCGCGCCTGGTGACCTGCATGGAAGTGCTGCAGGGCTACAAGGAAACCGACATCACCGAGGACCGCTGGGGCAAGAACGAGCTGGGCGATGTCGAGGCGATGGCGACCTGGATCGCGGGGCAGTCGCGCGGCATGCGCTTCAACCTGCCGCAGAACCACGCCCAGGAGCGTGAGTACTACGCACTCGGCAAGAAGGCCTTCTTCTTCCGCGGCGGCACGCACGACTTTTCCTGCGCGTCCTGCCACGGCGAGGACGGCAAGCGCATCCGCCTGCAGGACTTGCCGGACCTGACGAAGAACCCCGGTGACGGCATCGGCTTCGCGGCCTGGCCGGCCTACCGGGTGGGCAACGGGCAGATGTGGGGCATGCAGCATCGTCTGAACGACTGCTATCGCCAGCAGCGCTTCCCGTACCCCGGCTACATCTCGGACGTGACCATCGCGCTGGCCACGTACATGGGGGTCAATGCCAAGGGTGCCGAGTCGATCGCACCGGCCCTCAAGCGCTGAACCGGAGACACCAATGAAGATCACGAACAAGATGTGGATGGCTGGCGCCCTGGGCAGCGCTGCCTTGTTGCTGGCCGGTTGCGCAAGTGCGCCGGACAGCGGCGATGCCTTCACACGCATGATGAAGTCGTCCTTCAGCAGCAAGGGCATCGCCAAGGTCGATCGCCTTGATCAAGACCAGGGCCAAGCTGCCTGCTCGTCGGACCAACCGCCCACCGCGGCTGTCGCCGACAAGATCCAGGCCGACGCGCTGTACACAGTGAAGTGGCCCACGGGTGGCCGCTACATCGGCGACTGGAAGGCCGGCGAGAAGCTGGCGCAAAACGGCCGCGGCATGACCTGGTCCGACAAGAGCGCCGACCCGGAAGCCAACGGCGGCAACTGCTACAACTGCCACCAGATCGACAAGAAGGAGATCTCCTACGGCACCATCGGCCCGAGCCTGTGGAACTACGGCAAGACACGTGGTGTCACCGACCCGAGTTCGGCGGTGTCGGCGCCGATCGTGCAATACACCTGGGTCAAGCTGTGGAACTCCAAGGCCTACTCGGCCTGCTCCAACATGCCGCGCTTCGGTCACAGCAAGCTGCTCAACGAGAAGCAACTGGCCGACCTGATGGCGCTGCTGCTCGATCCGAAATCGCCGGTCAACCAGTAACGGGCTCTTTGCCAGCCCGGCCGAGCGCCGGGCTTTTCTTTTTCCCGAAGATGAGCCGTTATTTGACATGAACCTGAGCAAGCGCGAGTTCCTGCAGGTGCTGGGTGCCGCATCGGTGGCCGGCATGGGCCTGGCACGGTACGAGAGCGCCGATGCGCAGACCGCCGAAGCCGGCCTGTACGACCTGCCGCCGCTGGGCAAGGGGCCGGGGCAGGTGTCGTTCCTGCACTTCACCGACTGCCATGCGCAGTTGAAACCGATCTACTTCCGCGAGCCCAGCGTCAACCTCGGCATCGGCGACATGCAGGGCCAATTGCCGCACCTGGTGGGCGAGCACCTGTTGAAAATGGCCGGCGTGCCCGCGGGCACGCCGATGGCGCACGCACTGACCTTCCTCGACTTCGAGCGCGCCGCGAAACGCTACGGCCATGTCGGCGGCTTTGCGCATATGGCCACGTTGGTCAAGCGCCTGAAGGCCAGCCGCCCCGGCGCGCTGCTGCTCGACGGCGGCGACACCTGGCAGGGCTCGGCCACCGCGCTATGGACAAACGCGCAGGACATGGTCGATGTCTGCAAGTTGCTGGGCGCAGACGTGATGACGGGCCACTGGGAATTCACCTACGGCATGGACCGGGTGAAGCAGATCATCGACGGCGACCTCAAGGGTCGCGTCGACTTCGTCGCGCAGAACGTCAAGACCAACGACTTCGGCGATCCGGTGTTCAAGCCCTATGTCATGCGCGAGATGAACGGCGTGCCGGTGGCCATTGTCGGGCAGGCCTTCCCGTACACGCCGATCGCCAACCCGCGCTACATGGTGGCCGACTGGACCTTCGGCATCCAGGACGACAACCTGCAGAAGGTGGTCGACGAAGCCCGCGCCAAGGGCGCGCAGGTGGTGGTGCTGTTGTCGCACAACGGCATGGACGTGGACCTGAAGGTGGCGGGTCGGGTGCGCGGCATCGACGCCATCTTCGGTGGCCATACGCACGACGGCGTGCCGCTGGCGGTGCCGGTGAAGAACCCTGGCGGCACGACGCTGGTCACCAACGCCGGCAGCAACGGCAAGTTCCTCGGCGTGATGGATTTCGACGTCAAGGGCGGCAAGGTGGCGAACCACCGCTACCGATTGCTGCCGGTGTTCAGCAACATGCTCGCGCCCGACCCGGAGATGGCCGCACTGATCACGAAGGTACGCGCACCGTACGAGGCCAAGCTGGCCGACAAGCTCGCCGTCACCGACGGTCTGCTGTACCGGCGCGGCAATTTCAACGGCAGCTGGGACCAGCTGATCTGCGATGCGCTGATGGAGGTGCAGGGCGCGCAGATCGCCTTCTCTCCGGGCTTCCGCTGGGGCACCACGCTGTTGCCGGGCGACACCATCACCCGCGAGCTGATGATGGACCAGCTGGCGACGACCTACTCGTACGCCACGGTGACCGAGATGTCCGGCGCGACGATCAAGACGGTGCTCGAGGACGTTGCCGACAACCTCTTCAACCCCGACCCGTATTACCAGCAGGGTGGCGACATGGTGCGCACCGGCGGCCTGAGCTATACCTGCGCCCCGGGCGAGACCATGGGCAAGCGCATCCAGGACATGCGGCTTGACGGCAAGCCGATCGAGGCCGACAAGGCCTACAAGGTCGCGGGCTGGGCGCCCGTGTCCGCCGAGGCCCGCAGCGCGGGCCACAAGATGGTTTGGGACGTCGTCGAACAATGGTTGAAGGCCCAGGGGCGGGTCTCGCCACGCCAACCCAACCTGCCCCGCCTGGTGGGCATGGAGGGTAACGCCGGGCTTGCATAGCCGCGGCACATCACCAAGGAGACCGTATGAAATACCTTACCCGCCTGCTAGCTGTGGCTGCGCTGTCCTTTGCCGCACTGGGCGCATTCGCTCAGGACACCGCCGTTTATCACGTCAACGACGCCGACAGCCAGGCACTAGACGCCTTGCGCAACATGCGCAATCACCTCGACGTCGATCCTTCCGCCAAGCTCACGCTCGTCGCCCACTCCAAGGGCATCGACTTCCTGATGGTGGGCGCCAAGGACAGCAAGGGCACCGAGTACGCGCCGCTGGTTTCCGCGTTGCGCTCTTCGGGCGTCAGCTTCGAGATCTGCGAAATCACGATCAAGCGGCGCAAGCTGGACAAGACCGCCTTCATCCAGGAAGCGGACTTCACGCCCTCGGGTGTGGTACGCCTGACCAAGCTGCAGAAGCAAGGCTACTCGTACATCAAGCCTTGACGCGCGCGGCAGGCGCCTTGTGGCGCCTGCACCCCAAGGTTGCGGGCGTCACAACGCCAACGTGTCGGCCCAGATGTTGTCAGCCCAGCCGAGCGCGTAGCGGCCTTCGGTCTGGCTGGCTGCGGCTGACACGCCGCCCGAGCCCGGCACGGTCTTGAAGGTCTTGTCCTTGGCGTCGTACTGGTGCACCGAGGCCACGTGCATCGCATCACGCCCGGTGACGAAGCTGTAGCAGGTGTTCATCACCACCGGCGCGCTGTTCACCGCCTCGCCCTTGAGCAACTGGATGATGGCCGCGGCCGCGACCTTGGCCTGCTGGTTGGCCATGTGTCCCGACTTCGGCATGGCCGGGCCGGGGAAGGTGGCGTCGCCGAGCACGTGCACGTTCGGCGCTGCGGTCGACTCCATCGTCAGCCAGTCCACGCCAGCCCAGCGGTCGTTCATGTTGAGCAGCCCGGCGCGGCGTGCCAGGTCACCGGCGCGCTGCGGCGGAATGACGTTGAACACGTCCGCCTTGACGTCCTCGAAATCCAGCTTTGCGACATTGCCCGACAGTTCCTTCAGCTCGGCATTCGGACGGTACTCGATGATGCCGGCGTAATGGTCCTTGAAGGCCTTCTCGAACAGCCCCTTCTTCGACGTGATATCGGGGTTGGCGTCAAGCACCAGCACCTTCGATCTCGGCTTGGCCACCTTCAGGTAGCTGGCCACCATGCAGGCGCGCTCGTAGGGCCCGGGCGGGCAACGGTAGGGCGACTTGGGGATGAACAGCGCGAACACACCGCCATCGGGCATGGCCACGATCTGCTGGCGCAGCGCCACGGTCTGCGGCCCGGCCTTCCAGCTGTGCAGCACGCGGCCGCTGGTCAGTGCCGCGTTGAGGCCGCCGATCGTATCGGTCATGAAGTCGATGCCGGGCGACAGCACCAGCCGGTCGTAGGACAGATCGCTGCCGTCCGCCAGGCGCAGCTTCTTGGCGGTCACGTCGATGGCGGTGGCTTCGCCGCGCACCAGCTTCACGCCCGCGGCCTTCAGGCCATCGTAGCTGCGCGTGATGTCGGCCATCTGCTTGTGGCCGCCGAGCACCAGGTTGCTGATCGGGCAGGACACGAAGTCGGCGTTGCGCTCGACCAGCGTGACGTCGACATTGCCGCCCCACAGCTTGAGATAGCGCGCGACGGTGGCGCCACCGTAGCCACCCCCGACCACGACCACACGGCCGATCGACGGCGTGGAAGACATGCCGGCACAACCGGCCAGCGAGGTGGCGGCCAGCGCGGCCCCGGCGCCGAGCAGCGTGCGACGTTGCATCATCGTGTTCTTCATGATTACCACCCTCACTTCTTCGCCGGTTGCGCGGCGAAGTACGCCGCCACCAGCTTGAGTTGTTCGTCGGTGTAGCCCTTGGAGATCTGATGCATGATCGTCGCCGGTTGCGTACCGCTCTTGTAGTCGGCGAGCATGGCGACGATTCTTTCGGCCGCCATGCCGGCCAGCGGCTTCATGTCGCCGCGCGCCTGCCCGTTGCTGCCGTGGCAGTTGGCGCAAGTTGCCGCGAGGTTTCGCGCCAGGTTCGGATCCTGGGCCTGCACCAAGGTCGACGCCCCGAGCAAGATGATGCATGCCGCAGCGCGGCGCAGGTGTGAAGGCATGGGCTTCCCCCTCCGGAAGGTGTTTGATCTTGTTCGCATTGGACCCCAACGGCGCCCCGCACGCGAGCCTTTCGGGCTCGTGATTTTCCCCAAGACCCTGGCAACGCTGGCGCCGGTTTTGCATTGGGCGTAATATCAATGGATGCTGATGTTCAAGCCATTGGGCACCTTGATTGCCTGCGTCGCGCTGCTTGGCACGACGGCCACCTGGGCGCAGAGGCCCCAGGCAGTGCAAGTGGCTCCGGGCGCGTACATGGTGCAGGGGCAGTCGGCACTGGGCTCCAGCGCGAACCGCAATTTCATCTCGAATGCCGCGTTCGTGGTCACGCCCGAGGGCGTACTGCTGGTCGATGCGCTCGGGTCGCCGGCGCTGGCGCGCGAGCTGCTCGCCGAGATCCGCCGCATCACGCCGGCGCCGCTGCGCTACGTGGTGGTGACGCACTATCACGCCGACCACATCTACGGGCTGCAGGTCTTCAAGGAGGCTGGCGCGACGATCATCGCGCATCGCGACGGCGCGCTGTACCTGAACTCCGAGACCGCGGCGCTGCGCCTCGAAGCCAGCCGCGAAGAACTGGCACCGGCGGTGGACGCCGACACCCGCCTCATCGCCGCCGACCGTTGGATCGACGCCCCGACGACGCTGCAGTTGGGGGGCATGGACTTCGTGCTGCAACCCGCCGGGCCGGCCCACACTGCCGAGGACCTGGTGGTGTGGGTACCGCAGCTGAAGCTGCTGCTGGCCGGCGACCTGGTTTTTCGCGGACGCATCCCTTTCGTCGGCCAGGCCGACAGCGGGCGCTGGATCACCGCATTGGACACGCTGCTGCGCTTCGATGCCCAGGTCATCGTCCCCGGCCATGGTCCGGTATCGAACAGCGCGCGCGCCGACCTGGAGATGACGCGCGACTACCTGGTGTTCCTGCGCAAGAGCATGGGCGAGGCAGCGCGCAACATGGACCCGTTCGAGGACGCGTATGCGCGCACCGACTGGTCGCGCTTCGAACAGCTGCCGCTGTTTCGTGCGGCCAATCGCATCAACGCCTACAACACCTACCTGCTGATGGAGAAAGGCGGGCAATGAGACACCCCGATCGTCGCTCGATGCTGGCCGCGTTGGCCGCGATGACGCTGGGCCCAGGGTCCACACGCTCAGCGCTCGCCAGCCCCGCGGCCGCCGGTGAGGCGGTGCGCTGGCCGCAGGTCGGCCTGCTCGACGGCAAGCGTTGGGGTGCGGCGCAGGCCGAGGGCAAGGCGGTGGTGGCGGTATTCTGGTCCACCACCTGCCCGTTCTGCCGCCGCCACAACGCCCATGTCGAGAAGCTGCGGCTGGCCGCCGCCGGGCAGCCGCTCGAACTGATCACGATCGCGCGCGAAACCGACCCGCTGGTTGTTCAGCGCTATCTGCAGCGTCACGGCTGGGGCTTTCCCGTCACGCTGGATCAGGGGCCGATGTCCGCGGCCCTGTCCACGCGCAACATGATCCCGCTGACCGTGACGGTCGACCGGCAGGGCCGGCTCAAGCAGGTGATCCCCGGCGAGATGTTCGAAGAAGACATGCTCGATCTGTTGAAACTTGCTGCCTGACCGAGGAGGTGCGCCCATGAGGTTCCCGATGATCCTGTCCACGCTGGCACTGGCCTGGGTGGCAGGCGCAATGCCGGTACGGGCACAAGACAACACCGCCACCTACAGCCTGCGTTTCATGACACCGGAGACGGCGCTCAAGGCGGCGCAGGCCACGCTGGCCAGTTGTCGCGCGCAGGGCTTCCAGGTTGCGGTGGCGGTGGTTGATCGCAGCGGCTTGCCGCAGGTACTGCTGCGCGACCGCTTTGCCGGCCCGCACACGGTGGACATGGCACTCGACAAGGCCTGGACCGCAGCGACCTTCCGCCGCAACACCGGGGATCTGGCGGCCGAGACCCAGGCCGGCCGGCCGATGAGCGGCATCCGCAGCCTGCCGCGTGTCATCGCCGCGGGCGGCGGCGTGCCGATCGACGCAGCCGGCACCTTGCTCGGTGCCATCGGCGTGTCAGGCGGACCCGGCGGCGAAGCCGACGAAAGCTGCGCCGCAGCCGGCATCAAGGCCGTGGCTGACGACCTGTCGTTCTAGGTCCCGGCGATGCCCATTCCTGCCTTCGCCTTCTTCATTGCGACGATGCTCGGCGGCACCGCCGCCGCGCAGACACCGCAGATCTTCCGCGACGCCGACCTCGAACTCGGTGAAAAGCTGCTGCGCGACAATCGCTGTGCCGAATGTCATGCGCGCAAGGTGGGCGGAAACGGGGCGTCGATCTACCGCCCGCGCGGCAAGATCAACAGCCCCGGCGCGCTGCGTGGCATGGTCGATTTCTGCAGCACCGAACTCAACCTCGGCCTCTTTCCAGAGGAGGTCACAGCCGTGGCGGCGGTGCTGAACCGCGACCACTACCACTTCGGCGTGGGTGCCGCGCCTGCGGCCCGGCCCGCACCGGGCCGCTGAAGATCGGCCTTGACCACGCCGAGAGCAATGCCGCAGCGTTGACCTTGCATATTCGCATGCAGACAAGCCAGGAACACCGCATGGACGAGGTCAACGAAGAATCCGACAAGGTGTTCTCCACCGCGGCCGAGCTGTTCTCGCTGCTGTCCACACCGATCCGCCTGAAGATCATCAGCTCGCTGTGCAACGGCGAGAAGAACGTGTCACAGCTGCTCGGCGACATCGAGACCACGCAACCGAACATGAGCCAGCACCTGTCCACGCTGTACCGCGCCGGTGTGCTCGGCAAGCGCCGAGATGCCACGCAGATCTACTACCGCATCGAAAGCGAGCGCGCCGCGATGCTGTGCCGCGCGGTGTGCACCCAGATCGCGGTGGAGCTGGACCCCGACGCCGAGATCGCCACCGACGGGCGCCTGACACCGCGCGTCGCCGCCCGCCGCTGACGAGCTGCGCCGGGCGCGACAATCGCGCCATGGCCACGACGCCGCGCCGCTGGATCGCGCACCTCGACATGGACGCGTTCTATGCGTCCGTCGAACTGCTGCGCTACCCCGAGCTGCAGGGCCAAGCAGTGGTCATCGGCGGCGGACGGCGGCACCAGCCACAGACACTGGCCGACGGCACGCGCCGCTTTGCCACGCTGCGCCACTACACCGGGCGCGGCGTCATCACCACCGCCACCTATGCCGCACGCGACCTGGGCGTGCACTCCGGCATGGGCCTGATGAAGGCGGCGCAGCGCGCGCCCGACGCGCTGCTGCTGCCGGTTGACTTCGACGAGTACAGGCGCTATTCGCGCCTGTTCAAGGCCGCGGTGGCCGAGGTCACGCCGTTGATCGAGGATCGCGGCATCGACGAGATCTACATCGACCTCAGCGCGGTGAGCGGCGTGCATGACCCGCTGGCTCACGACCCCTTCGGTGGTGTGCGTGCGGTGGCCCAGGAAATCCGCAACAGCGTGCGCAGCGCCACCGGCTTGAGCTGCTCGATCGGCGTGACGCCGAACAAGCTGCTGTCGAAGATCGCCTCGGAGCTGGACAAGCCCGACGGCCTGACGATCCTGACGCTGGACGACCTGCCCACACGCATCTGGCCGATGCCGGTGCGGCGCATCAACGGCATAGGGCCGAAGGCCGGCGCCAAGCTGATCGCGTTGGGCGTGACCAGCATCGGCGAGCTCGCCGCACAACCGCGCGATTGGCTGGTCGAGCATTTCGGCAGGAGTTACGGCACCTGGTTGCACGAGGCGTCGCACGGCCGCGACGAGCGACCCGTGGTGACGCACAGCGAGCCGGTGTCGATGAGTCGCGAGACCACCTTCGAACGCGACCTGCACCCCAAGGCCGACCGCGCCGAGTTGACGCGCATCTTCACGCAGCTGTGCGAGCAAGTCGCCGCCGACCTGCAGCGCAAGGCCTACGTCGGGCGCACGGTCGGCATCAAGCTGCGCTTCGAGGACTTCCGCACCGTGACACGCGACTTGACGCTGGACGAGGCCACTGCCAACGCCGCCGTGATTCGCCGCGCCGCGGGCGCCTGCCTGAAACGCGTGGATCTGACGCTGCGCCTGCGGCTGCTGGGCGTGCGTGCCGGCTCGCTGCTCAAGGCGGCGCGTGCGCAATCTCTGACGGCACCGCGCTGCGGCGCGCCCGCGGCGAACAGCGTGCCGCAGGAGCTCGAGCTGCCCTTCGGTGGCGGCACCGACACGGCTTTGCCGGGTTGAGCCAAAGCCCCTGATCAGCCCGGCTCGGTTGCGCCACGCACCGCGGCCGTCGGCAGGCGCCACAACCAGGTGCCTACAGCGGCACAGCACAGTGCCGGCAACCAGCCGAATGCCGGCGGCAGCACCCACCAGGCCCAGGCCGAACCGAAGAGCATCATCACCAGTGCCAGCTGCTTGGCACGCAGGGGCACGGCGCGGTTGGCGCGCCAGTCGCGCACCATCGGGCCGAAGCGCGGGTGCAGCAGCAACCAGCGTTCGAAGCGTTCACTGCCACGCGAAAAACACCAGGCAGCGAGCAGCACGAAGGGCGTGGTCGGCAGCACCGGCAGGAAGATGCCGACGATGCCCAGCGCCAGTGACAGCATGCCGAGCGCGACCCACAGCCCGCGCTGCCAGCGCGCGCGTCCGATCGATCCCGGCGTGACCCCGTGCATGGCGCGATGTTGCCACGCCGCAGCGCATCGCCTCCTGCGCGCGCTGACATAGACTGTGCGCGGTCGCCGTCGATCCGCGATGCGCGACGCGACCCACAGGAGCCTTGAATGCCCGTCATCACGAACATCGAAGACCTGCGCGTGCTGGCCGAGAAGCGCGTGCCGCGGATGTTCTACGACTATGCCGATTCGGGTTCGTGGACCGAGGGCACCTACCGCGCCAACGAAGCCGACTTCCACAAGATCAAGCTGCGCCAGCGCGTGGCAGTGAACATGGACAACCGCACGACGGCCACCACGATGGTCGGCCAGGCGGTGAAGATGCCCGTGGCCATCGCACCGGTGGGCCTGACCGGCATGCAGCATGCGGATGGTGAGATCCTGGCGGCCAAGGCGGCCGAGGCCTTCGGCATCCCCTTCACGCTGTCGACGATGAGCATCTGCTCGATGGAAGACATCGCTGCGAACACGAAAGCGCCCTTCTGGTTCCAGCTGTACATGATGCGCGACCGCGACGCGATGGCGCGCATGATCGAGCGCTGCAAGGTGGCCAGGTGCAGCGCGCTGATGCTGACGCTGGACCTGCAGGTCATCGGCCAGCGCCACAAGGACCTGAAGAACGGCCTGACCGCGCCACCGCGGCCGACGCTGGCCAACATCATCAATCTGATGACCAAGCCGCGCTGGTGCATGGGAATGGCCGGCACGAAGCGGCACAGCTTCGGCAACCTGGTCGGCCACGTCAAGGGCGTCAGCGACATGAGCTCGCTGGCGGCGTGGACCAACGAGCAGTTCGACCCGCGGCTGTCCTGGCCGGATGTCGAATGGGTGAAGGAGCAGTGGGGCGGCAAGCTGGTGCTGAAAGGCATCATGGACGTCGAGGACGCGAAGCTGGCGGTGGCGGCAGGAGCCGATGCCATCGTCGTCAGCAACCATGGCGGGCGGCAACTGGATGGCGCGCCGTCGAGCATCGAAGCGCTGCCGGCGATCGTCGACGCAGTGGGGTCGCAAACCGAGGTCTGGATGGACGGCGGCATCCGCAGCGGGCAGGACGTGCTGAAGGCCTGGGCGCTGGGCGCACGTGGCACACTGATCGGCCGCGCCATGGTCTATGGCGTCGGCGCGATGGGCGAAGCCGGCGTGCTCAAGGCACTGCAGATCATCCACAAGGAACTCGACGTGACCATGGCCTTCTGCGGCCACACCGACCTGCGCAACGTCGACAGTCGCATCCTGCTGCCGCGCTGAAGCAGCGCTACGGCAGCGCCAGGATCGCCACCTTGCCGCCGCGGAAGGGGCGCGCATATTCGACGCGGGTGCCGGGCGGAATGTCCTTGTCCTCGCGGTAGGTGAAGACCAGACGTCCATCCGGATGCGCTGCGAGCCAGGCCATGACCTCAGCTTCGGGCACTTCGACCAGCGCATGCTGCAGCCGACCGGCAAATGTCCATTGGCCGTGGTAGTCACCCTCGTGGGCCAACGACCGGCCTTCGCGCTCATGCTGCGCCAGCCTTGCCCCCATGGCGTCCAGGTCGTAGGGCTCGCGCATCGCGATCTCGAAGACCACCATCAGGCCGCAGGCGGCGACGACCGTGGCTACGGCCACGCGGCACACCTCCTGCACGGCATCGCCGGGCCGGCGCAGGGCCAGTGCGACGCCGCACAGCAGGCACAACCCGCCCCAGGCCCAAAGCAGAGCGCGCAGGTCCGCACCGACGACCATCGACGACAGCCGCGGTGCGGCGACGACCGCGCCAATGCCCAGCGCAATCAGCCCGGCGGCGGGCACGGCCAGCGCCCAGCGCGACGGCGGGGCATCGCTCAGCGCACGCGCAGCGAGCAGCGCGAAGAGCACGAATTCGGGCAACAGATAGTGCGGCCGTTTGCCGCTGACCAGCGAGAACACGACCAGGCAGAACAGCGCGCCAAAGAGCGCGAAGCGCCAGCCGCTTTCGTCGAACAGCGCGCGGCGCAGGCCACGCCACCATTGCGGCCACAACAGCCAGGGCGCGAGCAGCAGCGGCAGCCAGGCCAGATAGAACCACCACGGCGCCTGGTGCGAGAAGCTGCGCACCATGCGGTTCGCGGTCTGACCCCAGAAGATGGCCTGGCGATAGGCCTCGCCGCCATAGATGCCCGCGGGAACGGCCCAGGCCAGGATCAGCGCCGCGCCGCCCAACAGCGCCAGCAGCACGCCCAGGTACCAGCGGCGCCATGGCGGGCGCCGCTCGCGCATCCACCACGGCGCGAACAGCGCCAGCGGCAGCAGGTGCAGCAGGGCCACCGGTCCCTTGGCGTACAAGGCACCGCCCATGCCGATGGCGAGCAGCACGAAGCCTCCAGCGCCGCCGCCGCTGTGCCAGGCACGCACCAGACCGACGAAGCCCAGCGCAACGAAGAAGCTCAGCATCGCATCGAACATCAGTGCCGAGGCGAAATAGGTATAGAGCAGGCTCGCAAGTACGATGAATGGCACCATGCGCGCGACCTCGGGACGTGCCGGCCAGAGCTGGCGCGCCATCACCTGCGACAGCGCCAGCGTGGCGGCGGCGAACAGCGGCGAAATCAGCCGCATCGACCAGTCGTTGACGCCGAACAGCGCCCAACTGGCGTGCATCAGCCAGAACAGCAGCGGCGGCTTGTGGTGATAGGGCTCGCCGTTCAGATAGGGCACGAGGAAGTCGCCGCGCTGCCACATCTCCCAGGCCACGGCGGCGTAGCGCGTCTCGTCGATCGGCAGCAGCGGACGCGCCAGCGACACGGCCAGCAGCAGCGCCCAAAGCGCCGCCAGCCACAGCGCGTCGCGCCGCACCGGAATCATGCGTGCGGATCGGGCGGCGCCAGGCGTTGCGCTTCGCTCTTCTCGCGCCGAATCAGCCACAGGTTGCGCAGGTAGACGAACAGGCCCATGCCCTGCCCCAGCATGAACACCGGGTCCTCGCGATAGGCCGCGTAGATGAACAAGGTGACGCCGCCACCGAGCGAGAAGTACCAGAACAGCACCGGCACCACCGACTTGCGGGCGCGCTCGCTGGCCAGCCACTGGATGATGAAGCGCATCGAGAACATCGCCTGGCCGGTGAAGCCGACGCCCAGCACCAGCCATTCGGGCAGCGTGATCGAGTGGAAGTTCATATGTCGACCTCCGGCCGTTTCATGCGCCGATTGAGCCACATCACGCCGAACATATCGACGATGCCGACCCACAGACGGTTGCCGATGCCGTACTTGGAGGTGCCGGCAGGCCGTGCGCGGTGGTTCACCGGCACCGACTGCACCGTGCCGCCATCACGCAGCACCAGCGCGGGCAGAAAGCGGTGCATGTGATCGAAGAACGGCAGGCGCATGAACACCTCGCGGGCGAACACCTTCAGGCCGCAGCCGGTGTCGGGCGTGCGGTCGGACAGCATGCCACCGCGCACGCCGTTGGCGATGCGCGACGAGATCTTGCGCACGAAGCTGTCATTGCGCGCCTTGCGCCAGCCGATCACCAGGTTGAGCCCCGGCGTGCGTTGACCGGGCCCGACCGCAGCCAGCAGCTTCGGCAGGTCCGCCGGGTCGTTCTGGCGATCGCCGTCGAGCGTGGCGATCCAGGGGTGCTGCGCGGCGCGCACGCCTGTGGCCACCGCCGTGCTTTGCCCGCAGGCCTGGCGGTGCCGGATGACCTTCAGGCGCGGGAAACGCTGCCCGGCCCGCAGCAACTGCGCCGGCGTGTCGTCGCGACTGCCATCGTCGACATAGATCAACTCGAAATCGGCATGGCCATCGAGCGCGGCGTGGATTTCCTCGATCTGCGGCAGGATGTTCTCGGCCTCGTCCTTGACCGGCACGATCACCGATACGCATCCGGTGTAGTCAGCTATGGAACCGGAATTCACGATGTTGAAGTCGGATCGCGAATCACGACCCGAAAAGAGAAACCGGGGCCGATGATAAGCGGCACACCGCGAACCGGCATCGGACCTGCGGGCCGGTGTCCGCCCCCTGAATTGGAGGCCGTCACCCAATCTTTGGGGTCGCATCCGCCTGCGAGCATGCTATGGTCGAAATATTGGAAAGCAGATGCTTTGCCAAAAGACAGGAGACCGCAGCAATGGCCACCCGACACCGGCACGAAGGCACGCCCAGTGTGCTCAGTTCGATGCTTGAAGTGCGCGCATTGTTCGAGATGGCATGTTTGCCCTATGCGGTGCCGATGCTGATGCAAGCGCCACGCGGCGACGGCCATCCGGTGCTGCTGTTGCCCGGCTTCATGGGCAGCGAAGGTTCGCTGATTGCTCTGGAGGTGTTCCTGCGCAACCGCGGTTATGCGGTGCAGACTTGGGGCCTGGGGCGCAATGTCGGTTTCCGGCCCGGCCATGCGTCGGCGATCGAACAGAAGATCCGCTACATGCACCACGAAAGCGGCCGCAAGGTCAGCCTGGTCGGCTGGAGCCTGGGCGGGGTGTTCGCGATGTACGGCGCCCACCAGGCCAGCGAATGCGTGCGCAACGTCATCACGCTGGGCAGCCCGATCACTGTCGATGCCTCGGGCAGCGCGGTGCCGCCGCTACTGAAGGCGTTGTATCGCCTGGTCGCGCACCCGCTGGGTTCGGCCGCGCATTCGATGCAGCCGCGCGCCAAGACGATGCGCGAAGGCAAGATGCTGCCCATTCCGGTGAGCTGCCTGTATTCGCTCAGCGACGGCGTGGTGCCGCCGCAGGAAGCCACGATGGAGGGCGACCCCACATTGCATGAGAACGTGCGCGTCTGGGGCAGCCACACCGGCCTGGGCTTCAACTCGCTGGTGCTGCAGATCGTGGCCGACCGCCTCGCGCAGCCCGAGGGCCAGTGGCTGCCTTACCGCCCGACGAGCGTGCCGGGCTGGCTGAACCAGGCGCTGACACACGAGGCCGTGCCGATCTAGCCGGCGGTGGTTTCGTCGGCGCGCGCGGCGCACGGGCCAGCGCCAGGTAGGCCTGGAAACTGTCGCGCAACTGCTGCGTGAAACCTTCGGGGTCGGGCAGCAACTCGCGGCAGCAGGTCGGCGAGATGATGATGCGAGCGTCGTAGCGCGTCACCGCGAACACCAGGCCCATGCCATCGGAGATCGGCATGATCGCGGAGAAGTAGGTCATGCGCGCGCCGTTCAGGTACAACGGCACATCCGGCCCCGACACATTGGTGATGGTGCAGCTGGCAGCGGGCGCGTAGCGCGCGCTGCCCAGGCCGAGCTGGCCTTGCATCTTGCCGCTCAGCGCCAGCGTGGCGGCAGCCAGGTGATGGTCTTGCTGCATCGTCAGGGCATCGTCATCGGCGACACCGCGCGCAGCCGTCTGCACATGCACCGCGGCCAGCCGCTGCACCAGGTCTTCGATCTCGGTACCGAGTTGCACACGCAGCCACGACAGTTTCGACGACCGGTCGGCCAGCGCGCCCTTGACCGGCGCGTGCACCGGGGTGATCGCGCTCAGGCCGGCCTCGGGCAGTTCGCCCAGTGCCTGCAGGTGGCCGCGCAGCGCGCCGCCGCACACCGCCAGCACGGCGTCGCTGACCGTGGCGCCATCGACCAGTTTGGCGATGGCCTCGAACTCCTCGACCATGAAGCGGCGCGTGTCGAACACGCGGTGCGGCGAGACCACCGAATTGAAGCGCGTGGTCACCAGCTGCTCGGGACGCAGCAGCAGGTCGCCGGCAAAGGTGTAGGCGGCACGCAGGTTGTCGGCGGCCTTGCGCGCCAGCGGCGTGCGCAGTTGCATCGGCGACAGCAAGGCATTCAGCCAACTGCGCGCCAGAAGGTTCAGACTGCTCGGCGTGGGCTGAGGAAACCAGGGCTTTGGCGGCGGTGGTGTGGCCACCTTGGGTGTGATGTCGTGCAGCAGCATGGTCATGCGGCTGCCGCCTTCGGCATCGACCGCAGCGTGGTGCACCTTGATCAGCAGCGCGAAGCTGCCGGCCGGCAGCTCGAGCAGGCTGTCCAGCCCCTCAACCACGTAGATCTCCCACAACGGTCGGTTCAGGTCGAGCGGCCGCGCATGGATGCGCGAAGCCTGGATGCAGAACTGGCGCCAGTCACCGGGTTTGGGCAACGCGATGTGGCGCACGTGATACTCGAGGTCGAAGTTCGGGTCGTCGACCCAGTAGGGATGGTCCAGTTCGAGCGGCACGCGCTGCAGCTTGCTGCGAAACAGCGGCAGGCCGGCAAGGCGGCTCTCGATGTGCGCCAGGATGCTCTTGAAGCGCACCTTGCCTCCCGGCGCGGTGCTCTGGTCGTAGATCTGGATCAGGGTGACGTTGGCATTCGAGTGGCTCGTGTCCGCGTACAGGAAGCCGGCGTCATGGGCGCTGAGTTGTCGCATGGATGAAGGTGCCTCGGCATTGGAACAACGCGGAGCATCGCACAGCCTGCGCAGGACAGGCGTCACCGACGCGTCGCAGCCCCAATGCCGGTTTGCCGTGCGTCAACAAATTCCCGGACGCTAGAGCTGGCCTGCCTCGAAGGTGTTGCAGCGTGCCATGCTGCCGCTGGACAGGCCCTGCCGGAACCAGCGCATGCGCTGCTCGCTGGTGCCATGCGTGAAGGATTCGGGCACGACCACGCGCTCGCTCTGCCGCTGCAGCGTGTCGTCGCCGATCTTCGACGCTGCGTTCAGCCCTTCTTCGACATCGCCCGGCTCGAGCCAGGCCTTGGCCTTCTGCGAGTGGTGCGCCCACACGCCGGCCAGGCAGTCGGCCTGCAGTTCCATGCGCACCGACAGGGCGTTCATCTGTACCTCGGACACGCGTCCGCGCATGCCGTCCACCTTGTCGGTGATGCCGAGTTGCTTCTGCACATGGTGGCCGACCTCATGCGCCACGACGTAGGCCTGGGCGAAGTCGCCTGGCGCGCCGAGGCGCCGGCCAAGTGTGTCGAAGAAGCCGAGGTCGATGTACACCTTCTGGTCGGCCGGGCAGTAGAACGGCCCCATCGCCGCCTGCCCCATGCCGCAGGCGGTGCGCGTGCTGCCGCGGAACAGCACCAGCCCGGGCGGCCGGTAGGCGCCTCCCGCGGCACGGAACTGCCCAGTCCAGGTGTCTTCGGTACTGGCCAGCACGGTGGAAACGAAGGCCGCGGCCTTGTCGTCGGCCGGGGGTGCCTGTGCCGGTTGCTGCACCTGCGGCGCGCCCGAAATAGCACCACCGCCGCCCATCAAACCGAGCAGCGTTAGCGGGTTGATGCCGAAGATCCACCCCGCCAGCAGCGCGATGACGATCGTGCCCAGGCCGATGCCGCGCCCGCCGACGCGCGGCATCCTGCCTCCGCCAATGCCCGGTGCGCCGCGCCGGTCCTCGACATGCTCGCTGCGCCGTTCGCCTTCCCACTTCATACTGCCCCTCCTGTGGCCCGCGTTTCCGGTCTGTTCTGCGGCGACTCAGGCCTTCGGCAGCGTCACGCCGCGCTGGCCCTGGTACTTGCCGCCACGGTCCTTGTAGCTGGTCTCGCAGACCTCGTCACTTTCGAAGAACAGCACCTGCGCGCAACCCTCGCCGGCATAGATGCGCGCCGGCAATGGCGTGGTGTTGCTGAACTCCAGCGTGACGAAGCCCTCCCATTCCGGCTCGAAGGGCGTGACGTTGACGATGATGCCGCAGCGTGCATAGGTGCTCTTGCCCAGGCAGATGGTGAGCACGTTGCGCGGGATGCGGAAGTACTCCATCGTGCGTGCCAGCGCGAAGCTGTTCGGCGGGATGGTGCAAACGTCGGCCTCGATGTCGACAAAACTGCGCTCGTCGAAATTTTTAGGGTCGACCACGCTGCTGTAGATGTTAGTGAAGACCTTGAACTCGCGCGCGCAGCGGATGTCGTAGCCGTAGCTGCTGGTGCCGTAGCTGACGATCTTGCTGCCGTCGGCCGCGCTGCGCACCTGGCCCGGCTCGAAGGGGTCGATCATGCCGGCGCTTTCTGCCATGCGGCGGATCCAGCGGTCGCTCTTGATGCTCACTCAATATCCTCCGTGCCGCACACTGCGGTGCGAGTCCTCTTCGGCACAACCGGGCGGAGACTCATGCCTCGATTCTGGCATGTGCGCCCGCGCTGGACGTGCGTTCGGACCGAGCAGCCGCTATGCTCGAGGCAACGCTGTCAGAGCGGAGGTCAACCATGACGAGCAGCCTTTTCCGACCCGCCGACGAGTTGATCGTGCAGTACGCGCGCTACCACCGCGACCAGCGCAACATCGCCACGCATCTGGTGGGCGTGCCGATGATCGTTTTCGGCGTGGGCGTGCTGCTCGCGCGCGCCACCGTGGGCCCGGGCGATCCGGGCCTGAGCCTGGCCTGGTGGGCCTGGGGTGTGGCGACGCTGTGGTATGTCAGCCGGGGGCATCTGCTGCTTGGGTTGGCGGTGAGCGCCATCAACGCCCTGCTCTTCGCACTAGCGCACCTGGCCTCGCAGGGCAGCCAGATGCAATGGCTGGCCTGGGGGCTGGGCTTCTTCGTGGTCGGCTGGATCATCCAGTTCATCGGCCACTACTACGAGGGCAGGAAGCCGGCCTTCGTGGACGACCTCAGCGGCCTGCTGGTGGGCCCGATGTTCATCACCGCGGAGCTGTTGTTCATGCTCGGCCTGGCGCGACCGCTGTCGCGCGTGATCGAGCAGCGTGCCGGGCCGACGATGTTGCGGGACCTGGCGCACCCGCTCGGCTGAATGGAATCAGCCGACCACCAGCCGCACCGGTCCGCGCTGCGGCTCGGGCTCGGAATCGAAGCGCTCGAAACCCGTGTAGCACAGGAAGTGGCGGTTCGCGGCGCGGCCGAACAGCGTCATGCCGAGCCGCTCGGCCATCTCGTGGCCCATCGCCGTGACGCCGTTGCGCGAGACGATGATCGGCACGCCGATCTGCGCGGCTTTCATGACCATCTCACTGGTCAGACGGCCGGTGGTGTAGAAGGCCTTGTCGCCGCCTTCGATGCCGTGCAGCGCCATCCAGCCGCTGATGGTATCGATGGCGTTGTGGCGACCGACGTCCTCGACGAACATCAGCATCTCCGCGCCGCGGAACAGCGCGCAGCCATGCACCGAGCCCGCCTTGCGATGGATGCTGTCCTGCTGGCGCATGGTCTCCAGCATGCGCTGCAAGGTGCTTTGCCGGATGCGCGCCACCGAGGCGTCGGGCAATGTCAGCGTTTCGATCTGCAACATCATGTCGCCGTATACCGTGCCCTGCCCGCAGCCGGTGGTGACCACGCGGCGCGCGGTGCGTGATTCCAGATCGACCAGCCCGCCACGCGTGCGCACGGCGGCCGCGGCCACATCCCAGTCGACGGTGATCGACTCCACCTGCGCCACTTTTTCGATCAGGCGCTGGTTGCGCAGATAGCCCAGTACCAGCAACTCGGGCATCGCGCCCAATGTCATCAGCGTGACCAGTTCGCGTTTGTCGACGAACAGCGTCAACGGCCGCTCCGCCGGAATCATGATGCGGCGCTGCGCGCCGTACTCATCGAGAATGCGGATCTCGCGCAGCAGTTCGCCGCGCGCCTGCGTCAGGCGCGGCGCCTCTGCGACCGGTGAAGCGCCCGCCGGCAGTGGCATGGATTCGCGTGGCGGCGGCATGCGCGCGCGCTACTTCCCCGGCGTGTAGACGAACGCGCCCGGGTCGACACAAGGCGGCGTCGCCTCGGGCGCATGGGGCGCCTTGCCGGCCTGTTTGGTGGCGGCAAAGTAGTCGGCAGCCACCTTGTCCTGCACCTTGCACAACTGGTAGGCGCCCACCTTGCCCGCGTGGGCACTCTTGGCCGCGCCCTCGGCCGCCTTGGCCTTGGCTTCGTCGCTCGGTGCTGGCAACGCCGCGTTGACCTGGGCGGCGAAAAGCGCCGCGACCAGCACGACGCCTGCGGTGAATAGGGATTTCATGCTCGGTCTCCGCTGTCGATGAGGTTCAGGTCGATACACCGGCGGCACCGGTGCCAGGTGCAGGCACATCCGAGCGCTGCGCCGGCACACGCCCGGCCTTGATGTCGTCGTACCAGAGTTCGTGATGCTCCTTGGCCCAGGCCTCGTCGACATAGCCGGTGCGCATGGCCTGGTAGGAACCCTTGACACCGACCGTGCCCATGTAGATGTGGCCGATGAACAGCGCCATCATCATGAACGAAGCCACGCCGTGCACGATGTTCGCCACCTGCATGTTGCCGCGCGTGTAGGCCACGATCGGCAATAGATGGTCGAGCACCAGGCCGGAGGCCACGACGATCAGGCCGAAGAAGATCACGCCACCCCAGAACACGACCTTCTCGCCGGCGTTGAATCGGCCCGAAGGCACATGCTTCCCGCTGAGCAATCCACCGCCCTGAGCCAGCCATTGCATGTCACCGGCGCGCGGCAGGTTGTCGCGCAGGTAGGTCGCGATGAAGATGACCAGGGCCACCGCAAACACAGGCCCGGCGAAGTTGTGCAGGTTCTTCAGCGCGTAGCTCAGCCAGCCGAACAAGGTCGCACCGATGATCGGCAATATCACGAACTTGCCCACCGCCATGACGATGCCCGACACGGCCAGGATGACGAAGCTGATGGCCACGCTCCAGTGCGCAGCCCGTTCCAGGTAGGTGAAGCGTTCGATCCTGCGCCCGGTATCCGGTTCGTGCCCGCCAATGCCGCCCACGCGCCAATAGAACATGGCCACCGCCAGGCCGACGATCAGCAGCAACGCCCCGCCATAGGGCAGGATCCACTTATTTCGCATCTGGCGCCAGGCCTCGCCTGCGGTGGTGTAGGTCGATCCGGGATACTGCACGAAGGACTGGATCAGCGTGCCGCCTTCCGCCCCGCCAAGGTTCGTCATGCCACGTGCCTCGCCAGACTCGCGCACGGCACGCCACATCGGCGCGTTGTTGCCGGGCTGCGACTTCGCCCGCTGCGCGTTCGTCTCGTCGGGCTTGGGTTCGGCAGGCGCCACGAAGCCGGCCGGCGGCGCATTGCCCTGCGCGCGTACAACCGACGCAGGCGCTAAGGCCAGCAAAAACGTCAACATAAGCGCGATGACGATCGTTGGACTGCGCACGGTCATTTGCATGGCTGCTCCTTGCATCGGCCGCAATCAGCGCGTGGTACCGATACGCCGGTACTCGTTCTGGGCGTTGGCGCGCTCGGCCAGCTGTTGCTCCCAGCTGGCCTTGTCGCCCGCCTTCCAGCCGGACACGACAAACGGATCCTTTGCGCCCTGCCAGGCCGGTGTGCGCTCGGCGCCGACCCGCTGCTGCGGCTTTTCGCTGCACGCTGCCAACGCCAGCACGACGATAAACATCAAGGTGGCTCTCATGACTTGGTCCCCGGTGGTTTGGCGGTTGCCGGAGCACCCGCCGTGGGCTTGCCATAGGCCGTACCCCAACCCCAGACCTCGCTGCCCTTGCCGCGCGACAGCACGCGCACCCGCAGGATGTCGGCCACGACCTCGCCGTCACCGCCTAGCAGCGCCTTGGTGGAGCAGACCTCGGCACAGAGCGGCAACTTGCCTTCCGACAGACGGTTGCGCCCGTATTTCTCGAACTCGGCCTGGCTGCCGTTCGTCTCGGGCCCGCCGGCACAGAAGGTGCACTTGTCCATCTTGCCGCGCAGGCCGAACGTGCCGTTGCTGGGGAACTGCGGCGCGCCGAAGGGGCAGGCGTAGGAGCAGTAGCCGCAGCCGATGCACACGTCCTTGTCGTGCAGCACCACGCCGTCATCGGTGCGGTAGAAGCAGTCCACCGGGCACACCGCCATGCACGGCGCATCGGAGCAGTGCATGCAAGCCACCGAGATGCTTTTCTCGCCGGGCACGCCGTCGTTCAGCGTGACCACGCGGCGCCGGTTGACGCCCCAGGGCACGTTGTTCTCGGCCTTGCAGGCGGTGACGCAACCGTTGCATTCGATGCAGCGCTCGGCGTCGCAGATGAATTTCATTCGAGCCATGAATGTCCCCTCAAGCCGTGGCTTTTTCGATCTGGCACAAGGTCGTCTTGGTTTCCTGCATCATCGTCACGCTGTCGTAGCCGTAGGTGGTGCCGGTGTTCACCGCCTCGCCGCGCACGACCGGATGCGCACCCTTCGGGTAGTAGCTCAGCATGTCGGCGCCACCCCATTGGCCGGAGAAGTGGAAGGGCAGGAACACGGTATCCGGGCCGACACGCTCGGTCACCAGCGCCTTCACTTGCAGGCCCTTGAAGCCGCTCAGGCCCTGCATCGGCGGCGTCTTGACCCACACCGTGTCGCCATCGCGGATGCCGCGGTCGTTGGCGGCGCGGGGGTTGATCTCGACGAACATGTGGGGTTGCAATTCGGCCAGCCACGGGTTCGAGCGTGTTTCCTCGCCACCGCCCTCGAATTCGACCAGGCGCCCGCTGGTCATGACCAGCGGGAAGGTCTTGCCGATGTCGAGATTCTTTTCCTGCACGGTCTTGTACAGCGTCGGCAACCGCCAGAAGGCCTTCTTGTCGTCGTGGGTCGGGTAAAGCGCGACCAAGTCCGGCCGGTTGCTGTACAGCGGCTCACGGTGCTGCGGAATCGGATCGGGGAAGTTCCACACCACGGCCCGTGCCTTGGCGTTGCCGAAGGGATGGCAGCCATGCTTCATGCTCACGCGCTGGATGCCGCCTGACAGGTCGGTCTTCCAGTTCTTGCCCTCCGCGGCCTTCTGTTCGGCTTCGGTGAGGTCGGCCCACCAGCCCAGCTTCTTCAGCAGGATGTGGTCGAACTCCGGGTAGCCCATCGTCAGCTCGGCGCCCAGCGAGTGCGATCCGTCGCCGGCCAGCAGCGACACCCCGTCGCGCTCCACACCGAAGTTCGCACGGAAGTTGCCGCCACCGTCCATCACGTGGCGGCTGGTGTCGTACAGGTTCGGCGAGCCCGGGTGCTTGATCTCCGCCGTGCCGAAGCAAGGCCAGGGCAGGCCGAAATAGTCACCGTCGAGCTTGTAGCCGGTCTCCTTGTCGATGCCGCCCTTGGCGCGCAGCGTCTTCACGTCGAAGACATGCATGTTGCGCATGTGCGCCTTCAGCCGCTCGGGCGTCTGCCCGGTGTAGC
>JAHECC010000119.1 GCA_024641965.1 Rubrivivax sp.
CGATCAGCGAGTTCATCGCGTGTTCGGTCTTGCCCAGGTCGGCGCGCTTGACATAGACCTGCAGCAGGTGCTCGCGCCCGCCGCGACTGCGGATCTTCTGCTCGCGCGCCACCAGGTCGGCCGCGACCAGCGCGAACAGGTAGCTCGGCTTCGGGAAGGGGTCGTGCCATTTCGCGAAGTGCCGGCCGCCGTCCAGATCGCCTTGTTCGACCCGGTTGCCGTTGCTCAGCAGCACCGGGTACTTCGCCTTTTCGGCACGCAGCGTGACGGTGTAGACCGCCATCACATCGGGGCGATCCAGGAAATAGGTGATGCGGCGGAAGCCCTCGGCCTCGCACTGCGTATAGAAGCCACCGCCGCTGGTGTACAGGCCACTGAGTTCGCTGTTCTTGTCGGGCGCGATGGTGTTGCGGATCTCCAATGTGAAGCTCGGTCCCGCCGGCGGGTTGTCGATGACGAGACGATCGCCTTCCTCGCGGAAGGACACGCTCTCGCCGTTGGCCAGCACGCGCAGCAGGTTCAGGCCCTCGCCATGCAGCGTCAGGGGCTGTGGCGCCGCGTCCACGTTGCGCTCGATCTGCAGCCGGCTGCCGACGATGGTCTTGGCCGGGTCCAGGTCGAAGCTGAACTCGGCACTGCGGATCCAGTAGGCCGGCGCGGCATAGTCCTCGCGCTTGACGACGGTGGCAGGGCCTTCACGCATGGGTCTTGTCTCTTCCTGGGAGTTGTGGCGGGCTCAAAGCCCCTGCTTCAGGCTCGCAGCGATGAACATGTCGAGGTCGCCGTCCAGCACCTTCTGCGTGTTGTTGACCTCGACATTCGTGCGCAGGTCCTTGATGCGGCTGTTGTCGAGCACGTAGCTGCGGATCTGGTGGCCCCAGCCGACATCGGTCTTGCTGTCCTCGAGCTTCTGCTGTTCGGCCTGTTGCAGCCGCATCTCGTGTTCGTACAGCCGGCTGCGCAGCATCTGCCAGGCCTCGTCTCGGTTGCGGTGCTGGCTGCGGTCGTTCTGGCACTGCACGACGATGCCCGTCGGGATGTGCGTCAGGCGCACGGCAGAGTCGGTCTTGTTGATGTGCTGGCCGCCGGCGCCGCTGGCGCGGTAGGTGTCCGTGCGCACGTCGGCCGGGTTGATCTCGATCTCGATGGTGTCGTCCACCTCGGGGTAGACGAACAGGCTGGCGAAGCTGGTGTGGCGCCCGCCCGAGGAATCGAAAGGGCTCTTGCGCACCAGCCGGTGCACGCCGGTTTCGGTACGCAGGTGGCCGAAGGCATAGTCGCCGCTGATCTTCAGCGTGGCACTCTTGATGCCGGCCACGTCGCCTTCGCTTTCTTCCAGCACTTCGGCAGTGAAACCCTTGCGTTCGCAATACTTCAGGTACTGGCGCAACAGCATCTGCGCCCAGTCGCAGGCTTCGGTACCACCAGCGCCTGCCTGGATGTCGACAAAGCAGTTGCCCGGGTCGGCAGGGTTGCTGAACATGCGGCGGAACTCGAGTTGTTCCACCGTTTCGCGCAAGGCGGCCGTGGCCTGCTCGATGTGCGCCAGCGCGTCGAAGTCCTCGTCGGCCTTCGACATCTGATACAGCTCGGTGTTGTCTGACAGCTCGCTCGTCAGGTGGTCGATGCTCTCGACCACGGTTTCCAGCGTCTTCTTCTCGCGCCCCAGCTCCTGTGCGCGTTTCGGCTCGTTCCAGACGGCCGGGTTTTCCAGCGCCGCGTTGACCTCGTTCAGCCGCAGTGCCTTGCGCTCGTAGTCAAAGATACCCCCTTAGCGCGCCGGTGCGTGCTGTCAGGTCGTCGAGCAGGCTGCCGATCTGGTTGATGCGTTCGATGTCCATGCGCGGGGTCGATGCCGTAGGTGCGTTGAGGGCGCGATTTTGACACGCACCCCTCGACGCATTCACTCGGCGTCGATGAAGCCTTCGATCGCCCGTGCCAGCGCCTCGGGTTGGTCGTGGTGCAGCATGTGGCCGGCAGGTACCAGCGACAGGCGCTGCAGCCTGGGCACCACCGACAGCCGCTCCTCGAATTGCGCATGCGTGTAGCGCTCGCCCCACCACCTGCCGAACTCGGTGCGGTCACCTTCCACCCAGAGCAACGGTGCGGTGATCAACTTCCACGTGGCGATGGTGTCTTCGGCGCGCGACAGCACGGGGTTGACGCGTTTGTGCGCCGGATCGCCCAGCACATGCCAGCGGCCGTCGTCGGCGCATCGTGCCCAGTGCGACGCGAGCCATGCGGCCTTGTCGGCGGCCAGCAGCGGGTTGGTCTTCATCAGCCGCGCCGCCACCTCGTCCAGACTGGCGTAGCTGCGCAGCGATTGCGGTTGCTGCAGTTCGTTCAGCCACTGCGCGAGACGCTTCGGCGCATGCGCGGGTTTGGTCTGCGGCATGCCGAACCCCTCGAGGTTGATGAGCCGCCGCACGCGCGCCGGCCGCACGCCGGCATAGCTCATGACGACGTTGCCTCCCATGCTGTGGCCGCACAGGTCCACCGCCTGCCCGGGCGCGAGGTGATCGACGAGTGCGTCCAGGTCGCCCAGGTAGTCAGGGAACCAGTAACAATCGCCGGGCGTCGAGTCGCTCAGGCCGAAGCCGCGCCAGTCCGGCGCGATGACGTAACGCTCGTGCGCCAGTGCGTCGACAGTGAACTGATACGAGGCACCGACGTCCATCCAGCCATGCATCAGCAGCAGCGGCGGGCGCGAGGCCGTGGCCATCGAGGCATCGCCCCAGATGTTCAGGTGATGGTTCATGCCGCGCAGCCGGATGAACTGGCTGCGTCCCGGCCGTCGGGGGGTGTAGGGGGGCTGCATGCCGCGCACTATAGGTGCGGCCAAGGCAAGAAGCCCTGCATCGCAGGGCTTCTTCGTATCGCTGCGGGGCCTGTGATCCTAGGCCAGGGCCAGCTTCATCAGCTTTTCCGGCGCCAGCTTGACCGATACCGACTTCTCGCCGATCACGCCTGAAATGGCGTTTTCGCGCTTCGACGTGTCTCTCGGCACGGGCTCGGTCAACGTTGCGCCGGTGGGCGTGGTCAGTGCCGCCACGAACGGCGTGATCACGCTCGGGCCGCGCTTCACCACCACGGCGGTCTCGCCCGACACCAGCTTGACGAAGCAGCCCGGCGGGTAGACGCCGAACTCCTTCACCAGCGCGGCGGTCATCGAGTTGCCGGGGTCGTACATGAACATCGCGCGGCCGGCGCGGTCGGCGGCCATGGCATCGCGGCCGCTGCGCGGGCTGAGCTTGGCGGTGTAGATGTCGGCGCGGCGCACCAGGGCCGCCAGGTCGCTGACCTCATGCTGCCCGGCCGGGTAGCCGCTGCCGTCGGGGGCCACATGATGGTGTGCCACGGCGTCCAGCCAGTCGCTGTCTTCGATGCCGGACAGCCTCAGCATCTCCACGCTGCGCTGCGGATGGGAATGGATCAATGCGCGCTGCTCCGGTGTCACCGGCGTGGTCTGCACGGCCAACTGACCTTGCAGTTCGAGCATCGACAGGTTCATCGTCAGCGCCACCTTGAAGACCTTCTGCACGCTGGCCTCGTCCCAGCCCAGACGCTGCGCCACCAGGAAACTGGTGATGGCGGTGTGGATCGAATGGGTCACGCCGTACTGGGTGAAACCGTTGCCGTCCTGCCGTAGGACCTGAAAGATGGCCAGGTCGGAATCGCGCTCGATCAGCGCCTGCACCGGCCCGGTGACATCCTCCAAGGCCTTGCCGAAGCCTTCCTGCGCGCTGTTCTGCAGCGTTTCACCCACACGCTCCATGCATTGCCCCCACAGCTTGGGCAGCATTTCGGGTGGCGCGTCCTTGATGTGGTCACGCGGCGAACGCAACTCGGCGATGTCCACCAGCGCCCCGCGCGTGAACAGCGCCTCCATCTGGTCGAAGGTGTCCACCACCTGCCCACGCGCGAGTAACAGCGTGTGATCGGCGTTACGAACGTTGAAGGGCAGGGGCTGGCCGACCGCGACGCGGTGCTTGACGGTGGCGAGTTGCGAGAATTGCATGACGTTTCTGCTTGGAGGGGGAGGGGCGGTGAGTGTTGCTTCTTCGGCCGCCGCCGCGGCGACTTGAGTCCGGTCAATGGCGCGGAGGCGCCGCTGCGGAACAATGCCGCGCGAAGGAGAGCCCCATGATCGAGATGACCTTGCCCACGATGACCTGCGGCCATTGCGTGAAAACCGTCACCGCCACCGTGCAGCAGGTGGACGCCGCCGCAAAGGTGCAGATAGACCTGCCGACGCACACGCTGCGCATCGAATCGGCGCTGCCCGCCGCGAGCTTCGAGGCCGCTCTGGCCGAAGAGGGCTACGCCAGGTCCTGACGGTTCCGTGGGCCAGAGCAGGCGCATCGTGCGCATGCGGCAAGAGATGGCGCCATTTGATCGGCGCCGATCGACACGACACAATGGCCGTGCGGTGTAGATACAAGATCGGTCACATCGAGCGTGGTGCCGCGATGCCCCAAACATAGGAGGACACCCATGTCTACAGGCAGCGAGACCCTCTCGACCACCGCTCCACGGCGCGCGCGGCGACGCAGCGCCTGGCCGGCGCGCCTGGACTTCGCGCAGAGCGCCAGCGGGCTGGTGCTGGGCCTGTTCATGTGGGGCCACATGTTCTTCGTGTCGTCGATCCTGATCAGCGCCGACGCGATGTGGGCGATCACGAAGATGTTCGAGGGCTACTTCTTCTTCGGGCGCGCCTACCCGGGCATCGTCTCGCTGGTCGTCTCCGGCATCTTCATCCTTTTCGTCGCGCATGCCGCGCTGGCGCTGCGCAAGTTCCCGATCAGCTATGGGCAGTACAGCGCCTACCGCGAGCACATGGGCATGATGCGGCACGAGGACACGACGCTGTGGTGGTGGCAGGTCTGGACCGGCTTCGCGATGTTCTTCCTCGCCTCGGTGCATCTGTACCAGATGCTGATGCACCCCGGGATGATCGGCCCCTACGAATCCGCCGACCGGGTCTGGAGCGGCCGCTGGTGGCCGTTGTATCTGGTGTTGCTGTTCGCGGTCGAACTGCACGGTGGCATCGGCCTGTACCGGCTGGCCGTCAAGTGGGGCTGGTTCCCCGGCAAGGATGCCAATGCCGGGCGCCGCAACCTGAAGCGCCTCAAATGGGGGCTTTCGGTGTTCTTCATCGTGCTCGGCCTGGCGACGCTGGCGGCCTACATCAAGATCGGCATCGCGCATCAGGATCGGGTCGGCGAGCGTTACGTGCCGACCTGGCAACGCGATGCCGCGCCGGCCGCGCCATCGACCACGCTGCCGGGGGGCACCAAATGAAGGTCACCTATACCGACGTGCTGGTCATTGGCGGCGGCCTGGCCGGGCTGCGCGTGGCCATCGCCGCACGGCGCCGCGGCCACGACGCGATCATCCTGTCGCTCGTGCCCGCCAAGCGCTCGCACAGCAAGGCCGCGCAGGGCGGCATGCAGGCGAGTCTCGGCAACGTCATCAAAGGCCAGGGCGACAACGAGGACGTGCACTTCGAGGACACGGTGCGCGGCAGCGACTGGGGCGCCGACCAGGACGTCGTGCGCATGTTCGTCAACACCGCACCGAAGGCGGTGCGCGAACTCGCCGCGTGGGGCGTGCCCTGGAGCCGCGTGCGCAAGGGCGACCGCCAGGTGATCATCAACGGCCAGAAAGTGACGATCACCGAGCGCGACGAGGCGCATGGCCTGGTCGCGCAGCGCGATTTCGGCGGCACGAAGAAGTGGCGCACCTGCTATGCCGCCGACGGCACCGGCCACTCGATGATCACCGCGGTGGGCGACCGTGTCATCGCCGAGCAGATTCCGGTGCACGAGCGCAAGGAGGCGATCGCTTTGATCCACGACGCCGGCCGCTGCTACGGCGCCGTCGTGCGCGACCTGGTCACGGGCGAGCTTTCCGCCTACGTCGCCAAGGCCACCGCGATCGCCGCCGGCGGTGCCGGACGCATCTACCAGGTGACCACCAACGCGGTGATCTGCGAGGGCATGGGCCACGCGATCGCGCTCGAGACCGGTGTGGCCGCGCTCGGCAACATGGAGGCGGTGCAGTTCCACCCGACCGGCATCTTCCCGGCCGGCATCCTCGTCACCGAGGGCTGCCGCGGCGACGGCGGTTTGCTGAAGGACGTGGACGGCCACCGCTTCATGCCCGACTACGAGCCGGAGAAGAAGGAGCTGGCCTCGCGCGACGTCGTCTCGCGCCGCATGGAGGAGCACATCAAGAAGGGCAAGGGTGTGAAGTCGCGCTTTGGCGAGCACATCTGGCTCGACATCACGCAACTGGGCGAGAAGCACATCCACACCAACCTGCGTGAGGTGTGGGACATCTGCCACTACTTCCTTGGCATCGACCCGACCAAGGAACCAATCGCGGTGCGGCCTGCGCAGCACTACACGATGGGCGGCGTGCGCACCAAGCACACCGGCGAGAGCCCGACGCTGAAGGGCCTTTTCGCGGCTGGTGAAGCGTCCTGCTGGGACATGCACGGCTTCAACCGGCTGGGCGGCAACTCGGTCGCCGAGACCGTCGTCGCCGGCATGATCGTCGGTGAATTCATTGCCGACTTCTGCGACAGGAGCGAGAACGACGTCAACATCCCGACCGGGGTGGTGCGCGAATTCATCCAGCGCGAAAGCGCGAAGCTGCAGGGCATCCTCCTCGCCAAGGGCTCCGAGGACGGTGCGGCGATCAAGACGCGCATGCAGGAGATCATGACCAGCAAGGTCGGCATCTTCCGCAGCGGCAAGGACCTCGAAGAGGCGGTCGACGAGTTGCAGAAGCTGCTCGTGCGCAGCCGCAGCATCGGCCTGAAGTCGAGCACGCCGGGCGTGAATCCCGAACTGGTCACAGCCTACCGAGTGCAGAAGATGCTCAAGCTCGCGCTGTGCGTCTCCTATGGCGCACTGACCCGCACCGAGAGCCGCGGAGCGCATTTCCGCGAGGACTTCCCGCGCCGCAACGATGCCGAGTGGCTGAAGCGCACGCTCGCCACCTGGCAGGGGGATGCGACGCTGCCGACGCTGAACTACGAAGCGCTAGCCGTACACAAGATGGAGCTGCCGCCCGGCTGGCGCGGCTACGGCACCAAGGACTACACCGATCACCCGGATACGCCGGCGCGCCAGGCCGAGGTGGATGCGGTGAAGGAGAGAGTCGCGGACCGCTTCGAGCGCCAGACGACATTGATGCCCTACGAGCACCTGCTGCCGGCACCGCTGCGCGGTCGCAACGAGCGCATCGACGAGCGCTTTGCGCCGGCGGTGGGCGTCGCCGAGGATCAGGCCGAGACGACCGGCTTCCAGTGGGAAAGCGAATAGGCGCGGTCGCCGTTTACAACCGGGAACAAGACATGAGCGAACCAGTAGCCACCGGCCGGAAGATCCGACTGCACATCCTGCGCTGCAACCCGGCCGATCCGGCGAGCGTGCCGCACAAGCAAACCTTCGAGCTGGAGCAGTCCGAGGGCATGACGCTGTTCATTGCACTGAACGAGATCCGCGAGAAGCAGGACCCCTCGCTGCAGTTCGACTTCGTCTGCCGCGCCGGCATCTGCGGAAGCTGCGGCATGGTGATCAACGGCCGGCCGGGGCTGGCCTGTCGCACGCTGACCAAGGAAGTCGGGCCCGAGATCACGCTGGCACCGCTGCCTTTCTTCGAGCTGATCGGTGATCTGTCGGTGGACACCGGCACCTGGATGCGCGGCATGAGCGAGCGCCTCGAGACCTGGGTGCACATGAAGAAGGATGACGTCGACTTCAAGCGCATCGAGGAGCCGATGGATCCGGACCTGGCCGAGAAGATCTACGAGCTCGACCGCTGCATCGAGTGCGGCTGCTGCGTGGCCGCCTGCGGCACCGCACGCATGCGCGAGGATTTCGTCGGCGCGGTGGGCATCAACAAGGTCGCGCGTTTCCGCCTCGACCCACGCGAAACACGCACCGATGCCGACTACTACGAACTGATCGGCAACGACAGCGGCGTCTTCGGCTGCATGTCGCTGCTCGGCTGCCACGACGTCTGCCCGAAGGACCTGCCGCTGCAGGAGCAGATCGCCTTCGTGCGCAGGAAGATGGTCGCCGAAGGCATGAAGTAGTCGGCCGCGCCAGTTGGAAGCTGGCGCCCGACCGGGATGACTATGCCCATCAGAATTTCCGGACAATCGGGAATGGCCGCAAGCGCGTTGCGCCCGTGGCCATCCAAGCACAACAGCAAACAACGGAGACCGAACTTGCCGAACCGATCGAAACCCCACGCCCTGCGCCACGGCCTGGTGGCCGGGTTGCTGTCTGCTGCCGTGCTGTGTCCTGCGGGCGCGCTGGCCAGTGATTCGCTGGCCGACGCTTTCGGGCGCGACAGCGAGGTGGACCTGCACTTCCGCACCTACTACTTCGACCGCCTCAACCCGGGTGACGTGACCAACGCCGCCTGGGCGGCGGGTGGCTGGATCGGCTACCGCACCGGCTGGATCGCCGACGTGTTTCGTCTCGGCGTGGTCGGCTACACGTCGCAGCGCCTGTGGGGTCCGCTCGACAAGGACGGCTCGGGCTTGCTGAGGACGGGGCAGGAGCCCTATTCGGTGATCGGCGAGGTCTATGCGTCGATGAAGCTGTGGGAGCAGACGCTCACCGGTGGGCGCTTCCAGGTGACGCAGCCCGAGATCAGCCCCAGCGACATCCGCATGACGCCGATCACCTACTCGGGCGGCAACTTGTCCGGCCAGGTAGGCGGCATCGACTACTACGCCGCCTACCTCAACGCGACCAAGCCGCGCAACAGCGAGAGCTTCCAGAACTTCACCGAGGTTGCCGGGATTGCCGGCGTCGACGGCGAGCCGCTGTGGTTGCTGGGCCTGGCCGGGCAGCCGACGAAGGAGCTGCAGTGGCGCTTGTCCACCTACTACGTGCCCAACGTGATCAGCTCGACCTATGCCGACACGTCCTGGCTGACGCCGCTGTCGCCCGACTACAAGCTGCGCCTGGGCGCGCAGGCGATGTACCAGACCGGTGTGGGTGACAGCCTGCTCGTCGGCTCGGCCTTCTCCAACTGGTCAGGCGGCATCAAGGCCGACCTGATCGCCGGGCCGGCCGTGCTGTCCCTGGTCTACAACCAGACCGGCAGCGAGCAGAACTACCAGAACCCCTACTCGAGCTGGGCCGGCTATCTCAACATGATCGTCAAGGCCTTCAACCGGGCAGGCATGAAGGCCTGGATGATCGGTGGCAGCTACGACTTCGCCGCAATGGGGGCGCCGGGCTTCGCGGTGAATGCCGCCGTCGTGCACGGCTGGGATGCGATCAATCCGGGCACCCGTGCGGGGGAACCGAACTGGACCGAATACGACCTGACACTGGACTACCGATTCAGCGCCAAGACCTGGCCGGCCTGGGCCCAGCCGTTCTGGCTCCGTGGCCGCGTAGCCAACGTGGACATGGGTAGCGACGGCGACCTGCAGGACTACCGCATCATCGTCAACTACGACTGGAAGTTCTAGGCCGTGGCCCGACGCCGCACGCAGTCGATGTAGGCCTGCCCATCGGGCGGCAGCCCGCTGCGCTGCGAGGCCCAGATCATCTCGCCCAGGCACTCCATCACCTGGTGGTGGGCATCGTGCAGCGACTGCTTCTTTGCCGCAAGCAGGGCCGTCGCCTGGCGGATGCCGGTAGGTTGGTCGATGTCGCATTGCTCGCTGATCGACAGATGCATCGACAGGTGCAGGAAGGGGTTCTCTCGGCCGTCCTCGACGCGGTAGCTGGCGGCCAGCGCGGCCGGCTCGTCGGCCAGCAGCGTGTGGTACTCGGGATGCTCTTCGATCCAGCGGGCGGCCTGCAATTCCATCGCCTGCAAGGGCAGGCCATCGCGCTGCTTGCGCCAGGTGCTGCAGAAGAAGGATCTGACATCGTGTTGCGAGGGCTGGAACATCTCACAATTGTCGCCTTGCCGTTCCCTCCCTTCTGCAGCCACGCACGCCGCTCACATGACACCGCACTTCGTCGAGGACCTTGACCTTGCCTGAGTGGCTGGCAGCCTGGCCCGTCATTGGCGACCCGGCGTTCTATGCGGTGGCGGTGCCGGCGGTGCTGTTGATGGGGCTGAGCAAGAGCGGCTTTCTCAGCGGCTTCGGCGCGCTCGCCACGCCCGTGCTGGCGCTGGCGGTGCCGGTGCCGCAGGCCGCGGCGATCATGCTGCCGCTTCTGCTGGTGATGGACGGCGTGGGCCTGCAGCAACTCTGGCGTGAGCGCGACCCGGCGCTGCTGCGTGCGCTGATGCCGGCCGGACTGCTGGGCGTGGGCGTGGGCACCTTTTTGTTCGGTGTGCTCTCAGTGCAGGCCGTGGCCGGCATCGTCGGTGCGCTGACCTTGCTGTTCCTGGCGCAGCGGCTACTCTTTCCGCCGCATGCCGGTGCGCCGCCGCCACCGCAATGGGCGGGAATCGGCCTGGCCACCGCGTCCGGTTTCACAAGTTTTGTGGCGCATGCCGGCAGCCCGCCGTTGAATGCCTACCTGCTGCCGATGCGGCTGAAGCCGATCACCTATGCCGGCACCACGGCGGTGTTCTTCGCCGTGGTGAACCTGGCGAAGTGGTTGCCCTACGCCTGGCTCGGCCTGATCGACGCCACCAACATGGCGACCTCGGCGTTGCTGCTGCCTTTGGCGCCATTGGGCGTGTGGTTCGGTGTGTGGTTGGCGCGGCGCATCGACCCGCACTGGTTCTACCGCGTGGCTTACACCGGCATGTTCTGCACGGGCGCCAAGCTGCTGTGGGATGGCATGCGATAGATGCGATAGGACAAGAAGAGCCCGCGACCATCGCTGGTGGCGGGCTCCTTGCCGGGCATCGACCCTGCGGCGGGTGCGACGACGGTTTCCCTGCGCTGGGTGACGGGTTCCCTCGGGATTGCTCCCTCCGCCCAATCGTACGGCCGGTTCTGCGCTCAGACAGAGTCAGTGTAGCCATCCGACCGTGACGCGATCGTGACAACAAGGGCCGCTTTGCAGCGCTGATCCGGGTCTTTGACGGTGTCGGGCATGGGCGACACGTTCCAGGGGCATCGCTTGGGTTTGCCCGGTGCAAGCTGCAGCGCCGCACCGCTACCATCACCCAAACCCACCACAACGGAGTCGCGCATGCCTGTGATCGTGGTCGCCAACCCCAAGGGCGGGGTCGGCAAGAGCACGCTGGCCACCAACCTGGCTGGTGCGTTGGCCAGCGACGGGCATGCGGTCATGCTCGGCGATGTCGACAAGCAGCAATCGACACGCCAGTGGCTGGCGATGCGTCCACCGCACCTGCCGGCGATCACGGGCTGGGAGCTGAAGCACAACGACATCGTGCGACCGCCCAAGGGCACCTCGCATGTGGTGCTGGACACGCCCGCGGGGCTGCACGGCAAGCGGCTCGACGCCGTGCTGCGCATCGCGCACAAGATGGTCATACCGCTGCAGCCCAGCCTGTTCGACATCCGTGCCACGCATGCCTTCCTGGGCCTGCTGCGTGCGCACCCGCGTGCTGCCGACATTCAGCTCGGACTGGTGGGCATGCGCGTGCGTGAGCACACCATTTCGAACGACCAGCTGCACCAGTACCTGGCCACGCTGAACGTGCCGGTGCTGACCTGGCTGCGCGACACGCAGAATTACGTGCAACTGGCCGCGCGCGGACTGACGCTTTGGGACGTGGCGCCCAGCCGCGTCGAACGAGACCTCGAACAATGGTTGCCCTTGAAGGAATGGATATCGCGATGAGACACTTTGCCAGGCTGCAGGACATGCAATCGATGGTGGGCCAGGAGATCGGCGTGAGCGAATGGATCACGGTGGACCAAGAGCGCATCGACCAGTTCGCCGAGGCCACCGGCGATCACCAGTGGATCCACGTCGATCCGTTGAAGGCCGCAGACGGCCCCTTCGGCACCACCATCGCCCACGGCTTCCTCACGCTGAGCCTGATGCCCGA
>JAHECC010000120.1 GCA_024641965.1 Rubrivivax sp.
CGGCCAGCATCGCTGGCGCCAGCCACAGCACCAGCTGCCAGGTGTTCGCGCCGAGCAATGCGCCGGCATTCGATGCGGGCATCAGCGCGGCCCAGGCCAGCGCATACAGGTCGGTGAACAGAAAGAGCCAGATCAGCGTCGCGCGCATCGCCGCCGGCGTGATGGACGAGGCGCTGAGCATCACCGCCACCGCGATGCCGCCGATTGCCGCGACGCCGTTGACCAGGCCCGAGACCATGCCGGTGGCCAGGCGCAGGTTGCGTGTCGGGGCCCAGGCCAGTTGCCGGCCGCTGCGCAGCAGCAGCGCAGCCAACAGCAGCAGCGCACCGATGAGCGCACGCAGCGGCGCCTCGGCGACGAAGGCGAGCAACGCCACGCCCAGCGGAATGCACAGCGCGTTGCCCGCCACCAGCCAGCCCAGCCACGGCCAATCCACGTCCCTCCAGGCGCCGCGCAGCAGGCTCAGGCTGGCCAGCACCTCGAGCATGAACACCGGCGGCACCACCAGCGCCGGCGGCAGGTACAGCGACATGGCGGCGACGCACAGCGCCGAGAAGCCAAAGCCGGCAAAGCCGCGCACGATGCCGGCACCGAACACCACCAGTACGCTGGCAGCGAGCCAGGGCCAGGGCAACGGCGCCTGCACGGTCAATCAGAAGATGTCGGGTTCCGCCACCGGCGCACCGAAGCCGGTTTCGAGGAAGTCGAAGTCGCAGCCCTGGTCAGCCTGCAGGATGTGGCGCGAGAACATCCAGCCGTAGCCGCGTTCGTAGCGCCGTGGCGGCGGCGTCCACGCGGCGCGGCGCGCGGCCAGTTCGGCATCGTCCACGTCGAGATGAATGCGTCGCGCGGACACATCGACTTCGATCATGTCGCCCGTGCGCAGCAGCGCCAGCGGCCCGCCGACAAAGGCCTCGGGCGCGCAATGCAGCATGCACGCGCCGTAGCTGGTGCCGCTCATGCGCGCGTCCGACAGGCGCAGCATGTCCCTCACGCCCGCCTTCACCAGCTTGGTCGGGATCGGCAGCATGCCCCATTCGGGCATGCCCGGGCCACCCAGCGGGCCGGCATAGCGCAGCACCAGCACATGGTCTGGCGTGACATCGAGATCGGGGTCGTCGATGGCCTTCTTCAGCGCCGGATAGTCGTCGAACACCAGCGCCGGGCCGCGGTGCCGCAGCAGGTGCGGCGCGCAGGCACTGGGCTTGATGACGCAGCCGTCGGGCGCGAGGTTGCCGCGCAGCACGGCGAGCGCGCCTTCGGCATAGATCGGCTTGTCCCGCGGGCGAATGACATCGTCGTCGTGCACCTCGGCACCTTCGATGTTCTCGCCCAGCGTGCGGCCGTTGACAGTGAGTGCATCGAGGTCGAGCTGGCCGCGCAGCCGGCTCAACAGCCCCGGCATGCCGCCGGCGTAGTAGAAGTCCTCCATCAGGTAGGTGTCGCCGCTGGGCCGGATGTTGGCCAGCACCGGCACCTTGCGGCTGGCGGCATCGAAGTCGTCGAGCGTCACCATGCAGTCGGCACCGGCGCGGCGCGACAGCGCCACCAGATGGATGATGGCGTTGGTCGAGCAGCCCATCGCCATCGCCACGTTGATGGCGTTGAGGAAATGCGCGCGTGTCAGCAGCGCGGCCGGGCGCAGGTCGTCCCAGACCATCTGCACGACGCGCCGGCCGCAGTCGGCGGCCATGCGCGGGTGGTTGGCATCGGGCGCGGGGATCGACGACGCGCCCGGCAGCGTCATGCCCAGGGCTTCGGCGATGCCCATCATTGTCGCCGCCGTGCCCATGGTCATGCAGGTGCCGTGGCTGCGCGCGATGCCGGCCTCGACCTCGGACCACTGCGCATCGCTGATCTTGCCGGCGCGGCGCTCGTCCCAATATTTCCAGGTGTCCGAACCCGAGCCCAGGACCTTGCCTTTCCAATTGCCGCGCAGCATCGGCCCGGCGGGCAGAAAGATGCAAGGCAGCCCGGCGCTGAAGGCGCCCATCAGCAGGCCCGGCGTGGTCTTGTCGCAGCCGCCCATCAACACGGCGCCGTCCACCGGGTGGCAGCGCAGCAGTTCCTCGGTTTCCATCGCCAGGAAGTTTCGGTACAGCATCGTCGTCGGCTTGACGATCGGCTCGCTCAGCGACATCGCCGGCAGTTCCAGCGGAAAGCCGCCCGCCTGCAGCACGCCGCGCTTCACGTCCTCGACACGCTGCTTGAAATGCGTGTGGCACTGGTTGATGTCGGACCAGGTGTTGACGATGGCGATGACCGGCTTGCCAGCCCAGTCGGCATGGCCGTAACCCATCTGCATCATGCGCGAGCGGTGGCCCATCGAGCGCAGGTCGTCGGGGGCAAACCAGCGCGCGCTGCGCAGCGTCTCGGCGGTCTTGCTCATCGGTGCCTTGCTCCTGTGACCCGGGTGAGGGTGGTCGCGACGATCATGCCATGTGCGGCCGGCGACTATGCCGTGCCACGCCGCGCGCGTGTGTCCTCAACGCCGCGGGTGCTGCGCGCCGGGCACATGGCCCGCGGCCTGGCGGCGCCGCGGCGACGCCAGCTTGGCTGCGTCGGCAGTGTGCGGCTCTCCGCGCAAGGTGCGAAGGATGCCGCACGAGTCCGGCGGCCCACCACGCTTGCAGTGCGCGCGCAATTGACGCAGCTCGCGCTGCAGGCGGCCCAGTTCGGCCAGTCGCAGTTCGACATGGCCGATATGCTCGTCGAGCAGCTGATTGACGCCCGTGCAATCACCACCGGGCGCGTCGATGTAGCGCAACAGCGATCGCACCTCGTCAAGGCTCATGTCCAGCACCCGGCAACGGCGGATGAACGCCAGCCGCTGCGCATGCGTGTCGCGATAGATGCGGTAGTTGCCATCGCTGCGGGACGGCGCGGGCAGCAGGCCCTCGCGCTCGTAATAGCGGATGGTCTCGATCGGGGTGTCGGTGGCACTGGCCAGTTCGCCGATCTTCAAGCGCGCCTCCTTGGCAAGAGAGCGCTTGACTCTACACCTGCTACAGGCTTTCCAATGAGACATCGAGACACAAGAGCCAACATGCCCGACATGAGCGACAGTTGCTGTCATTGCGACGCCACCACCCCGCCGGCCCACCACAGCGCGCGCTACCGCCGCGTGCTGTGGGCCGCGCTGCTCATCAATGCCGCGATGTTCGCGGTGGAGATCGCCGCCGGTCTGCGCGCCAGCTCGGTCTCGCTGCTCGCCGACGCTGTGGACTTCTTCGGCGACGCCGCCAACTACGGCATCGCGCTGGTGGTGCTGGGCATGTCGCTGCGCTGGCGCGCCGGAGCGGCCCTGTTCAAGGGCCTGGTGATGGGCGCCTTCGGCTTGTTCGTGCTCGGCCGGGCATGGTGGTCGGCAAGCGCAGGCATCGTGCCCGAGCCGCTGACCATGGGCGCGATCGGCACGCTCGCACTGGCCGCCAATGTAGCCGTCGCGGTGATGCTCTATGCCTGGCGCGACGGCGACGCCAACATGCGCTCGGTGTGGCTGTGCAGCCGCAACGACGCCATCGGCAACCTGGCGGTGATGGCCGCCGCGCTCGGCGTCTTCGGCAGCGGCAGCGCCTGGCCGGACCTGGCCGTGGCGGCGGTGATGGGCTTGCTGGCGCTGAGCGCCGCGCGCACCGTGATCGGCCAGGCCCGCAGCGAACTGCGTCTTGTGGTGGCAAGCGCCTGAAGGTGCTGCGCCTGGCGCGTGCTAGGGTTGCTTTGCGCCGGCCTCCGGGGTCACCGATACACGCCCATCTGGCGCGACGCCCACGCCATAGACGTCGCCCGACTGGCATTCGACACGGTATTGCAAGCGCTGCTGCCGCGCATAGGACCTGACCTCGCCGCAGGGCGCGGGCTGCGCACCGATCAGCTGCGCCAGATGCTCGCGAATATGCTCGCCATGCGTCAGCGGCGCTGTCTGGCATCCCACCAGGCCCAGGCAGGCCAACGCGAATCCGTGCAAGCACGCGCGCGCCCCGCTCATTTGATAAGCCTCCACGCTGCGCGCTTCGGCATGAGCGCTTGGGAGCGGCCCGGCGCGCTCATCGGACAAGCCTTCGCGCTGCGCGCTTCGGCATGAGCGCTTGGGAGCGGCCCGGCGCGCTCATGACACCATCTCCATGAAACGCCGGGGGTCCTGCAAACTGGCCCAGATCGAATCCCAGGCATTGCACAGCCGGCCGTGCAGCGGTTCATCCTTGTCCTGCAACTGGTGCGCGATGCGCATCATCAACAGGTCGTACTGCTCCTGCAACTCGTCCAGCGTGTAGCGCTTCGAGCCTTTGTGGAAGGCCTTCAAGCGCTCGATCAGATCGTCGATCGCCGATTTCAGCCGCAGCTTCTCGAACATGCTGACGGCGCTGGAATCCTTCAGTCCCTGCGCCAGCATGTCCAGGTCGATGTTCTCGTGCTTCACCGACCGGCAGGCCTGCAGCACCGCGGCTTGCATGTCGCTGCCCGGACCCACGGCGCGCGCCTGCGGTGCGATCAGCAATGCCGCCAGCATCAGCCCACAGCTCCCGCGCCTTGCGATGTGCCGCATCAATCGCCCCTGTGTCATGCCGTGCAGGCAATGAAATCTATCATCGCGGCTGACCCGCCGGCGTTGCTGTTGCGGCACTGCCCGGCCTGCCACCATCGACACCCATTCCCAGCCCCACACCCCGCCCCGGGATTCGCGCACGCCCCTGCAGCGCCGCCTGGCGCTGGCCGGGCATCGCCTGCGCCGCCTCGACCCCACCGTCAAGGGCCTGCTTTGGTCGGCCTCGGCCGGGCTGGTGTTCAGCGTGCTGAACGCGTCGATGCGCGCATTGGCGCAGCAGCTCGACCCCTTCCAGGCGCAGTTCCTGCGCTACCTGTTCGGGCTGATCGTGCTGCTGCCGCTGCTGTGGCGCCACGGCATCACCGCCTACCGGCCGAAGAACGTCGGCGGGCAACTGGTGCGCGGCGCCTTTCACACGCTCGGTCTGTGCCTGTGGTTCGCGGCGCTGCCGATGATCCCTCTGGCCGACATGACGGCCATCGGCTTCACCGGGCCGATCTTCATCATGATCGGCGCCTACATCTTCTTCAAGGAGCCGATGCGCTGGGAGCGCTGGCTGGCCGCGGCCATCGGCTTTGCTGGCGTGGTGGTGGTGGTCGGCCCGAAGCTCAGCGGCAGCGGCGGCTACTACAACCTGGTGATGCTGGCCTCGGCGCCGATGTTCGCCGCGTCCTTCCTGCTGACCAAGGGGCTGACGCGCTACGAGACCACTGGCGTGATCCTGGTGTGGCAGGCGCTTACCGTCACAATTTTCAGCCTGCCGCTGGCGCTGCTGCACTGGCAAGCGCCGACGGCCGGGCAATGGGCCGGCTTCCTGTGGTGCGGTGTGCTCGGCAGCCTGGGCCACTACTTCCTGACACGGTCCTTCCGCATCGCCGACATCTCGTCGACGCAGTCGGTGAAGTTTCTCGATCTGGTGTGGGCTTCGCTGATCGGCTGGGTGGTGTTCGCCGATGTGCCCAGCCAGAGCACGCTGATCGGTGGCCTGGTGATCTGCGCATCGACGGTATGGATCGCCACGCGCGAGTCGCGCGGCCACGGCCGGGTGCGCGCCTAAAATGCGCGCTCTGTTGCGCACCTGTGACGCCATCGACCTCACCCTCTGGAGCTATTGCCCATGTCCCGTTTTGCCCCCCTGATCGCCGCGCTGTGCCTCGCGCCCACCCTGGCCCTGGCGCAGATGGCCAGCGCCCCCTTCGACGGCCGGCTGAAGAAGATCCACGAGACGAAGACCATCTCGGTGGCCTACCGCACCGACGCCATCCCCTTCTCCTTCGAGGACCAGGACAAGAAGCCTTCCGGCTACACGGTGGATCTGTGCCGCAGCATCATCGGCGTCATCGAACGCCAGATCGGCGTGACCCCGCTGCAGGTGAAATGGGTACCGGTGACCTTGCAGAACCGCTTTTCCACCATCGCCAACGGCCAGGCCGACATGGAATGCGGCGCCAGCACGGTGACCTTGGGACGCATGTCGCAGGTGAGCTTCTCGACGCTGACTTTCGTCGACGGCACCGCACTGCTGGTGCGCAATTCCACCGCAGGCAACTCGCTGCTGGATCTGGCCAACAAGAAGATCGGCGTCATCGCCGGCAGCAGCAACGAGAAGGCGCTGGCCGAGGCGATGAAGACCAAGGTGGTCAACGCCACCGTCGTGCCGGTGAAGACGCGCGAGGACGGTCTCGCGGAACTCGAGGCCGGCACCATCGATGCTTTCGCCAGCGATCGCGTGCTGCTGGTGGGCCTGGCCGCCAAGGCCAAGGATCCGAAGTCGCTGGCATTGCTTGGCGACCCGATCTCCTACGAACCCTATGCGATCGCGCTGCCCCGCGGCGACTGGGCGATGCAGCAGGCAGTGAACTCCGCGCTGGCGCAGATCTACGGCAGCAGCACGCTGGGCGAACTGTTCACACGCTGGTTCGGCGCGCTGGGCCGCCCGCCGGCGGTGCTGGAAATCATGTACGCGCTGGGCCGGCTGCCGCAGTAAGCCGTCAGCCGCGCTGCGCCATCGCCTCGCCCATGCGAATGGCGCGGCCCGGCGACCAGGCCGAGTTGAATCGCAGATTGCCTGCGGGAAACAGCAGCACCACCGTCGAACCGAGCAGGAAGCGCCCCATCTCTGCACCCTGGGCCAGATCAACGGGCGCGTCCGCATAGGACCATTCGCGCAACAGCCCGGGGCGCGGCGGGTTGACCACACCGTGCCAGACGGTGGCCATGCTGCCGACGACGGTCGCACCCACCAGCACCAGCACGAAGGGCCCGGCCTGGCCCTCGAACACGCACACCACGCGCTCGTTGCGCGCGAACAGACCCGGCACGCCACGCGCCGTGGTCGGGTTCACCGAGAACAGTTCGCCCGGCACGTGGATCATGCGTGTCAGTCGCCCGGCACAGGGCATGTGGATGCGGTGATAGTCCTTCGGGCTGAGGTACAGCGTGGCGAAATGGCCGTCGGCGAAGTGCGCGGCCAGTGACGCATCGCCGCCCACCAGCGCCGTGGTGCTGTAGTCGTGCCCCTTGGCCTGGAAGATCTGGTCGCCGCGGATGCGGCCGAACTGGCTGATCGCGCCGTCCACCGGGCACACCAGATCGGAGCGCGCAATGGGCCGCGCGCCGGGCTTCAGCGCACGGGTGAAGAAGTCGTTGAAGCTCTTGTAGGCGCCAATGTCGCTGTCTGCGGCCTCGGCCATGTTGACGCCGTAGCGGCCGACGAACCAGCGGATCAGCCGTGTCGTCGTGGCACCGCGCTGCGCCGAGGCCACGTGCCCGGCCAGACGCGTGAGCGCGCCCTTGGGCAACAGGTATTGCGGCAGCACGGCCAGGCGGTCATTGGGCATCGGTGGGCGGGGCTTCGAAGCGGGGCGCGATTGTAGCCAGCGCATGCCCGGACCAAGGCTTAGCATTGCCGCTCCTGCCACGCCAAGCAATGCCGCCATGACCGAGATCCCAGGCAAGCCCACCCCGCCGCTTTCGCACCTGCGCGTGCTCGACCTGTCGCGCGTGCTGGCCGGGCCTTTTGCCACGCAGAACCTGGCCGACATGGGCGCCGAGGTGATCAAGGTCGAACGCCCCGGCCACGGCGACGACACCCGCGGCTGGGGGCCGCCCTTCGTCGGCCGCGACATGGCGCGTCAGCAGCGCGGCGACTCAGCCTACTTTCTTTCGGCCAACCGCAACAAGGAATCGATCACCTGCGACATGGCCAAACCCGAAGGCCAGGCGCTGATCCGCCGGCTGGCCGAGAAATGCGACATCCTGGTCGAGAACTACAAGGTCGGCACGCTCGAGCGCTATGGCCTGGACTACGCCTCGCTGCGCGAAGTCAACCCGCGGCTGATCTACTGCTCGATCACCGGCTTCGGCCAGACCGGGCCGTACGCGCCGCGGCCGGGCTACGACTTCGTGTTCCAGGGCATGGGCGGGCTGATGAGCATCACCGGCGTGCCCGACGGCCAGGACGGCGCGGGGCCGATGAAGGTGGGCGTGGCGGTGGCCGACCTGATGACCGCGATGTACGCCACCAGCGCGATCATGGGCGCGATCGAGCAGCGCCACGTCAGCGGCAAGGGCCAGCACATCGACATCGCGCTGCTCGACTGCCTGATCGCACTGACCTCGTTCCAGGCGCTGAACTACTTCGTCTCGGGCGAGGTGCCGCAACGCCTGGGCAACGGCCACCCGAACATCGTGCCTTACCAGGTGTTCGCCTGCAAAGGCGGGCACATCATCCTGGCGGTGGCCAACGACAGCCAGTTCCGCAGCTTCAGCAGGGCGATCGGCAAACCCGAATGGGCCGACGACGAGCGATTCAAGGTCGGCTCTTCGCGCGGCGCGAATCGCGAGCTGCTGTGCGGCATGGTCGGCGAGCTGATGCTGGAGCGCACGATGCATGAATGGATCGAACTGCTCGAGGCGAACCACGTGCCCTGCGGCCCGATCAATTCGATCGACCAGGTGTTCAACGACCCGCAGGTGCAGCACCGCGGCATGCGCGTGCCGATGCAGCACCCCAGTGGCCCGATCTCGCTGCTGGCCAGTCCGATGCGTTTTTCCGACACCCCCGTGCGCTATGACCTACCGCCGCCGCTGCTCGGCCAGCACACGGCCGAGGTGCTGCAGCGCGTGCTCGGGCTGAGCGAGGCCGAGCTGCAGGCGCTGCACGAGCAGCACATCGTGTAGGGCCTGAAGCGACCGCCTCGCGCTCAGGCCCAGAGCACCGCGCCGCTGCGCTCGTACCAGGCCTCGACCTGCGGCGCCACCGCGGCCTCGATGCGGCTGCGCTTGATCTTCATCGTCGGCGTCAGCTGGCCGTTTTCCATCGTCCACGGCTCGGCCGCCACCACCAGCATGCGCAGCTGCTCGTGCGAGGCCAGCTCGGCGTTGACCTTTTCGAGCAGCTGGCCGAGTCCGGCCTCGACACGTGCGCGCACCGCCGCATCGCCGACCTGCGGCCGCAGCGTGTCTGCCAGCACCACCACCGCATAGGGCGCCGGCTGGCCGACGCCCGAGACCATCGCCGACTCCAGCATCGGGTGCGCGAGCAGGCGGTTCTCGATCGGCGCCGGCGCGACGTACTTGCCCTTGGCGGTCTTGAACAGTTCCTTGACGCGGCCGGTCAATTTCAGCTGGCCGTCGGACCGCAACTCGCCCAGGTCGCCGGTGCGGAAGAAGCCGTCTTCGGTGAAGCTTTCGGCATTCAGCTCGGGGCGCTTGTAGTAGCCCATCATCTGTCCCGGCGACTTGATCAGGATCTCGCCCTCGGGGCTGATGCGCACCTGCACGCCGGGCCGGGCCACGCCGACATGGCCGGCGGCGTTCAGTTCGGGCGTGGTGCAGAACGAATAGGCGAAGTCTTCGGTCATCGCGTAGCCCTCGAACATCGGTAGGCCGAGCCGGCGATACCAGTCCATCAGCGCCGGCGGTATCGGCGCCGAGCCACTGACGGCGAAACGCACCTCGTCCAGCCCCAGGCCGGCGAGCACCTTGCGTCCCACCGCCTCGCGCATGGCGGGGTTGTCGAGCATGGCATCCAGCTGTGCCGCCGGCAGGTTGGCGAGGACGGCCTGCTGGAACTTCAGCCACAACCGCGGCACCGACACGAACAGCGTCGGGCGCGCACGCTTCAGGTCGTCCATGAAGGTGGCGAGCGATTCGCTGAAGAAGATATGCCCGCGGCCATCCACCAGAGATCTGCATTCGACGACGGCACGTTCGTAGACATGCGCCAGCGGAAGATAGGACAAGACACGCGGCTCGACACCTTCGGGCCACTGCAAATTCGGGTCCGCAATACCGCTCTCGACCGCCTGCGTGATGCGCCCGAAGTTTTGCATCACACCCTTGGGCTGCCCGGTGGAGCCCGAGGTGTAGGCCAGCATCGCCAGCTCATCGGCCTTGCGTGCCGGACGCCCGGCAAGCGGCGCCGTGCGTGCGACGATTTCATTCCAGGTGTCATGGCCGATGGCCGGCGCCAGCGGCAGCGCGATGCAGGGCAGCCTGTCGCGAATGCCGCTCTTCTGCTGCTCCCAGGTATCGAGCTTGCCGACGAAAAGCAGGCTGGCTTCGCAATGGTCGAGCACGTAGCGCACGTTGTCGGCGGTCTCGGTGGGGAAGATCGCCACCGTCGTGCCGCCAGCCATCCAGATCGCCAGTTCGGCCATGATGAAGTGCGCGCTGTTCTTGGCCAGCATTGCAATACGCGCGCCCGGTTCGAAGCCCAGGCTCTTCAGGTGCGCCGCCATTCGGCGCGACTGATCGAGCACCTGGCCCCAGGTGTAGTCGACCACCTGCCCGTTGCCGACGGGCTGCGTCAGGAACACCTTGTCCGGCTGCGCAGCCTCATGCTCATAGACGTAGTCGAGGATCAGCTTGGGCGCGTCGCTCATGTCGTCTCCCGGTCTCGGCCATGGTGATGGCCTTGCGCCGGGTCAGTGTGCGATCAGCGCCAGTTCGATGCCATTGGCGTTTTCGCGCACTGACGCGGGTCGGCAGGTTTCAGGCCGGGTCACTTAAGGCGCGGTACAGCGGCCAGTCGCCCGGCACTCCCTTCAAGGGCTTGACGCCACGCGGCTCGAAGCGCAGGCCCGAGCCGGCCACCAGGTCCTTCACCGTCGTCGACACCAGCACCTCGCCCGCACCGGCATGGGCCGAGATGCGCGCACCGATGTGCACCGCCATGCCGCTGACCTTGGCGCCGGCGTTTTCCACCTCACCGGTGTGCAGCCCGGCACGCAGGTCCAGCCCGATGTCCTTGACGCCGCGCACCATCGCCGCGGCGCAGCGCACGGCGCGCGCCGGGCCGTCGAAGGTGGCGAACAGGCCGTCGCCGGCGGTGTCGATCTCGCGACCGCGGTGCGCGTCGAGTTCGCTGCGGCCGATGGCGTGGAAGCGCTGCTGCAGGTCGCGCCAGGCCGCATCGCCCAGCCGCACCGCCAGTTCGGTGGAGCCGACGATGTCGGTGAACAGCACCGTGGCCAGCCAGCGCTCGGCGGTGTCGGGCGTGGGCAGGGAGGCTTGCGCCGTGCCAAAGCGCACGATGGCCTCGACGAGGCGCTCGGCATCACCCTCGGCGGGAAGGTGGTCGTTGCCCGGCAGCTCCAGGTATTCCGCTTCGGGCACGTGGTCGGCCAGGTAACGGCCGTTGGCCACACTCACCGGGCGATCACCGCGGCGATGCAGGATCAGCGTCGGCCGGTGGACTTGCGGCAGGATGGCACGCACGTCGATCTGGTCGTTGGCAATGTGCAGCCGCTTGATCGCACTGGGAGACGTGCTCTGACGTTGGTAGCGTGCAAGCGCTTCGGCAAAGGCGTCGTCGCCGATACGGCTCGGCGCGAACGTGTGCACCGCTTCCGGCTTGCCCCAGGCGGCGGCAGTGTTCTGGAGGATCTGCTCGATCGTCGGCCGGTGCGGGTAGTCCGGCGCCCAAGAGAAGCGGGGCATCGCACTCAGCAGGATCAGCCGCTCGACCCTCTCGGGGTAGGTCGCGGTGAAGAGCGCGCCCATCGCGCCGCCTTCGGAGTACGCCAGCAGCACGGCGCGTCTGGAGCCGGCCGCGTGCATCACGTCGCGCACATCGTCCATGCGCTCTTCCAGCGTCGGCACACCCTCGAAGCGGTCGGACAGGCCCTGCCCGCGCTTGTCGAACATGATCACGCGAAAGTGTTGACCCAACTGGCGCTGCATGCGCGCCTGGTTTGGATACTCCCAGTTCAGTTCGATGTGCGAGACGATGCCGGGCACGAACACCAGATCGGTCGTGCCGCTGCCGAACACCTGGTAGGCGATGCTCAGGCCGTCGGATTCGGCGTACTGTGTTTGCGGAACGGGGATCTCGTCGCTCATCGCCGCAGTGTGCCTCAGCGCAGGGCGTCGGCCGCGCTCGGGTCCTCCAGACCGGCGGCGATGCGCAGGAA
>JAHECC010000316.1 GCA_024641965.1 Rubrivivax sp.
TCGCGTCCTTCGGCCAATAGTCCAGGCCATGCTGCGGCAGCGTGCCGAAGGGGCCCATGCGCGAGCCCAGCGCGATCACCACGTCGGCCTTGGCGATCAGCTTCATCGCCGCCTTGCTGCCTTGATAACCGAGCGGCCCGCACCACAGCGGATGACTGGCCGGGAAGGCGTCGTTGCGCAAGTAGCCGGTGACGACCGGTGCGCCAAGCCGATCGGCCAAGGCCTTGCACTCGTCCACGGCATCGCCCAAGACCACGCCGCCGCCGGCCAGGATCACCGGGAACCTGGCACCCGCCAGCAGTTCGGTTGCCGCGTCCAGGCTGTGCTCGCCGCCGGCACCGCGTTCGACGCGGATCGGCTGCGGGATCTCGCAAGTGATCTCGCCATAGAAGTAGTCGCGCGGGATGTTCAGCTGCGTCGGCCCCAAGTCGCAGAGGGCGCGGTCGAAGCAGCGCGCGGTGAATTCGGCCATGCGCTTGTTGTTCACGACATGGCCTTGGTACTTGGTGAATTCCTGGAACATCGGCAACTGGTTGGCCTCCTGGAAGCCGCCCAGACCCATGCCCATCGTGCCCGTCTCCGGGGTGATGATGACCACCGGCGAATGCGCCCAGTAGGCCGCGGCGATGGCGGTGACGCAATTGCTGATGCCCGGGCCGTTCTGGCCGATGACCACGCCGTGGCGGCCGCTGGCGCGGGCATAACCGTCGGCCATGTGGCCGGCGCCCTGCTCGTGCACCACGGGAATCAGCGTGATGCCGGCCGGCGCGAAGATGTCCATCGCATCCATGAAGGCCGAGCCCATGATGCCGAACATCGTGTCGACGCCCTGCGCCACCAGCGTCTCGACGAAGGCCTCGGACGGCGTCATCTTCTGCAGTCCGGCAACGGGCTTGCGGGTGTCGGGGGCGGCGGCGTTCATCGGCAGGTCTCCTCGGGTCGCATGAGCATCGGGCGGGGCGTTGCCGAGACTGTAGGCGATAGCCGCGGCTGGGTTATTGTCGGCGCCTCGTGGCGCGTGGCGCCGCGATGCACCGGAATGTCGCGCATGAGCCTGAGCATCGAAGAACTGAAACCCGATCGGCTGTTGTCGGTGCGCGATGTATTCGGCATCGACAGCGACCTGCAGGTGCCGGCCTTCGCCGAGCGCGAGGATCACGTGCCCGACATCGACGAAGCCTACCGCTTCAACCCCGACGTCACCCTCGCCCTGCTGGCCGGCTTCTCGCGCAACCGGCGCGTGCTGGTGCAGGGTTTGCACGGCACCGGCAAGTCCACGCATATCGAGCAGGTGGCGGCGCGGCTGAACTGGCCCTGCGTGCGCGTCAATCTCGACGGCCACATCAACCGCATGGACCTGGTCGGCCGCGATGCGGTCGTCCTGAAGGACGGGAAGCAGGTCACCGAGTTCCAGGAAGGCATCGTGCCCTGGGCCTTGCAGCGCCCGGTGGCGCTGGTCTTTGACGAATACGACGCCGGCCGGCCCGACGTGATGTTCGTGATCCAGCGCATCCTCGAACGCGACGGCCAGTTCACCCTGCTCGACCAGAGCCGCGTCATTCGGCCGCATCCGTACTTTCGCCTCTTCGCCACCGCCAACACCGTCGGCCTGGGCAACCTGAACGGCCTGTATCACGGCGCGCAGCGGCTGAACCATGCGCAGATCGACCGTTGGAACATCGTCGCCGCGCTGAACTACCTGCCGGCTGCAGAGGAGATCGCCATCGTACTGGCGCGCGTGCCAAGCCAAGACACCGAGCTCGGGCGAGTCCAGGTGCGGCAGATGGTGGCGCTGGCCGAGCTGACGCGCAATGGTTTTGCCGCCGGTGATCTGTCGACGTTGATGTCGCCGCGCACCGTGATCACCTGGGCCGAGAACTGCGAGATCTTTCGCGACCTGGGCCTGGCTTTTCGGCTGTCGTTCCTGAACAAGTGCGACGACGCCGAGCGCGGCATCGTTGCCGAGTACTTCCAGCGCTGCTTCGACCAGGAACTGAAACTCGACACGCCGGCAATCTGAAGGTTATGGCCGAAACCCTGGAGCGCCGCCAGCAGCACATCGAGGAACTGTGTGCGGCCTCGATCCGTGCGCTCAGCGGCCAACGCAACCTGCACTTTCGTGGCGGCAAGCTGCACCGTGGCAACTTCCGCCTGCCCGACTTCGCGCCGCACTTGCACCCAGCGCTGGAAAGCGACGACTTCGCCTCCTTCCGCGGCGCGGCCGATGGCCTGGCGCTGCGCCTGAAACACTCCGCTGGCGCGCTGCACCGCCGGCACGCGCCCGACGGGCGCACGGCACGGATGCTGTTCGAACTGCTGGAGCAGATCCGCGTCGAATCGCTGGCGCCCGTGCCCATGGCCGGTGTGCGCCGCAACCTGCAGCACCGCTTCGATGCCTGGTCAATGGCCTTCCACGACTCTGGGTTGACCGAAACACACAGCGGCATCGTGCTGTACACGCTGGCGCAGGTGGCGAGGGCGCGGGTGCACGGCGCCGCGGTGCTGGCGCAAACCGAGGACTTGATCGAGACCACGCGTGGCCGCCTGCTCGATTTGCTGGCACACGACCTGGCGCTGTTGCGGCGGCACCGGCGCAGCCAGGCCGACTATGCCGTTGCCGCGCGTCGCATCGCCGAAACCGTGGCCGATCTGCTGGGTGCCCTGGACAGCGGTGCAGCGTTGTTGGCCGAGGATGATGCCGAGAACGACCCGCTGCGCTTCAGCCTGCGCATGGATGTGAATGGCCAGGACGAAGCCATGGCCGCGGTGTCCGACGCCGGACGCAGCCAGGCCTTCGAAGATGCCGATAGCGCCTACCGCATCTTCAGCGGCGCCTACGACCGCGAGCATGCCGCCGCCACGCTGGTGCGTGCCGAACTGCTGCGCGAATACCGCGAGCGACTCGACCGCCTGATCGTCGAGCGCGGCTTGAATACCATGCGTCTGGCTCGGCAGTTGAAGGCCCTGCTGGCATTGCCGCGGCACGACGGCTGGGAAGGCGCGCGCGAAGACGGGCGCATCGACGGCGCACGCCTGGCGCAACTGATCAGCACGCCGGCCGAGCGGCGGCTGTTCCGCGCCGAGCGCGTCGAGCCGGTGGCCGACGCCGTGGTCGGGCTGCTCATCGATTGTTCCGGCTCGATGCGCCGGCATATCGAGGCGCTGGCGATGCTGGTCGACCTGCTGGCGC
>JAHECC010000121.1 GCA_024641965.1 Rubrivivax sp.
GCCTGGTGCTGTCGGGCGGCGGCGCGCGCGGCGCCGCGCACATCGGCGTGCTCAAGGTGCTGGAGGAACTGCGCGTGCCGATCGACGTCATCGCAGGCACCAGCATGGGCTCGATCGTCGGCGGCGCCTATGCCTCGGGGCAGAGCCTGCAGGACATGATCGCCGACGTGTCGCGCATCAAGACCGAGACCATCGCCACGGACCTGCCGCCCCGCCAGGACATCGCCATCAGCCGCAAGCAGGAGGACTGGCTCGACTTCTTCGGCCCGCAGTTCGGCTACAGAGACGGTTCACTGCGCCTGCCCAAGGGCGCGATCACCGGCGTGGCGCTCGAAGCGGTGCTGCGCGACCTGGCATTGGCCAAGGGCGAATCGAACTTCGACGAGCTGCCGATTCCGTTCCGCGCCATCGCCACCGACGTGGTCAGCGGCCAGATGACGGTGCTGAAGTCGGGCGACCTGGCCACCGCGATGCGTGCCAGCATGTCGGTGCCGGGCGCGATCGCGCCGGTGCAGATCGACGGCCGGCTGCTGGTGGACGGCGGGCTGACGCGCAACCTGCCGGTCGACATCGCGCGCCAGATGGGCGCCGACGTGGTCATCGCGGTGAACCTGGGCACGCCGCTGCTGCAGCGCGAGCAGATCACCTCGGCGCTGAGCGTGGCGCTGCAGATGCTGAACATCCTGACCGAGCAGAACGTGCAGGCCTCGCTGGCCTCGCTGCAACCGCAGGACGTGCTGATCCTGCCCGAGCTGGGCAGCTATTCGTCGGGCGACTTCGACAACATGCCCAGCACCATCCCGATCGGCGAGGCCGCGGCGCGCAAGGTGGCCGATCAGTTGCGCCGCTACAGCCTGCCACCCGAGCAGTACGCCGCGCACCGTGCAGGGCAAGTGCGCATGCTGGCCCGCGACACGCGCACGGTGGACGAGATCCGTGTCGATGGCCTGGAGCGGGTCAACGACGAGGTGGTGATCCAGAGCATGGAAACGCGCGCCGGCGCACCGCTGGACATCGAGACGCTCGACACCGACATGCGCCGCATCTACGGCCGTGGCGACTTCGAGCACGTCAGCTACCAACTGATCGACACGCCCGACAAGCGCGTGCTGGCGGTGCAGGCGGTGGAGAAGTCCTGGGGGCCGGACTACATGCGCTTCGGGCTGTCGCTGTCCAGCGACTTCCGCGGCGACAACGCCTACAACCTGCTCGTCAACTACCGGCGCACCTGGCTGAACCGCCTGGGCGGCGAGTGGCGCAACATATTGCAGCTGGGCAGCGACAGTTTCCTGTTCTCGGAGTTCTACCAGCCGCTGGTGCCCAGCCAGTACTTCTTCGTGGCGCCACGCTTGCAGCTGTCGCGCTGGCAGGCCGACCTGTACGCCGGTGACCAGCTTTTCGCACGCTACAACGTCAGCACGGACCTGGTGGGGCTGGATCTCGGCAGCCAGTTCACCAAGTACGGCGAGCTGCGCGTCGGCGTGGTCGCCGGCCGCGGCGAGGCCGACTTGCAGATCGGATCGCCGATCCTCGGGCAATACGACATTCGGCGCGACATCGGCGCGGTGCGTGCCCGCCTGTACCTGGACCAACTCGACAACGTGGCCTTCCCGCGCGCCGGGTATGCGGCCGACATCGAGATCACCGGCAACACCACCGCACTGGGCTCGACCGACACCTATGGCCGCTGGTCCGGCACACTCACCTCCGCCTTCTCGGCCGGCGACCACACGTTGCAGCTGGCGCTGAGCGGCGGCTCCAGGGTCGGCAGCTATGAACTGCCGAAGTACGACTATTTCAACCTCGGCGGTTTCATGCGCATGACCGGCTACCGCGCCGGGCAGTTGCGAAACGACTCGATCGCCTACGGCCGGCTGGTGTACATGAACCGGCTGCTCAAGCTGCCGCTGCTCGACGGCGTGTACGGCGGCCTGACGTTGGAGGGCGCGTCCTTGGGCGAGCCGCTGTTGCCTGGCGGCATCGCCGGCAACGTCGGCTCGGCCGGCGCCTTTCTGGCGATCGACACGCCGCTCGGCCCGGCCTACCTGGCTTATGGCCATACGCTCGACGGCAACCAGAACGTCTATTTCTATCTGGGCAGGCGCTGAATTCGGCAGGCAGGCTTTGGGAGGCTCTTCGGCATGGCGCCGTTGCCCTATGCTCGTGCGTCGAACATGCATCCGCAGCACCGAGCAACTTGATGACCTATGCAATCGAGCGCCGCATCGCGGTGGCGGCATTGAAGTACTTCAGATCATGCGCCATGCTGCTTGCGCTGGCGCTGCCCGCGTTGTCGTCGGCGCAGGCGGCCGACGGCGGCCTCGATACGGTGCCGATCAGCTTCAGGCTCGGCATCGAGAACGTGAAGCTGCCCGGCGATGAATTGATGGGCCTGGCCAGCGGCACGCTGCTCTTCGGCCTGGGCGACGACTGGTGGTTGGGCCCGGCGGTATACGGCGCCGCCACCGGCCAGCGCGGCGGCTTTCTGGTCGGCGGCATCGCCATACAGCGCCGCGTCGTGCTGGGCTCCGGCTGGAGCCTGGCCGCCGAGATGTACGCCGGCGGCGGCGGCGGCGCGGCGGCGCCCGTGGGCAGCGGCCTGATGCTGCGCCCGTCGCTGATGGTCTTCAAGGACCTCACGGCATCGACGCAACTCGGCCTGTCCTGGTCGTATGTGAGCTTTCCCAGCGGGCAGATCGACAGCGCGCAGATCGGGCTGACCCTGGGCTGGCACAGCGAGTTCCTGTCGCTGCGCCCGGGCGCCCAGGGCGCTGGCACCGGGCAGGGCACCGGGCTGGGCTTCGACCGCATGGGGGCGTTGGCCACGGTGTACGACTTCCGCGACGGCAGCGGCCGCAACATCGGCCTCGTCGGTGCGCGGGCCGACCGGCGCAGCGCCATCGAAGGCCTGCGCTGGGGCCTCGAGTCGTCCGCGGCGGCCCAGGGCGATGCCGCCGGCTACATGGAAATCCTCGGCACGGTGTCCTACGACATCGAGCCGGCGCCGAGCGCGCTGCCGGGCTGGACCGTCGGCGCGCGTGGCGGCCTGGGCGTCGGTGGCGGCGGCGCCGTGCCCACCGGCGGCGGCTTCCTGGGCAAGCTGACGGCGACGACCGCTTGGCGCTTCACGCCGGGCTGGACGCTCGGCGCCGAACTCGGCGGCGCCGCCAGCGCGACCGGCTCGTTCCGCGCCTACCAGGGGCAAATCTGGCTGGCCGCCGACCTGGAGCCCGACCCCGACGCCCGCAGTGCGGGCGCCGGCGACCGGGTGCGCAGCGAATGGGTCGGTGCCCTGCTGCACTACGACGATGCCGCGCGTGTCAACGGCGGCAGCGGGTCGCTCGATCTGATCGGGCTGAAACTCAACCGCTACATGAACGACAACCTCTACCTCAGCGGCCAGGCCTACAGCGCCTTTGCCGGCGGTGCGGGTGGTTTCTCGGTCGGACTGGTCGGCGCCGGGCTGGCTGCCTCACCCGCCGAGAGCGTGCGCGTGGGCGCCGAGCTGCTGGTCGGCGCCGCCGGCGGTGGCGGCGTGCAGACCGCCGGCGGTGCCGTGCTGCAGGGTCAGGCCTGGGCCGGCTGGAGTCCTTTTCCGCAGCACGAGTGGCGTCTGGGCGTGGGCGGTGTGCGTTCGTTCAGCGGCGCGCTGAGCAGCCCGATCATCGAGTTGTCGTGGAGCCGCGTCTTCGGCATGTCGGCGCGCTGAGCAGCGGGAACCCGGCGCTGTCGTCGCGCCGCTGCAGCGACCTGCGCATCAGGCATCGAGCTCCACGCCTTGGCTCCTGGAGGGCGTGGCCGCTTTGTCGGCCGCGCCCATGCGCGGCGCCGCGGCGTTCAGGAACTTGCCGATCTCCGCCAGCGCCTCACGCGCTTCGCTGAGCTCGGGGTTGAAGATCTGCCACACATGGACCATGTGGTTCCAGGTCTGCAACTTCACCGGCGAGCCCGCGGCGACCGCGCGGTTGACGTAGCGGCGGCTGTCGTCCAACAGCATCTCGATTTCGCTGGCCTGCAGCAGCAGCGGCGGCAGCCGTGACAGGTCGCCGCGCAACGGTGAAATCACCGGGTCGCGCGGGGTGATGCGCGTCTGCATCCAGCCGAACCACAGCAACAGCGCGTTCGGCACGCGGGCCATGAATCCGAACAATGGGCCGAGCATGGCATCGCTCTTCACGTTTGAGCGCATGCTCGGGCTGGCCATCGTTGCGTCGGTCAACGGCGACAGTGCCACCGCCGCATCCGGCGCACGATAGCCCTGGTCGCGAACCCAGGCGATCAGCGACAGCGTCAGGTTGCCACCCGCCGAATCACCGGCGACAAATACGGCACTCGCGGCCTGCGCGCCTTGCGGGCCATGACCGAGCATCCAAGCGTAGGCCTTGCGGCAATCGTCGATGCCGGCGCGACGCGGGTGCTCGGGCATCAGCCGGTAGTCGATGGCCAGCACCGCGCCACCGGTCAGCGCCGAGAACTGCGAGGTCAGTGTGCGGTGGCTGCGCGGGCTGCCCACGACGAAAGCGCCGCCGTGGATGTACAGCGTGCGCCGCGTGCCGTCCGCGCCGGGCGCCAGCACCCATTCGGCCGGCACGCCGCCCGCGTCCACCGGGGTGAAGCTGGCGTCGAGCTGCCGGTCGGCAAAGATGCCGTCCAGGTACTTGCGCAGCACGGCGTTGCGCTGGCGCCATGGCACGCCCTGCATCGCGGCCTTGACATTGCCAAACGAGGCCACCACCGCCTGGATCTCGGGGCCGGGCAGACTGTGTTGCCCGAAGCGCTCGCCGGTGGGCCTGTCGAAGGCCGACAGATCCTCGCCGCGCAGGTGGAAAGCCGCCACGGCCCAGATGCCGCCGGCGACAACGACGACGAGCAGAATCATTTCAAACAAGACTCATCCCCCAATGACGGCCCCACCGTGCCGGATGGCGGGGCTTCGTGCAGAGCATAGCGTCTAGCGTGCGCCGGCCCGCAGCAGCATCTGCACCATTGCGTCGTAGCCTCGCGCGCGGGCCAGCGCCAGCGGCGTGGTGCCGCTGCGATCGGCCAGCTGCGTGTTCGCACCGGCGCCGAGCAAGGCCTCGACCACCGCCACATGGCGCTTGCCGCCGTCGCCAAGCACGATGGCCTCGATCAGCGCCGTCCAGTGCAGGTTGTTGACATGGTCCAGCGGCGCGCCGGCGGCAATCAGCTGGCGCACCACGCCGTCGTGGCCCAGGTGTGCCGCGGCGATCAGCGCGGTGCCGTCGTAGCGGCTGGTGTTCAGCTTGGCGCTGGCGCCGAGCGACAGCAGCAGCCGCAGCGTGTCCTCGTCGTCGGCCACCGCAGCGATGGTGACGGCGTCGTAGCGGTCGTTTTCGAGTGCGGCCAGGTCGGCGCCTGCGCCTGCCAGCAAGGCGAGTGCTTCGCGCTGCCGTGCAAAGGTGGCGACGTGCAAGGGTGTGCGGCCATGGCCGTCGCGGGTATTCACATCGTCGCCGGCGGTGAGCCGCAGTTTCAGCGTCGGCACATCACCGCGCCAGGCAGCAGCCAGCAAAGCGCCGTAGCTTGCCGCTTCGGCGGCCGTCGGCGGGCTTTGCGCCGTGGCCGACCCGCTCGGCGCGACGGCCAGCACGCCGACCATTACCGCGACGACCGCGCATCGCTTCGCCGATGACAGCATGGCCCGTGCCTCAGGCGCCGGACAGGAAGCGCTCGACCAGCGCGTACTGTTCGGGTGTGTTCAGTGTCGGTGCGTGGCCGCAGCCGGCGATGGTGACGACCACCGCGCGCGGACCGCGGTTGCGCATCGCATCGGCCACCTGCGGCTGCAGCAGGTCGGAATGCTCGCCGCGCAGGCACAGCACCGGCAGGTCGAGTGCGTCCCACTCGTCCCACAGCGCGTAGTCGTCGGCGTGCTCGGTGAACTGCATCACCATCTTCGGGTCGTAGTGCGGCGTCACGCGCCCGTCGGGCAGCCGCCGGGTCGAGGTCTCGGTCAGGCGCCGCCATTGCACATCGTCCATCGCGCCATAGGGTTTGTAGACGGTGCGGAAATAGGCCTCGAGTTCACTGACGGTGTCGAAGGCGGGTGGGCTTCCGGCATAAGAGCGGATGCGCTCGATGGCCGCATCCGCCAGTTGCGGGCCGACATCGTTCAGCACCAGCCGGCGGATGCGCCCGCGCAGGCTGCCGGCCGCGGCGTGGATGCCGATGGCGCCGCCCATCGACGTGCCGAGCCAATGCACCTGGGCCAGTTCAAGCTGGTCGACCATCGTTCGCGCCAGTTCGGCATAGAAGGCCAGACAGTATTCTTTCTCGGGTGAAGGGCTCCACTGGCTCAGGCCCCGACCGATGGTGTCGGGGCAGATGACACGGTAGCGCGGCGCCAGGTGCGCAGCGATGTCGTCCATGTCGCGCCCGGTGCGCGCCAGGCCGTGCCAGGCGATGACGGTCTCTGAGTGCTGCGCACCCCATTCCATGTAGTGCAGTTCGCGGTCCAGGCAGCGCATGTAGTTCGACGTGGCATTCATTTCTTCAGCGCCCCCAGTCGCAGCCGACCGACCACGCCAGCCGGGAAGTAGTACACGGACAGCACGAACAGCACGCCCAGCCACAGCAGCCAGCGGTCGGGCGAAACCAGTTGCGACAACACCGGCACGTCGCCCAATGCGCTGCCCAGCTTGAGCAGGTCCTGCAGGTAGTTCTGCGCGAACATGAACAGCACCGCGCCGATGACCGCGCCGTACATCGTGCCCATGCCGCCGATGACGACGATGAGCAGGATGTCGAGCATGATCTCGAAGCTCAGCGTCGTGTCGGGCCCGGTGTAGCGCAGCCACAGCGCCAGCAGGCAGCCGGCCAGCGTGGCGAACAGCGCCGACAGCACGTTGCTGGCGGTGCGGTAGACGACGGTGCGGTAGCCGATGGCCTCGGCGCGGAAGTCGTTCTCGCGGATCGCCTGCAGCACGCGACCGAATGGCGAATTGACGATGCGCAGCAGCAGCAGGAACAGCACCACGACCAGCACGAACAGAACGTAGTAGGTGAAGATCTTGCCGTCGACCAGCACGCCGAGGAATTCGTTCTCGAAGGGCTCGAAGCTGGGGCTGAGCCAGGCCAGGGTCTTGAAACTCAACCCGTCCTCGCCGCCGGTGACTTCGCTGAGCTGCGAGGCCAGCGTCTGGAAGGCCGCGGCCACGGCCAGCGTGATCATCGCGTAGAAGATGGCCTTGACGCGCAGGCTGAACAGGCCGATGACCAGCGACAGCAGCATCGACAGGAGCAACGCCACGGCCACGCCGAGCAGCACTGCACCAGGGCCCTCGCCCATGCGCGTCGTCGCCACCGCCACGCCGTAGGCGCCGATGCCGAAGAACATCGTGTGGGCGAAGCTGACGATGCCGGTGTAGCCGAGCAGCAGGTCGTAGCTGGCAACGAGCAGGATGAACACCAGCATCTTCGCCGCCACGCCCAGCGACTTGGCGCCCGGGAACAGGAACGGCGCCGCGGCCAGGCCGACGACGATCAGCACCAGCGCCAACGCCAGCCAGCGGCTGCGCGGCAGGTCGTGGGACAGGAGGCGTTGAAGGGCACTCATCGATTCGTCACCGGATAGAGCCCCTGCGGCCGCCACAGCAATATTGCGACCATCAAGCCGATGTTCGAGAACAGCGCCACCTTCGGCGCCAGGTAGCCGGTGTAGTTGGCCATCAGGCCGACCAGGAGTGCGCCGACGAAGCAGCCCAAGGTCGAGCCCAGCCCGCCGATGATGATGACGATGAAGATCAGGATGTTCACCTGCGCGCCGATCTGCGGCACCACCGACTGCTGGTACAGCCCCCACATCACGCCGCCCAGCCCGGCCAGCGCGCTGCCGGTGACGAACACGCCGACGAACAGCCGGCGGATGCGGTAGCCGAGCGATTCGACCATCTCGCGGTCCTGCACGCCGGCGCGCACCAGCAACCCGAGCTTGGTGCGGTTCAGCACGTACAGCAGCTTGGCGAAGACGATCAGCCCGATCACCACCGCCAGCACGCGGTACTTCTCGATCGACGCGTCGCCGACGATGAAGCTGCCGCGCAGCGTCTCGGGCAAGGGCAGCGGGATCTGCTGCGGGCCCCAGACCACCTTGATCAGTTCCTCGCCGACGATCATGCCGCCCATCGTGATCAGGATCTGCTTCAGGTGCTGGCCATAGACCGGGCGCACGATGACGCGCTCGAAAGCCAGGCCGAGCGCGCCGGCGGCGGCCATCGCCACCAGCATCGCGGCGAACACCGCCGCCAGGTTGCGGATCACCGAATCGCTGGCGGTCCAGTCGGCCATGCCACCCATCACGCTGGTGGCGACGAAGGCGCCGAGCGCGATGAACACGCCGTGGCCGAAGTTCAGCACGTCCATCAGGCCGAAGATCAAGGTCAGGCCGGAGGCGATGATGAAGATGATCAGCCCCATCGCCAGCCCGGCGACACTGAGCGTGACCCAGGTCGACGACGAGCCGACCAGCGGCCAGGCCAACAGCAGCACGGCGAACAGCAGCGCGATGGGCATCCAGTCGAAGTCGGCTTTCAGCCTCAGCACGCTGCGCGTCGATGCGTTGCCGGCAGTGGTGGTGGTGCCCGTGCTCATTGATGTGCTCCCAGCGACAGCCCGAGCAGCTGCTGCTGCAATCGTTCATCCTCGGCCAGCTGCGCCATCGCGCCGTGGTGCACGACGCGGCCGTTGTCCATCACCGCCACCCGGTCGCCCAGCACCTTGGCCATCTGGAAGTTCTGCTCGACCAGCAGGATGGTCGTGCTCTGGTCCTTCAGCTGGCGGAAGGCGTCGATCAGGTTCTTGATGATCGACGGCGCCAAGCCCTTGCTCGGCTCGTCGATGAGCAGCAGTTCGCGCGGCTCGACGATGGCGCGGGCGATGGCCAGCATCTGCTTCTGCCCGCCCGACAGCTTGCCGGCCGGGTACAGCCAGAACTTCTTCAGCGCCGGGAACAGGCCGAAGATCCAATCCAGCCGCCGGCTGTCCAGCTCCTCGGCGCGGCGCGCTGCGCGCGCGGCCAGCACCATGTTCTCCTTCACCGACAGGTCGGTGAAGATGCCCATGCTCTCCGGCACGTAGGCGATGCCCATCTGCGCGATCTCGGGGGTGCGCGCTTGCCCTCGTGGCCCGCCGATCGATCGACCCTTGAACGTCACCGAACCGGACGACGCGGCCCACAGGCCCATGATCGTTCGCAGCGTGGTCGTCTTGCCGGCGCCGTTGCGGCCCAGCAGCATCGTCACCTGCCCGGCCGGCACCTCGAGGTCGACGCCGTGCAGGATGTGGTAGGCGCCGATGTGCGTGTGCACACCTTGCAGCGACAACACAGCGCTCATGTCGTCTCTTCCTCCGGCGCCATGCCCAGGTAGGCTTGCTGGACCACCGGCGAAGCGATCACAGCCGCCGGTTCGCCGTCGGCGACGAGCTGGCCGTTGTTGAGCACGATGATGCGGTCGGCGAGTTCGCTGACCACGTCCATCTTGTGCTCGACCAGCAGGATCAGCCGGTCCCGGCGCGACTTCAGCTCGCGGATCAGGTCCAGGATCACCGGCACCTCGTCGACACTCATGCCGGCGGTGGGCTCGTCGAACATGAACACCTTGGGGTCGAGCGCGATCAGCAGCGCCACCTCGAGCTTGCGCTGGTCGCCATGCGGCAGGCTGGCCGCCGGCGCCTCACGCTTGTCGGCCAGGCGCACGGCCTCCAGGATTTGCTGCGCCTCGTCGATCCACCCCTTGCGGTCGAGCCAGACGCTGAACAGGTGGCCCGCCCAATGCCCGGCACCGCGCGCCATCTCGCGTGCCTGCACCGCCAGGCGAACGTTCTCTTGCACGCTCAGGTTCGGAAACAGCTGCGTCAGCTGGAACGCTCGACCCAGGCCCTTGTGCGTGCGCGTCGGCGCCGGCAGCCGGGTGATGTCCTCGCCGGCCAGCAGCACCTGCCCTTCACTCGCCGGCAATTGGCCGGAGATCAGGTTGAAGTAGGTGGTCTTGCCCGCGCCGTTCGGACCGACGATGGCCGTCAGCGTGCCCGGCGCGAAGGCGCAGGACACGCTGTCGACGGCCACGTGGCCACCGAAGCGGATCGTGAGATTCTTGGTCTCAAGCATCGAGAGGCTGCCGATCGAGCGGCCACCGCGGAGCCGGCTTTGCCGGTCCGCCAGTGGCGCCCCCTTGAGGGGGAGCGGCGAAGCCGCTTTACGGGGGTGGGCCTTACCTCTTGTTCTTGATCGGCACGTTCATCTCTTCGGGCTTGATCTCACGCACCAGCTCGGGCACGCCCCAGGCGAAGGCCGGGTCGACCTTGATCTTGAAGTGGTACATGCTCTGCATCGCCTGATGGTCTTCCTTGCGGAAGGTCATCTTGCCCTTCGGCGTCTCGAAGCTCATGCCTTCCATGGTCTTGATGAGCTTGTTGGTGTTCGTGTCGCCGCCGGTCTTCTTCAGCGCCTCGACCACCGCGATGCCCGCAGCCATGCCGCCGGCGGTGAAGAAGTCGGGCGGCGACTTGAATTCCTTGTAGTGGCGCGCCACCAGCCATTCGTTGACCGGGTTCTTCGGGATGCCGAAGTAGTAGTAGGTGGCGCCTTCCATGCCCGGGAACTGCTTGTACGCGGCCATCGCCGGCAGGATGTTGCCGCCGGTGACGATCTCGATGTTGTAGCGCTTCAGGTCCAGGTCGGCGATCTTGAAGGGGTTGCCGCCGCCGCCGGCCCAGATGATCCAGATCACCTTGCGCCCGGGCTGGTCCTTTAGCGCGTCGATGATGCGCTGCGCGCCGGCGGTGAAGTCGGTGGTCGTGGTCGGCAGGTATTCCTCGTGCACGATCTTGGCGTTCTTCACCGACGCCTTGAAGGCGGCCACGCCGTCACGGCCGAAGGCATAGTCCTGCGCCAGCGTGGCAATGCTGGTGCCGGCCTTGTCCACTGCCACGGCGTTGGAAATCGCATCCTGGCTCGAGTTGCGGCCAGTGCGGAAGATGTACTTGTTCCACTTCTCGCCGGTGATCGAATCGGCCACCGCCGGCTCGACCAGCAGGATCTTCTTGTATTCCTCGGCCACCGGCAGCATCGCCAGCGCCACGCCCGAGCTGGTCGGGCCGATGGCGATGTCGCACCTGTCGTCGGCATAGGCCGCGGCCAGCAGGCTCTTGCCCAGATCGGGCTTGCCCTGGTCGTCCTTCTCGATGACCACCAGCTTCTTGCCGGCGACCATCATCGTGCCGTTGGTGGCGTAGTCCAGGCCGAGCATCAGGCCAGTGGTGGTCTGCTTGCCGTAGGCCTCTAGCGGGCCGGTCAAGCTGTGCACGTGGGCGATCTTGATTTCGCCCTTGTTTTGCGCCAGCGCGCTGGTCATTGGCAGTGCCATCAAGGCGGAGGCGATGGATACGGCGGTGAGCCAAGGCAGGGGGGGTCGGGTCACGGTGGGGTCTCCTTCAGGCTGCGGAATCGCGGCTCTTCGGGCCGCAAGCTGAGCCCGAATACGCAACGCGCATGCCAGGCGGCACCACATCAGTGCAAACCCGGAAAACACGCGCCCATCCGGCGCCAGAACCGGTGAGTAACGCCTGCGACCGGGACAACACCAGACCCAAGTGCCGCGATTTGTCCAGTTATCAGGCAAATCGAGCGTCTGGTGTTGTTTGATTTGCAGACACTCCGGCGCGCGCGTCAGCCGCCCAGCATGGCCTTGCGCAGGTCGGCCTGCACCGGCTTGTCGGCCAGCCAGATGCGCATCAGCGCGGCGTTCAGCGGCTCACCGGCGATCTTGCCCTTTGTTTGCCCGTTGAATGCGACCAGGGTTTCAGCGCCGACGAAGTCCATGGTCACGATGTCCCCGGTCTTGGCCTGGCCGACGGACTTCATGATCGACAGCAGCTGGTCGGTCTGGGGTTTC
>JAHECC010000122.1 GCA_024641965.1 Rubrivivax sp.
ATCCAGCCGAAGGGGTCGGGGTAGGCGTCGGCGAGCCACTGGCTCAGGCTAAGCAGCATCGCGCGCCCCTTCGGGTCGATCCGCCTCTGCCGGGCGATCCGACCCCCCTGGGGGGATGCGGCCCGGCCGCTCGGAGGCACCGTTCACCAGGGCCTGCACCACGCGCTCCATGCGCATGAAGCGCGAACCTTTGACCAACGCCGAAGCGGCCGCCGGCGCCTCGCCCAGCGCCGCCAGCAGCGCGTCGACGTCGCCGAAGTGGCGCGCAGTGACGCCGAAAGCGGCCGCCGCATCGGCACACAGCGCGCCCACCGTCCAGAACTGCTCGATGCCGCACTCGCGCGCATAGGCGCCGACTTCGGCGTGGTAGGCCGGGCCCTGTGCGCCGACCTCGCCCATGTCGCCGAGCACCAGCCAGCGCGGGCCGTCCAGAGAGACCAGCACCTCGATCGCGGCGCGCACCGAATCGGGGTTGGCGTTGTAGCTGTCGTCCACCAGGCTGAGCGTGTGGCCGCCACGCTGCAGGCGGTGCAGCACGGAGCGGCCCTTCACCGGCTCGAAGGCCTCGAGCCCGCGCACCACGCTGTCCAGTGGGACGCCCGCGGCCAATGTACAGGCCGCGGCAGCCAGCGCATTCTTCACGTTGTGCAGTCCGGCCATGCGCAAGGCCAGCTCCGCGGTGCCGGCGGCGCCGCGCAGCACGATGTGCCATTGCGTGCCCTGCCATTTGGCGTCGGCCAGCAGATCGGCTTCACCTTGCAGCGCGAAGGTCGACACGCGGCGCGCGCCGGCCAGTTCACGCCACAGCGGCGTGAAGGCATCGTCGGCGGGGAACACGGCCACGCCGTCGGCGCCCAGCGCCTCGATCACCGTGCCGTTCTCGCGCGCCGCGGCCTCTACCGTGGCCATGAACTCCTGATGCTCGCGCTGCGCGTTGTTGACCAGCGCCACCGTCGGTGCCGCGATCTTCGCCAGCAGCGCGATCTCGCCGGGGTGGTTCATGCCCAGCTCGACCACACCGGCCAGGTGCGAGGGCTGCAACTGCAGCAGCGTCAGCGGCAGGCCGATGTGGTTGTTCAGGTTGCCCACGGTGGCGAAGGCCGACGGACCGTAGGCCGCGCGCAGGATCGACGCCGCCATCTGCGTCACCGTGGTCTTGCCGTTGCTGCCGGTCACCGCAATCAGCGGCAGGTCGAAAGGGCGCCGCCAAGCCGCCGCCAGTGCCTGCAGTGCGACCAGCGAATCGGCCACCTGCAGGCCAGGCAACCCGGCCTCGTCGTGACCCCGTTCGGCCAGCGCCGCCACGGCGCCGGCAGCTCGCGCCTGCGACAGGAAGTCATGTGCGTCGTAATTTTCCCCACGCAAGGCGACGAACAGGTCGCCGGGCCGCAGGCTGCGCGTGTCGCTGTGCACGCGGTGCAGCTTCACGCCGCCATCGCCGACCAGCACCGCGTCCGGCAGCATCGCGTGGGCTTCGGCCAGCGTCATCATGCGGCCAACCCGGCGCGACGCGCCAGCGCCTGGCGCGCTTCGGTCAAGTCAGAAAAGGGCCGCTTCACGCCGGCCCATTCCTGCGTGGTTTCGTGGCCCCGACCCGCCAGCAGGATCACGTCTTCGTTGGCGGCGCGGTCGGTGGCATAGGCGATGGCCTCGCGGCGGTCCTCGATGACGTCGACCTCGTCGTGGCCCGCAATGCCGGCCAGGATCTGCGCCAGGATGAAGCCCGGCGCTTCATCGCGCGGGTTGTCGCTGGTCAACACCACATGCGCCGCCCCTTGCGCGGCGATGGCGCCCATCATCGGCCGCTTGGCGGTGTCGCGGTTGCCGCCGCAGCCGAACACGCACCACAGCCGGCCGGCGCGCGCGCGCGCGAACGGTTGCAACGCCAGCAGGGCCTGCTTCAGCGCGTCGGGGCTGTGCGCATAGTCGACCACCACCTCGGGCAACGCGGCCGGTGCGTCGATCACGACACGCTGCATGCGCCCCGGCACCGCGCTCACTTTCGACACGGCGGCCACGGCTTCGGGCAATGCGATGCCCAGGGCGCGCAGGGCCCCCACCACCAGCAGCAGGTTGCCGGCATTGAATTCACCGATCACCGCGCTGCGCAGCGGCAGCAGCGTGTCGCCTTCGCGCACGTCGAAGGCCAGGCCGCCGCTCTCGTAGCGCAACGCGCGTGCCGACAGGCGCGCCGAGCCCTGCACCGAGCAGGTCCACAGGTCGATGCGGCCGGTGCGCAGTTCGCTGGCCAACGTCGCGCCATGTGCATCGTCGACGTTCAGCACCGCCGCCTTCAGGCCCGGCCAGGCGAACAGCGCGCGCTTGGCCTGCCAGTACGAGGCCATGGTGCCGTGGTAGTCGAGATGATCGAGCGTGAGATTGCTGAACAGCGCCACGTCGATTTGGGTACCGGCCAGGCGTTGCTCGGCGATGCCGATCGACGAGGCCTCGATGGCGCAGGCGGCGAAGCCTTGCTGCAGCAGGCCCTGCAGGGCCTGCTGCAGCATCACCGCGTCGGGCGTGGTGAAGCCGCTGCCGTTTAGCGCGCTGGCCGCCGTATCTTCCGTCGGCGGCTGGCCGACGCCAAGCGTGCCGACCACCGCGCAGCGCTGGCCCAGCCGGCTCAGCGCCTGCGCGATCCACCAGGTGGTCGAGGTCTTGCCGTTGGTGCCGGTGGCGGCAACCATGCGCAGCTGCCGGCTGGGATGACCGAAGAACTCGCTGGCGATGGCGCCGCATTGGCGCTTCAGATGCGGCACCGCGGCGATGCGCGCATCGTTGAAGCCGAAGCTCGCGACGCGGTCTGCATCGACCAGGCAGGCGCTGGCGCCGGCGGCCAGCGCGGCGGGCACGAAACGCCGCGCGTCGTTCGAATAGCCGGGCCAGGCGATGAAGGCATCACCGGCGCGCAGCAGGCGGCTGTCGCTGCGCAGCGTGCCGCCGACGCGCTCGCCGAGCCAGCGGGCGGCGGCGGTGGACGTGCTGAGGTAGGTAAGAGCCATGGCGAGGCTAAAAGCTCTCCCGCGCTGCGGCCAAATCGCCGTCGGTGACGATCTGCGGCGCGACTTCGAGGTCCGGTGCTTCGCCCAGCAGGCGCAGCGTCTGCTGCACCACCTGGCTGAATACCGGCGCGGCCACGGCACCGCCGTAGTACACGCCCTTGCTCGGTTCGTCGACCATGACGGCGACGACGATGCGCGGGTCGTCGATCGGCGCCATGCCGACGAACCAGGCGCGGTACTTGTTGGCGGAGTAGCCTCGACCCTCCTGCTTGTGCGCGGTGCCGGTCTTGCCGCCGACCGAATATCCCTGCGTCTGCGCCTTGGGCGCGGTACCTCCTGGGCCGGCAGCCATCTGCAGCATCGTGCGCACGGCGCGCGCGGTCTGCGCCGACATCACGCGCACGCCGGGCTCGGGTTGCTCGTGGCGCAGGATCGAGGTGGGCAGCAGCAGGCCGTCGTGCGCCAGCACGCTGTAGGCGCGCGCCAGCTGGAACAGCGACACCGACAGGCCGTAGCCGTAGCTCATCGTCGCCTGTTCGATCGGGCGCCAGCTCTTGTACGGGCGCAGACGGCCTGTGACCGCGCCGGGGAAGTCGATCTGCGGCTTCTGGCCGATGCCCAGCGCCGCGAACAGCTCCCACATCTCGACGGGCTTCATCTGCATCGCCATCTTCACGGTGCCGACGTTGCTGGATTTCTGGATCACCTCGGCCACGCTGAGCACGCCGTTCGGGTGCGCGTCGCGAATCGTGCGGCCGGTGACGGTGATGTGGCCCGGCGCGGTCTGGATCGGCGTGCGCGGCGTGACGCGGCCGCTTTCCAGCGCCAGCGCGATGACGAAGGGCTTCATCGTCGAGCCCGGTTCGAAGGTGTCGGTGAGCGCGCGGTTGCGCAACTGCGCGCCCGACAGGTTGCGGCGGTTGCCGGGGTCGAAGCTGGGGTAGTTGGCCAGCGCCAGCACCTCGCCGCTCTTCACGTCGAGCACGACCACGCTGCCGGCCTTGGCGCCATGTTCGGCGACCGCGTCGCGCACGCGCTGGTAGGCGAAGAACTGCACCTTCGAGTCGATCGCCAGCTGGATGTCGCGCCCGTTCAACGGGTCGACCTGCTCGCCGATGTCCTCGACCACCCGGCCCAACCGGTCACGCATGACCGCACGCGAGCCGTCGCGGCCCTGCAGCTGGCTCTGGAACGCCAGCTCGATGCCCTCCTGGCCTTTTTCCTCGATGTTCGTGAAGCCCACGATGTGCGCCGCGCTTTCGCCCTCGGGGTAATTGCGGCGGTACTCGCGCAACTGGTGCACGCCCTTCAGTCCCAGCGCCTTGACCTGCAACCAGCGCTGCTCGTCGACCTGCCGGCTGAGCCAGGCGAAATTGCGGCTGCCCTCGAGCCTTTGATCGAGCTCGGTCGGTTTCATTTCCAGCAGCCGGGCCAGCGCTTTGCGCTGCTGCACGTCGGCTTCGAAGTCCTTCGGGATGGCCCAGATCGACGGCACCGGCACGCTCGTGGCCAGCACTTGGCCATTGCGGTCGAGCACGCGGCCGCGGCTGGCCGGCACCTCCAGCACATGGGTGAAGCGCTTTTCGCCCTGCTGCTGGTAGAAGTCGGTGCCGATGATCTGGATGTAGACCGCGCGGCCGACGAGCACCGCGAAGGACAGGCCGACCAGCGCGACGATGAAGCGCGAACGCCACGGCGGCGTCTTCGACGCCAGCAACGGGCTGGTGGCGTAGTTAAGGTGGCGCGCGCCCTGGGCGGCGTGGCGCTTGGCGGCCTTGGCGACGCGGCTCATGGCTTCACGGCCGCAGAAGCAGCCGGCGTCGCGGCGCCGGTCGCGGCGCCCTCACCCAGGTACATCGTGACCGCCGGCGTGGCAGTGCGCATGCGCAGCTTTTCGCGCGCCACCTTTTCCACGCGCAGGTGCGTGGCCTGGGCCTGGCGTTCGGCATCCAGACGCTTGAAGTCCGATTCGAGCTGCCCCTGCTCGTGGCGCGCCCGGTCCAGCGCATGGAACAGGCGACGCGACTCGTAGGTGGTTTTCACCAGGTACAGGCAACTGGCCAACAGCACGGCAAGCAGCAGCAGGTTCACGCGCGTCAACTCGTCTGGCCCCCGGAACCGCCGCCGGCACGCCGGCGCAGGGGCGAGCGCGTGCCCTTGGCGCGACCCGGCTGCGCGGTTGCCACCCCGCCTGCGAGCCCATACTGCACGGCGGTGCGCTCGGCCACGCGCAGCATCGCCGAGCGGGCACGCGGATTCGCCGCGACTTCCGCCGCGCCGGCACGGCGACGGCCCAGCGCCTTCAGCCGTGACGGCCGCGGCGGCGCCATCGGCACGCGGCGGTCGGGCTCGTCACGGCTTTCGCGCGCGATGAAGGCCTTGACGATGCGGTCTTCGAGCGAATGGAAGCTGATCACGGCGAGCCGGCCTTGCGGTGCGAGCAGTTCCAGCGCCGCACTCAGCCCCTGCTCGAGCTCCTCGAGCTCGGCGTTGACATGAATCCGAAGAGCTTGAAAGGTGCGCGTGGCGGGGTTCTGGCCCGGCTCGCGGGTCTTGACCGCACCAGCCACGACTTCGGCCAGCTCGGCGGTGCTTCGGATGACTGCCCCGCCCTCTCGGCGAGCAACAAGCGCCTTTGCAACCTGAAAAGCAAACCGTTCTTCCCCATAGTCGCGGATCACCTGCGTGAGTTGGCGCTCATCGGCGCGGGCCAGGAAGTCCGCAGCGGTCTCGCCGCGGGTCGTGTCCATGCGCATGTCCAGCGGCGCGTCGAAACGGAAGCTGAAGCCGCGCTCCGGCGTGTCGATCTGCGGCGAGCTGACGCCCAGGTCGAGCAGCACGCCCTGCACCTGCGTGATGCCGAACTGCGCGAGCACCTGGCGCATGCCGGCAAAACTGGCGTGCACCAGTTGCAGCCGCGCGTCGTGCAGCGCTGCGCCGGCCGCGATGGCCTGCGGGTCCTTGTCGAAGGCGACGAGACGCCCCTGCGGCGACAACCGGCCGAGGATCGCCCGCGCATGCCCGCCGCGGCCGAAGGTGCCGTCCACATACAGACCGTCGGGCGAATGCACCAGCGCCTCCACGGCTTCGTCGAGCAGAACGGCGGTGTGCGTGCATGGGCTCGCGCCGGCGTTCACAGGTTCAGGCCCAGCACTTCTTCGGTCATGCCCGCTGCGACCACGCGCGCCTCGACCGCATCGTGGCGCTGCCTGTCCCACAGCTCGAGCCGGCGGCCGGTGCCGATCAGCAGCACCTCCTTGTCGAGCCCGGCGGCGCTGCGCAACTCGGGCGGCACGAGCACGCGCGAGGCGCTGTCGATCTCGACATCCGCCGCGCTGCCCAGGAGAATGCGGCGCCAGCCATCGCTGGCCACCTTCAACGCCATCAGTTCAGCCTCGACCTTTTCCCAGGTGGGCCGTGGATAGATCAGCAGGTAGCCTTCGGGGTGGCGAGTCAGCGTGAGCTGGCCGTTGCAGGCGCCGAGCAGCAGGTCGCGGTGACGCACGGGCACATTGATGCGCCCTTTGGCGTCCAACGCCAAGGCCGATGTCCCGCGAAACACCCATTCCGACACTTTTTTCCACCCCTCGCCACTAAATGACACTTTATCGCACTAAAACGGCAGGGTCAACGCGGGGGTTGAAAAAAATCAATGAAATCAGTGACTTAGATGGCGTTTCTCATATTCATTCGAAAAAAGTTCCTTCAAAAATAAGGACTTGCAAACTCCATTGAATGTGAAGCCTGAGGTGTGCACCGTCCGGGTGACGCCTCTCCTCGGTCGCAATCAGCCCGTGGAGACCGCCTTGGTCACTGGAGGTCCGCCCACATGAGCAACTTCCCCGCACCCGGCAACCCCGCCAACACACTCTGCCCCTGTGGCTCGGCAGCGCCCTACGCCGGCTGTTGCGGCCGCTGGCATCACGGTCCCCAGCGCCTGCTGGCGCCTACTGCCGAAGCGCTGATGCGCTCGCGCTACAGCGCCTACGTGCTGGGGCTGCACGAGTACCTGCTGGACACATGGCATGCAAACACCCGGCCGGCCGCCATCGAGGCCCAAGACCCGCAGTTGCGTTGGCTGGGCCTGGAGTTGCGCCGCTGCTCGCAGGACGATGCGGATCACGCGACGGTCGAATTCGTGGCGCGCAGCAAACTCGGTGGGCGCGCGCACCGCTTGCACGAGACCAGCTGCTTCGAGCGCATTGACGGCCATTGGCTGTACCTCGGCGCACTGGGCTGACCCGGTAGCGCCGGCACGCACGGGCCCGCACAATGGGCGACCGCAGGAGAACGCCATGCAGCTGACACCCGACCAGACCCGAAGCTTCGAGCGCGAGGGCTATCTGTTCTTCCCAAGCCTGTTCAGCGCCGAGGAAACACGTGTGCTGACCGATGCCGTGCCCGAGCTCTACGCCCGCCGCGAGGCCTACAACGTGCGCGAACGCGGCTCGGATGCGGTGCGCACCAACTTCGCGGCGCACCTGCTCAGCGCGCCTTTCGCGCGGCTGGCGCGGCATCCGCGCATGGTGCGGCCGGTGCAGCAGTTGCTGGGCGACGAGCCGCTGTACATGCACCAGTTCAAGATCAACGGCAAGGCCGCGTTCGATGGCGACGTCTGGCAATGGCACCAGGACTACGGCACCTGGCTGAACGACGACCTGATGCCCGAGCCGCGGGCGATGAACGTGGCCATCTTCCTGGACGACGTGGACGAATTCAACGGGCCGCTGATGTTCATTCCGGGCAGCCACCGCAAAGGAGTGGTTGAGGCAAAGCACGACACCAGTACGACCAGCTACCCGCTGTGGACCGTGGACAACGCGCTCATCGCGCAACTGGTCGAACGCGCCGGCGGCCGCCAGGGCGGCATCGTCTCGCCCAAGGGCCCCGCCGGCTCGATGATCCTGTTCCACGGCTGCCTGGTGCATGCCTCGGGCAGCAACCTGTCGCCGTGGCACCGCGTGGCGGTGTACCTGAGCCTGTGCGCGGTGAGCAACCACATCCGCCGCTTCAAGCGGCCGGAATACATCGCGCACCGCGATTTCACGGCTATCGAATGCCTCGGCGACGACTGCCTGCTGCGTCAGGACCTCGTGGATCTGCCCTGGCAGGACGGCATGCCGCCGAGCGCGCTACAGACCTCGCTGGACGTCATCGAAGGAGCGACCGCATGAGCCTCTTCTCCAAGCTTCAACAACGCGCCGCCGAAGGCCGGCCGATCCGCGTCGGGTTGATCGGCGCCGGAAAGTTCGGCTCGATGTACCTGGCGCAGATCCCGAACACGCCGGGCGTGCACCTGATGGGCATCGCCGACCTGTCGCCCGACGCGGCGCGCGCGAACCTGCGGCGTGTCGGCTGGCCGGCCGAACGCGTGGCTGCGCGCTCACTCGATGCGGCGCTGAAGGACGGCAACACGCACATCGGCGAGGACTGGCGCGCACTGGTCAGCCACCCGGCGATCGACGTCGTCATCGAGTGCACCGGGCACCCGATCGCCGCGGTCGAGCATTGCCTGGCCGCCTTTGGGCAACGCAAGCATGTGGTCAACGTGACGGTCGAGGCCGACGCCTTCTGCGGCCCGCTGCTGGCACGGCGTGCGGCCGAGGCCGGTGTGATCTATTCGCTGGCGTTCGGCGACCAGCCGGCGCTGATCTGCGACCTGGTCGACTGGGCGCGATGCTGCGGCTTCCCGGTGGTGGCGGCCGGGCGCGGCCACAAGTGGCTGCCGCACTACAGCCAGTCCACGCCCGACACCGTCTGGCAGCACTGGGGGCTGAATGCCGAGCAGGCCGCGCGCGGCGGGCTGAACCCGAAGATGTTCAACAGCTTCCTCGACGGCAGCAAGCCATCGATCGAGAGCAGCGCAGTGAGCAACGCCACCGGCCTGGGCGTGCCCAGCGACGGGCTGCGCTACCCGCCGGCGAGCATCGAGGACATCCCCTATGTGACGCGGCCGATTGCCGAGGGCGGCGTGCTCGAGCGCAAGGGCATGGTCGAGGTGATCTCGTCGCTGGAAGCCGACGGCCGCGCGATCCCCTACGAGATCCGCATGGGCGTTTGGGTCACGGTCGAAGGCGAGACCGAATACATCCGCAACTGCTTCGAGGAATACAAGGCGCACACCGATCCGAGCGGGCGCTACTTCACGCTCTACAAGCGCTGGCACCTGATCGGCCTGGAGGTCGGCCTGAGCGTGGCCAGCGTGGCGCTGCGCGGCGAGGCCACCGGCGTGGCCACCGGCTGGAATGCCGATGTCGTGGCCACCGCCAAGCGCGACCTGCAGGCCGGCGAAATGCTCGACGGCGAGGGCGGCTACACGGTCTGGGGCAAGCTGCTGCCGGCGGCGACCTCGACGCACATCGGTGGCCTGCCGCTGGGGCTGGCGCAACAGGTCAAGCTGCTGCGGCCGGTGAAGCAGGGCCAGTGCCTGAGCTGGGCCGACGTGGCCATCGACACCGGCACTGACGCCTACCGGCTGCGGCGCGAGATGGAAGGCCTGTTCGCGGCGCCGCAATTGCGCAGCGCCTGAGGGCCTTCGGCCCTCATTGCGACTGCTTGATCAGGCGCCCGGAAGCCTGCTGGATCGGCCGCGCGTTCATCGGATACAGGCGCGAGAAAATGTCGATCTGCGCGCTCGACAGCTGCACCGGCTGCTTCATCACCACCCACAGCACGCCCTCGCTGCACGGCGGCGTGGTCAGCGAGCCCATGTAGGTGTAGTAACCCCGCTCGGAGGGCAGCAGTTCGCTCAGATCGATCAGTGACCGCGCCTTGGCCTCTTCGCCCTTTTCCAGCGGCAGGTTGTTCCACACGGCCTGCAGCAGCGGCTGCGCTGCACCGCGCTCCAGCAGCACCGCCACCACCGCCTGGCGACCTTCGGCGTCCTTGTGAACGAGGTGCACGACCATGTCGAACTGGCGGCCGTTGATGCGCTCTTCGGACGGCCGATGGAAATGGAACTGCAGCAACTCGTAGCGCCGGCCGTTGATGTCGATCGAATTGCCCGGTGCCAGGTTGACCTGCACCGTGTGGCCGGTGTCGATGACGCCGAAGCGGCTGGGGTGGTAGTCGAACAGCACCGGCTCCAGTTCGAGCGACAGACCATCGCGAATGTCGATCGGGCTCTGGCGCTGGCCATTCGCGCAGGCGTGAAACTCGGGCTTCATGTGGCCCCAGGCTTGCGGGCCGCCACGGCCTTCGTAAGTCCAGTGCACCGCGGCCGCGGCGTGGCCTGCGGCGGGCATCGGTACCTGCCGCTGCGGCGCATCCTGCGTCGTGCGGGACACGGGCACGGCACGCGTCACCACACGCCATTCTCCGCCCAGCGCGGTATTCACCTCGCCCCGCGCGCCGAGCACTTGCCCCAGGCGCCGCTGCAGGCGGTCCAGCGGTGCTTCGTCGGCCGGCGGCGCGGCCTGGGCCTGAGCAGGCTGTGGCGGCACATCGCCGGCATCATGGGTCTGCAAGGGCGCCGAGGCGGGGGATTCGGCGACAGGGGCCGAGGCTGCGGCGACGGCCACCTCTGAGGCTGCGGCGGCAGCGGAACTGGCGGAAACCGCAGCAGAAGCAGTCGCAACCGCCGGCACGGCGTCCTTGTGCACGAGTGTCTTGGCCCTGGGCGAAACGGGCGCGCTGGGCCAGAGCCACCAGCCCAGGCCGCCCACCAGCAGCAACAACACCAGGGCGGCAGCACCACCGACGATCAGCAGCTTGGGCGCAAAGCGCGGCATCTTGGCGGCAGGCTCGGCTTCGCTCGTCATGCCCCATCTATCGGCCGCGCGCGGCGGCGCTTGAGCGCTGCTCAGGCCACGCGCGGCTTGACCCAGACCCAGGCCACCAGGCCGATGCTCAGCATGCCCAGCGAGGTCAGCGCCAGGCCCACCGCCGAATGCATCACCAGCGGCGCCACCAGACCGGCCACCATGCCGTTGGCCAGGCTGCCGATGCAGGCCTGCAGCGACGAGGCCATGCCGCGCCGCTCGGGCACCAGGTCGAGTACCAGCAGCGTCACCACCGGCACCATCAGCGCCCAGCCGAAGGCGAATACACCCACCGTCGCCAGCGCCCAGGCGGGGTGCGGCTCGAGGCTCATGTTCAGCGCGACGTTGAGCAGCGAGGCGAGCAGCATGATGATGAAACCGCGGCGGATCTGGTACTTCGGCTTGATGCGCCCAGCCAGACGCCCCGACAGCCAGGCGCCGGACATGATGCCGGCAATGGTGATCAGGAAGAACCAGAAGAACTGCGTCGGCCGCAACTGCAGGATCTCGCCCAGCCAGGCCGGCGCACTCAGCACGTAGAGGAACATGCCGTTGAAGGGAATGCCGCTGGCCAGCGCCAGCATCATGAAGTTGGGGTTGCTGCTCATCTGCCAGTAGCCACGCAGCAGCGGCGCCACGCGCATCGGCTGGCGCTGGTCCACATGCAGCGTCTCCGGCAACCAGCGCCAGTTGGCCAGCCACAGCGCCACGCCGATCAGCGCCAGGAACCAGAAGATCGAATGCCAGCCCAGACCGACGAACAACCAACCGCCGATCATCGGCGCGATGGCCGGCGCCACGCCGAAGTAGATCGTCACCTGCGACATCACCCGCTGCGCGTCGGCCAGTGGGAACATGTCGCGGATGATGGCGCGGGACACGACGATGCCGGCACCCGAACTCATGCCCTGCAGCGCGCGGAAGAACACCAGCTGGCCGATGCTCTGCGACAGCGCACAGCCCACCGAGGCCAGCGTGAACACCGCCACGCCGACCAGGATCACCGGCCGGCGGCCGACGCTGTCGGACAGCGCGCCGTGGAACAGGTTCAGCAGCGCGAAGCCGAACAGGTAGGCCGACAGCGTCTGCTGCATCTGCACCGGCGT
>JAHECC010000123.1 GCA_024641965.1 Rubrivivax sp.
CCGACGGCGGTGAGCAGGTCCTTCAGCACGCCCTGGTTGCCGAACCAGTAGATCAGCGAGATGGCCGACAGCAACGATGGCGCCAGCAGCGGGATCAGCGTGACGCCGCGCGCCAGCTTCTTCATTGGCATGCGGCTGCGTGTCAGCGCGTAGGCGAAGCCGAAGGCCGCCGGTACCGTGACCAGCGTGACCACCGCCGACACCCACAGGCTGTTCCACAGCGAGTCGAGCAACGCCGGCGTGCGCGCGTAGTCGATGAAGTTCTTCAGCCCGACGAAATTCTCGCTGCCATCCTGCAGCGACTTCAGTCCGATCGCCGCGAGCGGCGCCGCCAGGAAGGCCAGCAGCACCAGCGCCACGCCCAGCAACGACGCGTGGGCGATGCGCTCGGTCCAGTGCACGCGCAGCCGGAGCTGGCGCGGTAAGGGCAGGGTGGCCGAACTCACGGCACTGAGCCTTCAGCCGAAGATGTGCATGCGCTCGGGCAGCAGCCGCAGCGGCAGTTGGCTGCCGACCTCGAGTTGCTGCTCGGTGAGGAAATTCAGCGACAGCGTCACGCTCAGCGGCCGGTGCTTCAAGGCCTCGGCGCTGACCTGCACCAGGCAGTAGGAGCCGAGGAATTCGATCTTGTCGATGCGGGCGTCGAACACATTCGCGTCACCCGCTGCGATCGGCTGCGCCAACACATCCTCCGGCCGCAGGTAGATCGTCACTTCACTGCCTGCCACGCCCTCGTGCAGGCACTCGAAGGGCGTGCCGCCGAAGTGCACGCTGTTGGCGCCGGCCAGCGTGCCCGGCAGCGCGTTGATGCGGCCGACAAAATCGGCGACGAAGGCCGTGGCCGGGTGGCGATAGACCTCGCGTGGCGAGCCCACCTGCTCGATCACACCCTGGTTCATGACGACGATGCGGTCGGCCACCGCCAGCGCTTCTTCCTGGTCGTGCGTGACCATGATCGTCGTCACGCCCAGTTGGCGCTGCAGCGCGCGGATTTCCTGGCGCAGGTGTACACGTACCGTGGCGTCCAGCGCCGACAGCGGCTCGTCCAGCAGCAGCAGGCCCGGCGACGTGGCCAGCGCACGCGCCAGCGCGATGCGCTGCTGCTGCCCGCCCGACAGTTGCGCCGGATATTTCTTCTCGCTGCCCGGCAGGCCGACGAGCTTCAGCAGTTCTTCGACGCGCTGGCGCACCTCGGCGCGCGGCAATCGTCGATTCACCAGCCCGTAGGCGACGTTGTCGGCGACGTTCAGGTTGGGGAACAGCGCGTAGGACTGGAACACGATGCCGTAGTCGCGCTGCGCCGGCGGCAGGGTGGAGATGTCCTTGCCGCGCAACTCGATGCGCCCGGCGGTCTGCGCCTCAAGCCCGGCGATGATGCGCAGGATCGTCGTCTTGCCGCAACCCGAAGGGCCGAGGAAGCAGACGAATTCGCCCTGTGCGATCTCCAGGTCCACGCCCTGCAGCGCGACGAAGCTGCCGAACTCCTTGCGGATGCCGGCCAGCCGCAGAAAGGGCGACGCGCCGGTGTCTGGCGCGGCGCTCATCTTTATTTCTTTGGCTCGCTCTTCGCGCTGTAGCGCTTGTTCCACTCGGCGAGGATGCGCTCGCGGTTGTCGGCGGCCCAGGCGAAGTCCATCTTCACCAGGCGCTGCTCATAGTCCTTCGGTACGTTGGCCAGCGGCGCGGCCACGCCCGGCTGCGCGGTGATGGCGAAGTTCTTGCCGTACAGCAGCATCGCGTCCTTGCTCGCTGCCCAGTTGGCCAGCTTCTGCGCCGCGGCCATGTTCTTCGTGCCCTTGTGGATCGCGAAGGCCTCCAGGTCCCAGCCCAGGCCCTCCTTCGGGAACACCAGCTCGATCGGCGCGCCCTTCGACTTGTTCGAATTGGCGCGGTACTCGAAGCTGATGCCGACCACGTACTCGCCGGCCGCCGCCATGTTGCACGGCTTGCTGCCGGAGTGCGTGTACTGCGCGATGTTCTCGTGCAGTGCGTCCATGTACTTCCAGCCGCCGCCCTTGCCGTTGTCGTCGCCGAACAGCGTCAGCCACGCGGTGACGTCGAAGAAGCCGGTGCCCGAGCTGGCCGGGTTGGGCATGACGATCTGGCCCTTGTAGACCGGTTTGGTCAGGTCCTTCCAAGTCTCGGGCACCGGGATGTTCTTCTTCTTCGCCTCGATGGTGTTGAAGCACACCGTCGCGCCCCACACGTCCATGCCGAACCAGGCGGGCGGGTTCTTCTTGTCGCGGTACTGGCTCATGATCGCATCCAGATTCAGCGGCGCAAAGGGCACCAGCATGCCCTGGTTGTTCAACAGCGCCAGGCTCGACGCCGCCACGCCCATCACCACGTCGGCCTGCGGATTGGACTTCTCGGCCAGCAGCTTGGCGGTGATGACGCCGGTGGAGTCGCGCACCCACTTGATCTCGATGTTCGGTTCGACCTTGTTGAAGGCCTCCTGGTAGGCCTTGAGTTGGTCGGTTTCCAGCGCGGTGTAGACCAGCAGCTGGGTCTTGCCCTGTGCCCAGCCCAAACCCGCCGACAAGGCGAAAGCGGTCAGCACGGCGGCTTTTGCGAATATGAACTTCATGTGTTGGCGCTCCTGTGGGGGTGTGGAGAAGTTTCGAGGCGCAGCATATGGCAGTTTGATGGCGCTGCGGCGACTGTGCAGGCGACGTGTCGACCGCTGCCGCTGATTGTTGACAATCTACAGTCGGCGCCTATTGGCGTCAACCCGAGCAGGCTACGGCGCTATGGCCCACCGGCCTGCCGGGAAGGCCTCTGGTTGCTTCGGTAAATTGTTGACAATCTGCATTCCGTACAGTCGAATGCAGGCTTGGACCCGTCAAATCGCAAATGAGCGTCGTTGATCAGGATTTGCCCGGCGCGCCCGCTTCCGCAGGCAACGCCACCATCGAACTGCTGCAGAGCCACTCGCTGACCACGGTGGTGCAGCGCGAACTGCAGCGCCAGATCGTTGCCGGCGAACTGCCCATCGGCGCCAAGCTCAACGAAGCGGACATCGCGGCGACGCTGCACGTCTCGCGCGGGCCGGTGCGCGAAGCCTTCCGCGCGCTGGAACAAAGCGGGCTGGTGCGCACCGAAAAGAACCGCGGCGTGTTCGTGCGGCAGTTGTCGCTGCACGAGGCCGACGAGATCTACGAGGTGCGCGCCGCGCTCGACGGACTGATCGGCCGGCTGGCGGCGCAGCGCATCCGTCCGGCCGAGCTGCAGCGGCTGCGCGACATCGTCAAGCGCATGCACGCCGCCGGACGCGCGCATGACGTCGACGCCTACTTCCCGCTGAACCTCGAATTCCACGACCTGCTGTCCGAAGCCGCCGGCAATGCCGCGTTGCGCGACAACTACCGGCGCGTCGTCAACCAGCTGAACCTGTTCCGCCGCGAGACGCTGGCCCGCAATGCCGAGCACATTCCGGTCTCGACACGCGACCATGAGGCCATCGTCGACGCCGTTGCGCAGGGCGACGGCGAACTGGCCGAACGCCTGCTCTTCGAACACGTGATCGACAGCCGCGAGCGGCTGCACGCCGCGTTGCGCAGCCCGCGTGCCGCGCGTCGGCCAGAGCGTGACATTCAACCCAAGCCCGCATCCACATGAATTCAGCATCGCGACCCGACACCGTCAGCGCCAACGGCTTGCGCTACCACTGGCCGACACGGCCGGTGGTGGTGGTTTGCATCGACGGCGGTGACCCGGCTTACCTGCGGCAACTGCTGGCCGACGGCGCCATCCCGAACATCCGGCGTTTCATGACGCAGGGCTTCGCCACCGTGGCCGACGGCACCGTGCCCAGCTTCACCTGCCCGAACAACATGTCGATCATCACCGGCACGCCAGCGTCGAAGCACGGCATCTCCGGCAACTACTACCTCGACGTGGCGACCGGACAGGCGGTGGTCATGACCGGCCCGGAGCTGCTGCGCGGCGACACCATCCTGGCCAGGTTCGCCGAGGCCGGCGCCAAGGTGGTGAGCATCACCGCCAAGGACAAGCTGCGTCGCCAGCTGGGCAAGAACCTGGACCTGCGTCGCGGCAATGTCAGCTTCTCGTCCGAGCATGCCGACCGCTGCACGCTGGCCGAGAACGGCATCGAAGGCGTGCTCGAACTGGTCGGCCAGCCGCTGCCCGGCATGTACTCGATGGAGCTGTCGCTGTTCGTGCTCGATGCCGGCATCAAGCTGCTGGAGGCGGCGCATCGCGACCTGATGTTCCTGTCGCTGACCGACTACGTGCAGCACAAGTACGCACCGGACGAGGCCGAGGCCAAACGCTTCTACCAGGCGCTGGACCAACGCTTCGGCCGCCTCGAAGCGCTCGGCGCGATCGTCGTGCTCACCGCCGACCACGGCATGAACGACAAGTCCGACGCCGCCGGCGAGCCGAACGTGGTCTGGCTGCAGGACCTGCTCGACGACAAGTTCGGCAAGGACGACGTCAAGGTGGTGTGCCCGATCACCGACGCCTTCGTCGCCCACCATGGCGCGCTCGGCGGCTTCGTGCGCGTGTGGCTGCGCGGCAAGGCGACAGTGCAGCAGGTGATGGCGGCGATCGTCGGCCTGCCCGGCATCGAAGCGGTGCTCGACAAGTCGACGGCCTGCACGCTGTACGACCTGCCGGCGGACCGCGAGGCCGACGTGGTGGTGGTTTCCGACGCCGGCACCTGCATCGGCGCACGCGCCGCCGATCACGATCTGTCTGGCCTGGCCGGGCACCGGCTGCGCACGCACGGCGGCGTGTCCGAGGCCAAGGTGCCGATCATTGTCAGCGTGCCGCTGAACGAGGCATACCGGCTGAAGGCCGCCACCGCCACGCCGAAGAGCTGGCAGGTGTTCGACTACGCCTTGAACGGCACGAGGACATCCGCATGAAGCCCCAGCCCGTCATCGACAGCCCGCTGCGAGAAGGCCTGCGCATCGGCGGCGAGAAGGTTTACCGCGAGCGCACGATCGACGTGCGCTACCCGTGGACCGGCGAAGTGATCGCCACCGTTGCGAAGGCCACGGTCGAGGACGTGCGGCGTGCGCTGAAGATCGCGTACCAGTACAAGCCGACGCTGACGCGCTACGAACGCTACAAGATCCTGATGCGCGCCGGCGAGATCATCGCCTCGCGCAAGGACGCGCTGGCGCGGCTGATCACGCTGGAATCGGGGCTGTGCCTGAAGGATTCGATGTACGAGGTGGGTCGCGCGTCCGACGTGCTGCTCTTTGCCGCCAACCAGGCGCTGGTCGACGACGGGCAGGTGTTCTCGTGCGACCTGACGCATCACGGCAAGTCGCGCAAGGTGTACACGCTGCGCGAGCCGCTGCAAGGCGTGATCAGTGCCATCACGCCCTTCAACCACCCGCTGAACCAGGTGATCCACAAGGTGGCGCCGAGTGTGGCGACCAACAACCGCATGGTGTTGAAACCCACCGAGAAGACGCCGCTGGCGGCCTTCGCGCTGGCCGACATCCTCTACGAAGCCGGGCTGCCGCCCGAGATGCTGCAGGTGCTCACCGGCGACCCGGGTGAGATCGCCGACGAACTGCTGACTCACGAGCACATCGACCTGGTCACCTTCACCGGCGGTGTGCCCATCGGCAAGTACATCGCCGCCAAGGCCGTCTACAAGCGCACCGTGCTCGAACTCGGCGGCAACGACCCGCTGATCGTGATGGACGATGCCGACCCCGAAAAGGCCGCCGAGCTGGCGGCCTCGGGCTCGTACAAGAACTCCGGCCAGCGCTGCACCGCGGTCAAGCGCATCCTCGTGCATCAGAAGATCGCAGGTGCCTTTACCGAAGCGCTGCTGGCCAAGACCCGCGCCTGGACCTATGGTGACCCGCTCGATGCGACGGTGGACATGGGCACGGTCATCGACGAGGAGGCGGCCGCGCGCTTCGAGACACTGGTCAACGACGCGGTGGGCGCCGGCGCGCGGCTGCTGCACGGCAACCAGCGCCGCGGCGCATCGTATTCACCGACGCTGCTCGACCGCGTCGACCCGCAGATGCCGGTGGTCAAGTACGAGACCTTCGGCCCGGTGTCGCCGGTCATCACTTTCAAGGACAGGGAAGAAGCGGCGCGCATCGTCAACGGAACCGACTATGGGCTGAGCAGCGGCGTGTGCACGCAGAGGCTCGACGACATCACCTGGTTCGTGAAGCAGCTGGTGGTGGGCTCGGTCAACATCTGGGAGGTGCCTGGATACCGCTTGGAGCTGACGCCCTTTGGCGGCATCAAGGATTCGGGCCTGGGCTACAAGGAAGGTGTGCAGGAGACCTTCAAGAGCTTCACCAACATCAAGACCTACTCGTTGCCCTGGTAATCCGACTTGCTGCATTTACTCAATCTGCTGGCCGCCATCGCCCTGTTGGTGTGGGGCACGCACATGGTGCGTACCGGCATGCTGCGTGTGTTCGGCGAGAACCTGCGGCGCGTGCTCGCCGCCAGCTTCGCCAACCGCTTCAAGTCGCTGCTCGCCGGCCTGGGCGTGACCAGTCTGGTGCAGTCCAGCACCGCCACCTGCCTGATCGTCGCTTCCTTCGTCGGCAAGGGGCTGGTCGGCACCGGCGCGGCGCTGGCGGTGATGCTCGGCGCCGATGTCGGCACGGCGCTGATGGTGGTGGTCTATTCCTTCGACCTGTCGTGGTTGTCGCCGCTGCTCATCTTCAGCGGCGTGGTGTTGTTCGTGGCGCGACAGAACGGCGGTGCCGGGCGCGTCGGGCGGGTGCTCATCGGCCTGGGGTTGATCACGCTGGCCTTGCAGCTGATCGTCGGCGCCACCAAGCCGCTGACCGAATCGCCGGCGGTGCGGGCGCTGCTGCTGGCCTTGCCCAATGAAGTGCTGCTCGACATCATCGTCGGTGCCGTGCTGACGGTGCTGTGTTATTCCAGCCTGGCGGTCGTGCTGCTCACCGCCACGCTGGCGGCGTCGGGCATGCTGCCGGCGGGCGTGGCGCTCGGCCTGGTGCTCGGTGCCAACCTCGGGGGCGGCTTGCTGGCCATGGTCGCCACCGCCGGCGACACACCGCAGGTGCGGCGGCTGCCGCTGGGCAACCTGATCTTCAAGACCGCGGGCGCGTTGCTCGCCATCCCGTTGCTGCCGCACGCCCATGTGCTGTTGCAGCAGTGGGTGCCCAGCGTGCACCAGCAGGTGGTGCTGTTCCACCTGGGCTTCAACCTGCTGCTGGCCGCCACCTTCATCGGCCTTACCGGCCGGCTCGGCCGCCAGGTCGAGCGCTGGCTGCCCGACCCGCCGCAGCATGCCGACGGCACCCGCCCGCGCCATCTCGATCCGGTGGCGCTGGCCACGCCCTCGCTGGCCATCAGCTGCGCCGCGCGCGAGGCACTGCACCAGGCCGACATGGTCGAGACCATGTTGCGCGGCGTGCTGCCGGTGATACGCGACAACGATCTCGAGCTGGCCGGGCGCCTGCGCCGCATGGACGACACGGTTGACGACCTGTATTCGGCGATCAAGTTCTACCTGACGCAGATCTCGCGCGAAGAGCTGTCCGATCGCGAGGGCCGGCGCTGGACCGACATCGTCAGCTTCACCATCAACATGGAGCAGATCGGCGACATCATCGAACGTGTGCTGCAGGACGTGGAGGACAAGAAGATCCGCAAGGGCCGCAGTTTTTCCGAAGCCGGCATGGCCGAGATCAACCACCTGCACGAACGGCTGCTGGCCAATCTGCGCCTGGCGATGAGCGTGTTCCTCGACGGCCACGTGCGCGATGCGCAGAAGCTGCTCGAGGAAAAGGCGCGTTTCCGCGACCTGGAACATGAGTACGCCGCCAATCACATCGCGCGGCTGCAGGACAACACCGCGCAGAGCATCGAGACCAGTTCGCTGCACCTGGACCTGATCAGCGAACTGAAGCGCATCAACTCGCACATCTGCTCGATCGCCTACCCGATTCTCGAATCGGCCGGCGCGTTGAGCGATACCAGGTTGCGCCATTCGCAACTCGCGGCGCTGGACGAGGCGCGGCATTGACGTTCATGCTGAGCCTGCAGGACATCGAAACCCTGTTCGCACGCCGTGGCGGCGAGATGTACGCCGGCGAACCGGTGACGCAGCTCGAACACGCGCTGCAGACCGCGGCGCTGGCCGAAGGCGAGGGCGCCGACGATCAACTGGTCACCGCCAGCCTGTTGCACGACCTGGGCCACCTGTTGCAGGATCTGGGCGAGACGCCGACGCTGCGTGGCGTGGACGACGTGCACCAGTATGCCGCGCTGCCCTTCCTGCGTGGGCTGTTCGGCGACCGTGTGCTCGGCGGCATCCGCCTGCACGTGGACGCCAAGCGCTACCTGTGCGCGACACGGCCCGAGTACCACGACGCGCTGTCGGCCGATTCGCAGCGCAGCCTGCGGTTGCAAGGTGGCAGCTTCGATGCCGCCCAGGCGGCAGCCTTCATCGCCCAGAGCGGTGCGCACGACGCGCTGCGGCTGCGGCAGTGGGACGATCTGGCCAAGACTGCTGGCGCGGCCACGCCGCCGCTGGCACATTTCATGGCCATCGCGGCGCGCTGCCGCGTCGGCTTGTGACGACCACCCAGGAGGCAACATGCAGATCGGCGTCCCCAAGGAGATCAAGAACCACGAATACCGCGTCGGCCTGACGCCGTCGTCGGTGCGCGAACTGACGGTACATGGCCATCAGGTGCTCGTGGAAACCGGCGCCGGTGCCGGCATCGGTGCGGTGGACGACGACTACCGCAAGGCGGGTGCGACCATCGCCGCCACGGCGGCCGAGGTCTTCGAGCGCGCTGAGATGGTCGTCAAGGTCAAGGAGCCGCAGGCCGTAGAGCGCGCGATGCTGCGCGCCGGGCAAGTGCTGTTCACCTACCTGCACCTGGCACCCGACCCCGACCAATGCCGCGAATTGGTGGCCAGCCACGCGGTGTGCATCGCCTACGAGACCGTCACGCAGCGCGGCGGCGGACTGCCGCTGCTGGCGCCGATGTCCGAGGTGGCCGGTCGCCTGGCGGTGCAGGCCGGCGCCTACTGCCTGGAAAAGGCGCATGGCGGCATGGGCGTGCTGCTCGGTGGCGTGCCGGGCGTGTCGCCGGCGCGCATCGTCATCCTCGGTGCCGGCGTGGTCGGCAGCAACGCGGCGCAGATCGCGGTCGGCACCGGCGCGCAGGTGGTGGTGGTGGACCGCAGCCTCGACGCGCTGCGCCGCATCGACCGGCTGCTCGGCGCGCGCGCGATGACGGTGTTCTCCAACCGCGACAACGTCGAGCGCGAGGTGCTGCGCGCCGACCTGGTGATCGGCGGCGTGCTGATCCCCGGTGCGGCGGCGCCCAAGCTGGTGACGCGCGACATGCTGCCGCGCATGAAGCGCGGCGCGGTCATCGTCGACGTGGCCATCGACCAGGGCGGCTGCGTCGAGACGGCGCATGCCACCACGCATGCCGATCCGACCTATGTGGTCGACGGCGTGGTGCACTACTGCGTGGCCAACATGCCCGGCGGCGTGCCGCGCACCTCGACCTATGCGTTGAACAACGCCACGCTGCCCTTCGTGCTGGCGCTGGCCGACAAGGGCTGGCAGCAGGCGATGCGCGACGATGCGTACCTGCGCGAGGGACTGAACGTGTGCCAGGGCAAGGTCACCTGCGCCGAGGTGGCCGAAGCCCTGGGCTACGCGCACGTCGCCGCCGACAGCCTGTTGTAGAGCCTGCTTGGCACTGACCTGGCCGATCGTTGCGGCGGTGCTGTGCGGCGCGTTGCTGCATGCCGGCTGGAACGCGCTGGTCAAGTCCAGCGGCGACAAGGCGGCGGACATGGCGCTGCTGCACCTGCTCGGCGCGCTCGGCGCGTTGCCGCTGCTGCTCTGGCTGGGGCTGCCGCAGCCCGGGAGCTGGCCCTTCATCGGCGCGTCGCTGGTCATCCACATCGGCTACTACATCGCGGTGGTCGGCGCCTACAAACACGGCGAACTGGGGTTGACCTACCCGATCATGCGCGGCTTCGCGCCGTTGCTGGTGGCCTTGGCCAGCGCGACGTGGATCGGCGAAGCACCCAGCGCGACGGCCTGGGTCGGCATCGTCGGCATCAGTTGCGGCGTGGCGCTGGTCGGGCTGGCGCATCCGGGCGAGACGCTGCACCACGGCAAGGCGCTGGCCTTCGCCTTCGCGAACGCGGCGATCATCGCCACCTACACCGTGGTCGACGGACTGGGCGTGCGCGCCTCGGGCAATGCCGCGCGCTACGTGCTGCTGCTGGTCGTGCTCGATGGGCTGCCCTATGCGCTGCTCGTGTGGCTGCAACGCAGCCGCGGCGAACGGCGTGCGCTGCTGCGCTATGCGCGCCAGCGCTGGCTTCTGGCGGCCGTGGGTGGCTGCGCATCGCTGGGCTCGTACGCCATCGCGTTGTGGGCCATGACACGCGCGCCGGTGGCCAGCGTGGCGGCGCTGCGCGAGACCTCGGTGCTCTTCGCCGCCGTGCTCGGCACCTGGCTGCTGAAGGAGAAGTTCGGGCTGCAGCGTGCCATCGGCACCGGCATCGTCGTTGCCGGCGTGATGGCGCTGCGCCTGGGTTGAGACAATCGGCGCAGACAGCGGGAGCAGCGACATGACAGGCACGGTCTTCGTCTCGGGCGGCAGCGGCTACATCGCCGGCTTCCTGATCCGCCAACTGGTCAACGCGGGCTGGACTGTGCACAGCACCGTGCGCGACCTGGCCAGGGAAGGCGCGGTGCGCCAGTTGCTGGCGGTCGACGACAGTCGGCTGCGCTTCTTCGCTGCCGACCTGCAGCACGACGCCGGTTGGGCCGAAGCGATGGCCGGCTGCACGCATGCCGCACATCTGGCCTCGCCACTGCCGCGCGGCGTGCCCAAACATCCAGACGAACTGATCGTGCCGGCGCGCGACGGTGCCTTGCGCGCGCTGCGCGCCGCCAAGGCAGCGGGCGTGCAGCGCTTCGTCATGACCTCGTCGGTGGCGGCGATTGCCTACGGCCGTGGTCGCGGCGAGCACCGATTCACCGAGGCCGACTGGACCGACCCGTCCTTCCCGGGGCTGACGCCCTACATCCTGTCGAAGACGATTGCCGAGCGCGCCGCACGCGACTGGGTGGCAGCCGAAGGCGGCGACATCGAGTTCTGCAGCATCAACCCCTCGCTGGTGTTCGGCCCGCTATGGAGCCGCGACTATTCGTCGTCGGTGACGGTGTTGCACAAGCTGCTCGACGGCTCGATGCGGGCGCTGCCCGACATCGGCTTCGGTGTTGTCGACGTGCGCGACGTGGCCGACCTGCATGTGCGCGCGCTGAGTGCGCCGGGCATGGCGGGCGAACGATTCATCGCCTCGGGCCCGTTCCTGAAGCTGCGCGACATTGCCGAGGTTCTGCATGCACGGCTCGGCGCGCAGGCGCACAAGGTGCCGAGGCGGGGTGTGCCCGATTGGTTGCTGCGCCTGATGGCGCGCTTGAATCCGATCGCGCGCGCCGTGGTCGGTGAACTCGGCGCAGTGCGGCAACTGGATGCGTCGCATGCACGCGCAACGCTCGGCTGGGTGCCGCGGCCGGTCGAGGAAAGCATCGTCGATGCCGCGCGCGACCTGATCGCGCTGGGTGTCGTCAAGCCCTGAGCCACCGGCGGCTCAGCGCGGGCGCTTGCAGGCCTTGCCTTCGTATTCCCAGCGCTGCACCTGAAAGCACAAACCCGGCCCGCCGATGCTGATGTCGGGCCTGCCGCCGACCCCCTTGGTGGGGAGGAATTCGGCGATGCCGGTTTCGTTTGCCATCACGGTCCAGCGGCCGTTGGCGCCCTGGCTCAGCAGCCAGAACGCCTGGCCGGTGTTGC
>JAHECC010000317.1 GCA_024641965.1 Rubrivivax sp.
CGGCGGCTGCGCTCGGTCTGTTCGGCCGGTCGGATGTCGATCACTGCCAGCACGCGCGAGCCGGCGTTGCACACCAGCAGGTCGGCGCTGAGGCCGCCCACGCGCTGCATCCATTCGGAATGCGAGTGCCGCGAAGGCACGCGCACGAAGCGCGACAGCGGCACCTGCGCCAGCACCAGGAAGCCGGGCAGCGAATTGCGCAGCAGGTCATAGGCGCGGCGCTCGCAGATGGTGAGCACGCGTGCGGCCTCGGGTTGCCAGTCCGCCACCGTGTCCAGCGTGTCGCGCCGCTTGCTCTGAAAGCGTGCGCCTTGCCGAAATCGGCGCCACACCAGCAGCGTCAGCAGCAGCAGCGCGCCGCACAGGGCGGACAAGGCGATCGGATCGGACAGGCCCATGACGTTGGTCTGAAGCTTGGACAAGCCCCGACCGTAGGGCGCGCGCCGCTGTGCGTCAACGGCGTGGCCGCCAAATTCGTATCCAGACGTTTCGGCCAGCGGGCCGCCAGCGCAGGAATCGGCGCAAAACGAGAAATGCTGCGCGGCGGCGCTTCAGCGCGGGAAGTTCATGCCGCCACCCCCGCCGCCCATGCGCTTCATCATCTTCATCAGGCCGCCGCCCTTCATCTTCTTCATCATGCCCTGCATCTGCTCGAACTGGTTGAGCATGCGGTTCACGTCCTGTACCTGCACGCCGGCACCGGCGGCGATGCGCCGCTTGCGGCTGGCCTTGATGAGCTCGGGCTTGCGCCGCTCGAGCGTGGTCATCGAATTGATCATGCCTTCCATGCGCCGCACGTCGCGCTCGGCACGGTCCATGTCGGCGCCGGCCGCCTTGGCGCTGAGCTGGCTCGGCAGCTTGTCCACCAGCCCGGCCAGGCCGCCCATGTTCTTCATCTGCGACAACTGGGCCAGGAAGTCGTTCAGGTCGAAGCCGCCGCCGGTGCGCACCTTGTCGGCCAGCTTCTGCGCCGCGCGCACATCGACATTGCTCTGCACCTGCTCGACCAGCGCCAGGATGTCGCCCATGCCGAGCACGCGCCCGGCATGGCGCTCGGCGTCGAAGACCTCCAGGCCGTCGAGCTTCTCGGACACGCCGGCGAACTTGATGGGCGCGCCGGTCACCTGGCGCACCGACAGAGCGGCTCCGCCGCGGGCATCGCCGTCGAGCTTGGTCAGCACCACCCCGGTCAAGGGCAGCGCATCCTTGAAGGCCTTGGCGGTGTTGACGGCGTCCTGGCCCTGCATGGCGTCCACGACGAACAGCGTCTCGATGGGCTTGAGCACCGCGTGCAGTTCGCGGATTTCGGTCATCAGCGCCTCGTCGATGCCCAGGCGGCCAGCGGTGTCGACCAGCAGCACGTCGAAATAGTGGCGCCGCGCATGGTCGATCGCGGCCAGCGCGATGTCGCGGGGTTTCTGCTCCGGCGTCGAGGCGAACCATTCGGCGCCGGCCTGCTTCGTCACGGTCTTCAACTGCTCGATCGCTGCCGGGCGGTAGACGTCGGCCGAGACGGTCAGCACCTTCTTCTTGCGCTTTTCGATCAGGTGCTTGGCCAGCTTGGCGGTGGTGGTGGTCTTGCCCGCACCCTGCAGGCCGGCCATCAGGATCACCGCCGGCGGCTGGGTGGCGAAGTTCAGCTCCGCCACCGGCTTGAGCGCGCCCTTGGCGTCCACCTCGCCCATCGTCGCGGTGAGCTCGCGGTGCACGATGCCCACCAGCGCCTGCCCCGGCGACAGCGAGCCGGCCACGTCCTGGCCCAGCGCCTTGTCCTTGACGCGGGCGACGAAGTCGCGCACCACCGGCAGCGCCACGTCGGCCTCGAGCAGGGCCATACGCACCTCGCGCAACATGTCCTGCACGTTGCTCTCGGTGATGCGGGCTTCGCCGCGCATCGTTTTCACGAGGCGCGACAGGCGGTCGGTCAGGGTGGAGGCCATCGGCGCTGCGGCGCCCGGTGTGGCGGGGCCGCGAAAGTACACTGTGGTCGATGATTCTATCGACGGCATCCACAGTGTCTCCGGGCGTCGGGCTGGTGGCTTTGGGCGCCCTGGTGGCCTATGCGTTGGCGGCCTTTCCCGGCGGTGCGCAGGGCAGGCGGCTGCCGGCGGCGCTGGCGCTCGGCGTGGCCCTGCATGCCGTGTTGCTGGTGCTGGACATCAGCGGCCTCGGCCGCCCGGGCGGCGGTGCGCACCTGGGTTTCGGGCCGGTGCTGTCGCTGACGGTGTGGCTGGTGCTGATGGTGCACCTGCAGGAAAGCCGGCTCGTGCCTTCGCCTGGAGTGCGGCGCGTGCTGGCGCTGATGGGCGCGGCCGCCGTGCTGCTGGCCTGGATCTCGCCGGGCGAAGCGCCCTTGCAGGCCGCTTCGCCTTGGGCCCCGCTGCATTGGGTGCTCGGCGTCGGCTCCTACGGCCTGTTCGGTGCTGCCGTGCTGCATGCCACGATGCTCGACTCGGCGGAAACGCGAATGCGCCAGCATGCCACGGGCCCGGCAAGGGCCTTCGGCATGCCCTTGCTGCAATTGGAGCGGCTGACCTTCCGCTTTGTCGAGGCCGGCTTCGTGGTGCTCAGCGCCGCCTTGCTGCTCGGCACGCTCACGGTCCAGCACTGGCGCTGGGATCACAAGACGATTTTCTCGCTGCTCGGCTGGGCCGTGTTCGCGGCGTTGCTGGCCGGGCGCAAGCTGCAGGGGTGGCGCGGCCGGCGTGCCACCCGTTGGCTCTATGCCGGTGCTGGCTTGCTGCTGCTGGCCTATGCCGGCTCGCGCTTCGTCATGGAAGTGCTGCTGGGTCGCGGCAGCGTCTGAGCCCAAGGGAGTCTGGCGCATGCTGAAGTACCTGGTCGTCATCGTCGTCGTGTTCGTGGTCGGCTGGCTGCTCCTGCGCGGCCGCTCGCGCGAGGCGTCGGTGTCGAGCCGCAAGGCTGCCGGCAATGCGCCCAAGGCCATGGTGCAGTGCAGCCATTGCGGTGTGCACCTGCCGCGCCACGACGCGGTAGAGGACAGCCGCGGCGCCTACTGCACCGAGGCGCACCGGTTGGCGGGGCCGCGAAAGTCGGCGGACTGATCGCCGGTGCCCGTGCAATCTGCCGCGCTTTGGCCAGACTTGGCAAG
>JAHECC010000012.1:0-40619 GCA_024641965.1 Rubrivivax sp.
TTCTCGCTGGTGCGCAAGCTGCTCGGCTTCAACGCCGACGCGCCGCGTGTGGAGGTGGTCATGCTGTCGCGCAACGATCCGGTTTCCGGGCTGCGCGTGTTCCGCTCGGCGCAGCACTACGACCTGAGCGTGCAGCGGGGCGTGTTCACGCGCGGCGAGCCGCCCTGGCGCTACCTGCGGCCGCTGCGCGCGAACCTGTTCCTGTCGGCCAACGAGGCCGACGTTCGCGCCGCGCTGGCGGCAGGCGTACCGGCCGCGCGCGTGTACCCGAACGCGGCGCGCGCCTCGGACGCGCATCCGCATGAAGTACGGATTGCCTTCGACGGCGACGCGGTACTTTTCGGCGATGAAGCCGAGCGCGTGTTCCAACTGGGCGGGCTGCAGGCCTTCCATGCGCACGAGACCGAGCATGCGACGCGACCGCTGTCGGCCGGGCCGTTCAAGCCCCTGCTGCTGGCCTTGCAGCGTCTGCAGCATGAGCCGGCTGGCGGCATGCGTATCCGCACCGCCTTGGTCACCGCGCGCAGTGCGCCGGCGCACGAGCGCGCCATGCGCACGCTGATGTATTGGCACATCGACGTGGACGAAGCCATGTTCCTGGGCGGCCTGCCGAAGGGGGAGTTCTTGCGCGAGTTCGAGCCCGACTTCTTCTTCGACGACCAGACCGGGCATGTGGCCTTGGCGGCAGCACATGTGCCTGCCGGTCATGTCGCTTCGGGCGTGAGCAATCCCTGAGCGCGGGCTTCAGCCGCGCCCGAAGCCGCGCAGCCCTTCCAGGTCGAGCACACGCACGCCACCGTATTCCACGCGGATCAATCCCGCCGCCTGCAGCGACTGCAAGGCCTCATTGACACGTTGGCGCGACAGCCCGACCAGGTAGCCCAGCTCCTGCTGGGTGATACGCAGCAAGCCGCCCACACCGGGATAGAGCACCGGGTGAAACAGCGCGGCCAGGCTGCGCGCAACGCGGCCATCGGGGTCGGTCATGCGGTCGATCTCGCGCGCGCTGATGAACTGGCCGAGGCGCTCGTTCAACTGCTGAGCCACGAAACGGTTGAAGGCGATGCTGCGGTCCAGCAGCCAATGGAAGGTCTGCACGCTCAGGCCGGCGACCACGCTCTTGCGCAGCGCCTGGATGTTGTAGCGATAGGCCTCGTTCTTGATCACCGTGCCTTCGCCGAACCAGCCACCAGGCGGAATGCCGGTGAAGGTGATCGGTATGCCCATCGCGCTGTCGTTGCTCATCTTCAGCAGGCCGTCGATGACGCCGAACCAGTAGGTCACCGGCCGGCCCACGCGGCACAGCAGTTCACCGGTTTGCACCTGCACCACCTTGAGGTCGTGCAAGGCGCGCTCACGCTCATCGGCACGCAGCGCACGCAGCCAGACGATGCCGGCGGACTCGGCCGGGGTGAGCGCGCGTGCCCTTGCCAGCAGACGCTCGGGCACGCGGATTCGGGGGGCATCCATGCTCGAAGTTCAGGGAAAACACCGATCAGTCAGTGGCAAAGATTGTCGTCGCAACGACAACTTGGCGTCAAACTTGGCCCTACAGTGAGGAGCCGGGGCGTGTGCGGGCTGCCGCCCACGGTTTCAATGTCAAGCGCGCCCGGTTGCCCGGGCTAGGAGAGTGAAGAGGTGCGCACCACATTTCCGCGGTTGATGCTCGAACACGCAGCCCGTCGGCCCGATGCACCGGCGCTGCGCGAGAAGGAGTTCGGCATCTGGCAAAGCCTGTCCTGGTCGGCACTGGCGGTGTTGGTGCGCGAGCTGGCCTGCGGGCTGGCCGAGGCCGGGCTGAAGCGCGGCGAACACATCGTGGTCGTGGCCGAGAACCGGCCGCGCCTGTCGGCGGTGATGCTGGCGGCGCAATCGCTGGGCGCGGTGCCGGTGCCGCTGTACCAGGACGCCGCCGCCAACGAGTACGTCTTCCCGATCAACAATGCCGAGATCGCGATGGCCGTGGTCGAGGACCAGGAGCAGGTCGACAAGATGCTCGAGCTGCGCGAATCCTGCCCGCAGATCGCGCGGATATGGTTCGACGACCCACGCGGTCTGCGCAAGTACGACGAGCCGGGACTGGCCGCGCTGGACGCGTTGGTCGAAGCGGGGCGCAGGTACAACAGCGCGAACCCGAAGTTCTTCGACGAACAGGTGGCACTCGGCGAGCCCGACGACGTGGCGGCGATGTTCTTTACCTCCGGCACCACCGGCAACCCGAAGGGCGTGGTGCATACGCACTTCAGCCTGATCGACCGCGCCAAGGCCGGCGCCGATTTCGACAAGCTCGGCGAGAACGAGGAGGTGCTGGCCTACCTGCCGCCAGCCTGGATCGGACAGAACATCTTCTCCTACGCGCAGTGGCTGGTGTGCGGCTACGTGGTCAACTGCCCCGAGTCGTCCAGCACCGTGAACATCGACCTGAAGGAGATCGGGCCGACCTACTACTTCGCGCCGCCGCGCGTGTTCGAGGGCATGCTGACCACGGTGATGATCCGCATGGAGGACGCCGGCGCGCTGAAGAAGTGGCTGTTCCAGCGTTTCATGGCGGTGGCGCGCAAGGTCGGCCCGGCGCTGATGGACGGCAAATCGGTCGGCGCGATGGACAAGCTGGCCTATGCGCTGGGCAACCTGTGCATCTACGGCCCGCTGCGCAACTCGCTGGGCCTGAGCCGGGTGCGCGTGGCCTACACCGCCGGCGAGGCCATCGGGCCCGACCTGTTCACCTTCTACCGTTCTATCGGCATCAACCTGAAGCAGCTGTACGGCAGCACAGAGACCGCAGTGTTCGTTTGCCTGCAGCCCGACAACGAGGCCAAGGCCGACACCGTCGGCGTGCCCATCGCGGGTGTCGAGGTCAAGCTCGCCGACAGCGGCGAGATCCTCATCAAGTCGCCGGGCCTGTTGAAGGAATACTACAAGAACCCCGCTGCCACCGCCGAGGTGCTGAGCGCCGACGGCTGGTACCACACCGGTGACGCCGGCTTCCTCGATGCAGGTGGCCACCTGAAGATCATCGACCGCGCCAAGGACGTGGGGCGCATCGTCGGCGGCGCCAACGACGGCGCAATGTTCGCGCCCAAGTACGTCGAGAACAAGCTGAAATTCTTTCCCTTCGTGAAGGAGGCGGTGGCCTTCGGCGACAAGCGCGAGAAGGTCTGCGCCTTCATCAACATCGACATGGAAGCCGTCGGCAACTGGGCCGAGAAGCGCAACCTGGCCTATGCCGGCTACACCGATCTGGCACAGAAACCCGAGGTCTACCAGATGGTGCTGGAGTGCATCGAGAAGGTCAACGCCGACCTCGCCGCCGACCCGATGCTGGCCGGCAGCCAGGTGAGCCGCTTCCTGATCCTGCACAAGGAGCTGGATGCCGACGACGGTGAGCTGACGCGCACACGCAAGGTCAAGCGCGGCCACATCAGCCAACGCTACCAGACCCTGGTAGACGCGATGTATGGCGGCAAGGCCAACCAGTACATCGAGACCGAAGTGAGCTTCGAGGACGGCCGCAAGGGCATGGTCGCGGCCGACCTGAAGATCATGGACGCCAAGGTGTTCGATGCGGTGAAGCAGGCAGCATGACGCAGCGCAAGCACGGCGACGTCATTCTCGACGTCAAGGACATCAGCCTCAGCTTCGGCGGCGTGAATGCGCTGACCGGCGTCAGCTTCGACGTCTGCGAGCACGAGATCCGCGCCATCATCGGCCCGAACGGCGCGGGCAAGAGCAGCATGCTCAACTGCATCAACGGCGTGTACCACCCGCAGCAGGGCACCATCACCTTCCGTGGCAAGACCTTCTCAAACATGAACTCGCGCCAGGTGGCCGAGATGGGCATTGCGCGCACCTTCCAGAACCTGGCGCTGTTCAAGGGCATGAGCGTGGTCGACAACATCATGACCGGGCGCAACCTGCAGATGAGGAGCAACCTGTTCCTGCAGGCGCTGCGCATCGGTCCGGCGCAGCGCGAGGAAACACAGCAGCGCCAGTTCGTCGAGCACATCATCGATTTCCTCGAGATCCAGCCCTACCGCAAGACGCCGGTCGGGCGCATGCCCTACGGGCTGCAAAAGCGTGTCGACCTCGGCCGGGCGCTGGCGATGGAGCCGCAGGTGCTGCTGCTCGACGAGCCGATGGCTGGCATGAACGTCGAGGAAAAGCAGGACATGAGCCGCTTCATCCTCGACGTGAACGACGAATTCGGCACCACCATCGTGCTCATCGAGCACGACATGAGCGTGGTCATGGACCTGAGCGACCGGGTCGTGGTGCTTGACTACGGCAAGAAGATCGGTGACGGCACGCCAGGCGAAGTGCGCGCCAATCCGGACGTCATCAGCGCCTACCTGGGCACCAGCCACTAGGGGCAGGTCATGGGATTCTTCATTGAAACACTGATCGGCGGGCTGATGTCCGGCATGCTGTATTCGCTGATCGCATTGGGCTTCGTGCTGATCTTCAAGGCCAGCGGCGTTTTCAATTTCGCACAGGGCGCGATGGTGCTGTTCGCGGCGCTGGCGATGGCGCGCTTTGCCGAATGGATTCCGAATTGGCTGGGCATGGACAGCCAGATTCTCGGCAACGTGCTCGGCTTCGTTGCCGCGGCGCTGGTGATGGTCGGCGTGGCCTTCGTCATCGAGCGCTTTGTGCTCGGCAAGCTCGTCAACCAGGAGGGCATCACACTGCTGATGGCCACGCTGGGCGTGAGCTACTTCCTCGACGGCTTCGGCCAGACGGTGTTCGGCAGCGACATCTACAAGATCGACGTGGGCATGCCCAAGGACCCCGTGTTCCTGTTCGAGAACGTCTTCCCCGGCGGCATCCTGCTCAACAAGGAAGACGTGGTGGCGGCACTGGTGGCCGCCGCGCTGGTGGCGGTGCTGGCGCTGTTCTTCCAGAAGACCGGCACCGGGCGCGCGCTGCGCGCGGTGGCCGACGATCACCAGGCCGCGCAGTCGATCGGCATCCCGCTCAACCGCATCTGGATCATCGTCTGGTCGGTGGCCGGCATCGTCGCGCTGGTGGCTGGCATCATCTGGGGCAGCAAGCTCGGGGTGCAGTTCTCGCTGTCGCAGATCGCGCTGAAGGCGCTGCCGGTGGTCATCCTCGGCGGCCTGACCTCGGTACCCGGCGCGATCATCGGCGGGCTGATCATCGGTGTGGGCGAGAAGCTGTCCGAAATCTACATCGGCCCGTTCTTCGGCGGCGGCATCGAGATCTGGTTCGCCTACGTGCTGGCGCTGGTGTTTCTGCTGTTCAGGCCGCAGGGGCTGTTCGGTGAAAAGATCATTGATCGCGTATGACGCGATCAATGATCTTTCAGAGAAGACTAACTTGCGAAGCAAGTTAAGCGAAGCGGGTCGCAACTAAAAGATCATCGTCCGGACGAAACTCAATGTTCTATCGCGAAAACGGCCAGTTCAAGACCAGCTACCGGTCGGACGACCAGATCTTCCCGATCCTGCAGGATCGTGTGGCCATCGGCCTGGTGCTCGCGCTGGCCTTCGTCGTCGTGCCGCTGATGGCCTCCGAATACATGCTTCGGGCCATCATGATCCCCTTCCTGATCCTGTCGCTGGCCGCCATAGGCCTGAACATCCTGGTCGGCTACTGCGGGCAGATCTCCCTGGGCACCGGTGCGTTCATGGCGGTAGGCGCCTATGCCGCGTACAACTTCCAGGTCCGCATCGAGGGCATGCCGCTGATCGCCTCGCTGCTGCTCGGCGGGCTGTTCGCGACCATCGTCGGCGTGATCTTCGGCATCCCTTCGTTGCGCATCAAGGGGCTGTACCTGGCCGTGGCCACGCTGGCAGCGCAGTTCTTCGTCGACTGGGCTTTCCTGCGCATCAACTGGTTCACCAACGATTCGTCCTCGGGCTCGGTCAACGTCGCCGGGCTGAAGGTGATGGGCTTCGCGATCCAGTCGCCGGTGAGCAAGTACCTGTTCTGCCTGGCCTTCGTCACCGTGTTCGCGCTGCTCGCCAAGAACCTGGTGCGCGGCGCCATCGGCCGCGAATGGATGGCCATGCGCGACATGGACGTGGCCGCCAGTGTCATCGGCATCCGGCCGGTCTACGCCAAGCTCACGGCCTTTGCGGTCAGCAGCTTCATCGTCGGCGTGGCCGGGGCGCTGTGGGGCTTCGTGCACCTGGGCTCTTGGGAGCCGGCGGCCTTCAACATCAACCGCTCCTTCGACTTGCTGTTCATGGTCATCATTGGTGGCCTCGGTTCGATCATGGGCAGCTTTTTCGGTGCGGCCTTCATCGTGATATTGCCGATCCTGCTGGACAACCTGCCGTACTGGTTCGACATCCCCATCGACACCGCGTTGGCCTCGCACCTGACCTTCATGATCTTCGGCTCGCTGATCGTCTTCTTCCTCATCGTCGAGCCGCATGGCCTGGCGCGGCTTTGGTCGATCGGCAAGGAAAAGCTCAGGCTCTGGCCCTTCCCGCATTGAGCGCGGTCACGCAGAACCGAGACGAACCATGCCGAACGAAATCAGTTTCTCACCGCACCTCAAAGTGCTTTTTCACTCCTGGAGGCAGACATGAAACTCAAATCCCTGATCACGGTTACGGCGCTCGTCGCCGCAGCCATCGGTAGCGTGGTCACCGCGCCGGCAGCCTATGCGCAGGCGAAGGAGCAATTCTTTCCTGTGCTGGTCTACCGCACCGGCGCCTACGCGCCCAACGGCGTGCCCTTTGCCGATGGCTATGTCGACTACATGAAGCTGGTCAACGCCACTGGCGGCATCAATGGCGTGAAGGCGGTGTGGGAAGAATGCGAGACCGGCTACGCCACCGACAAGGGCGTGGAGTGTTATGAGCGGCTGAAGGGCAAGAACGGCGGCGCCAGCGTGTTCCAGCCGCTGTCCACCGGCATCACCTTCGCGCTGACCGAAAAGGCGCCAGGCGACAAGATCCCGCTGATCACCTCGGGCTACGGTCGCAGCGAAAGCGCCGACGGCATGGTCTTCAAGTGGAACTTCCCGCTGGTCGGCACCTACTGGGTCGCCGCCGACATCCTGGTGCAGTACGTCGGCCAGAAGGAAGGCGGGCTGAACAAGCTCAAGGGCAAGAAGATCGCCTTGGTCTACCACGACAGCCCCTATGGCAAGGAGCCGATTCCACTGCTCGAGGAGCGCAGCAAACAGCTCGGCTTCGAACTGCTGCTGCTGCCGGTGACACACCCGGGGGTGGAGCAGAAGTCCACCTGGCTGCAGATCCGCCAGCAGCGCCCCGACTTCGTGTTCCTGTGGGGCTGGGGGGTGATGAACTCCACCGCGATCAAGGAAGCCGTGGCCACCGGCTACCCGCGCGAAAAGATGTACGGCGTGTGGTGGTCGGGTGCCGAGCCTGACGTGAAGGACGTGGGTGCCGCCGCCAAGGGCTACAACGCGCTGGCGCTGCAGCACGGCGCCGAGCCGAACGCCAAGGTCACCAAGGAGATTCTTTCGAAGGTGTATGCCAAGGGCGACGGTACCGGCCCGAAAGACCAGGTCGGCCAGGTGCTGTACATGCGCGGCGTGTCGGCGGCGATGCTCGCCGTCGAAGGTGTGAAGCGCGCCCAGGAACGCTGGGGCAAGGGCAAGGTCATGACCGGCGAGCAGGTGCGCTGGGGCCTGGAAAACTTGGCGCTGGACCAGAAGAAGCTCGATGCGCTGGGCTTTGCCGGCGTGATGCGTCCGGTCAGCACATCCTGTGTCGACCACATGGGTGCGGCCTGGGCGCGTGTCCACACCTGGGATGGCAGCAAGTGGGTTTTCACCTCCGACTGGCTGCAGGCCGACGAGCAGATCATCAAGCCGATGGTCAAGTCGGCCGCCGAGAAGTACGCCACCGAGAAGAAGCTTCCGAAGCGCAGCCTCGAGGACTGCCAAGCCTAGCTTGGCCGTCTCGATGCTGCGCATAGCGCAGGTCACACTGCTCCCTCCCCTTCCCCTCCCTCCGTGAGGGAGAGGTGGGTGGGTACCCCAGCCCCGCCATGCGGGGCGGGCTCCTTCGGAGCCCTCATCGAAGCGCCGCTCGCGACGCTTCGATGAGTCCACTGGATCGCTGCATGTCCAACAACATACTGCTCAACGTCAACGGCATCGAGGTCATCTACAACCACGTCATCCTCGTGCTGAAGGGTGTGTCGTTGCAGGTGCCCGATGGCAAGGTGGTGGCCTTGCTGGGCGGCAACGGCGCCGGCAAGACGACCACGCTGCGTGCCGTCAGCAACTTGCTGCGCGGTGAGCGTGGTGATGTCACGAAGGGCTCGATCGAACTTCGCGGCGAGCGCATCGAGAAGCTCAGCACCTCGGACATGGTGAACCGCGGCGTGGTCCAGGTGATGGAAGGCCGCCACTGCTTCGCGCACCTGACGATCGAGGAGAACCTGCTCACCGGTGCCTACACGCGCAAGGACGGCAAGAGTGCGATCGCCGCGACGCTGGACAAGGTCTACAACTACTTTCCGCGGCTGAAGACGCGGCGTAGTTCGCAGGCGGCCTACACCTCGGGCGGCGAGCAGCAGATGTGCGCCATAGGCCGCGCGCTGATGGCGAATCCGAAGATGGTGCTGCTGGACGAGCCTTCGATGGGCCTGGCGCCGCAAATCGTCGAAGAGGTGTTCGAGATAGTCAAGGATCTCAATACCAAGGAACAGGTGGCGTTCCTGCTGGCCGAGCAGAACACCAACATGGCGCTGCGCTATGCCGACTACGGCTACATCCTGGAAAACGGCCGCATCGTCATGGACGGCGCGGCGGCCGACCTGCGCGAAAACGAGGACGTGAAGGAGTTCTACCTGGGCATGGGCGGGGGTGACCGCAAGAGCTTCCGCGACGTGAAGAGCTACAAGCGCCGCAAGCGCTGGCTGGCGTGACCCAGCATGAGCAATGAGCCCGGGTTCGCCGCGCCGCTGTTCAAAGCGGACGAGGGCCTGCAGCGTCTCAGGCGTGAATTGCGCGACCTGGGCCTCGCGGAGCGTGAAGGCGTGTTCCAGCGGCGCGGCCTGGCCATCGCGCGCGCGGCGGTAGACGGCGTGTATATCGCGGCGGCGATCGTGAGGCGCCCCAGCCGCACCGGCGTGCAGTGGCAAGCGCAAACATTGAAACACAACGCCGATGTTCGCGATTTCGTGGTCGCGTTGAAGAAAGCGCTGCAGCAATGGGGGGACCGGGATGACTGAGTTCTTCGACGCGCTGGAAACTCGGGACCCGGCCGTGCGCGAGGCCGCGACGCTGGCGGCGCTGCCGGCGCAGATCGCGGCAGCGCTCGCCACCGCCGCCTTCGGCGAGATCCTGCGCGGGGTCGACGCCGCGCAAGTGAATTCGCGCAGCGCCTTGGCCGCACTGCCGGTGACACGCAAGCATGAATTGCTCGAGCGCCAGAAGGCGCAACGCCAGACTGACCCCTTCGGCGGTTTTTCGGCCATCGGCTGGCGCTCGCTGGGTACCAGGCGCACGGCACGTCGCGTGTTCCAGTCGCCCGGTCCGATCTACGAACCCGAAGGTTCGGCTGCCGACTACTGGCGCTTCGGCCGCGCGCTCTTCGCCGCCGGGTTCCGTGCCGGCGATCTGGTGCACAACAGTTTCAGCTATCACCTGACTCCGGCCGGTTCGATGATGGAGACCGGCGCGCATGCCATCGGCTGCTGCGTGTTTCCTGGCGGTATAGGCAACACCGAGTTGCAACTGCAGGCCATGGCCGAACTGGGCGCTCAGGCCTATGCCGGTACGCCGAGCTTCCTGCGCATTGCGCTGGAAAAGGCCGACGAGTTGGGTTTGAAGCTGCCGCACCTGCGCAAGGCCTCGGTCGGCGGCGAAGCCTTCCCGCCGGCACTGCGCGACAGGCTGCGCGAGCGTGGCATCGAGGCCTACCAGAGCTACGGCACCGCCGACGTCGGCCTGGTGGCCTACGAAACCGAAACCCGCGAAGGCATGGTCCTGGACGAGGGCGTGATCGTCGAGGTCGTGCGCCCGGGCACCGGCGACCCGGTCGCCGAAGGCGAAGTCGGCGAGGTTGTGGTCACAGCGCTGAACCCCGACTATCCGCTGGTACGCTTCGGCACCGGCGATCTGAGCGCGGTGCTCGCCGGGACCTGCCCCACCGGCCGCACGCACACGCGCATCAAGGGCTGGATGGGCCGCGCCGACCAGACCGCCAAGGTGCGCGGCATGTTCGTGCACCCGAGCCAGGTGGCCGAGGTGCTGAAGCGCCACCCCGAGTTGCAGCGCGCCCGACTGGTGATCGAAGGCGAGATGGCGAATGACCGCATGACGCTGCGCGTCGAGGCAAGGACCCAAGCCGAGGGCCTCGCGCAGGCCGTGGCGCAGACGCTGCGCGACGTGACCAAGCTGCGCGGCGAAGTCAGCCTGCTGCCGCCCGACAGTCTGCCCAACGACGGCAAGGTCATCGAGGATCTGCGCCGCTACGAATGAGCGCCACCGGCATAACGTGCCCAGGTGCCGCAGCCGGAGGCCTCGTTGCACTGGGCAGCCCGTTGCTGGTGCTGGACAGCATCACCGAGGCGGTCGGCCGTGGTGCCGGCTGCGTCGTCGTCAGCGGCTCGCATGGTGGGCTCAGTGCCGGACGTTTCGCACTCGACGCGGGCGTGCGCTTGGCGGTGTTCAACGACGCCGGTGTGGGCAAGGACGATGCCGGCATCGCCGCGCTGCCACTGCTGCAAGCGCAGGGTATCGCTGCCGTGAGCGTTTCGCACCTCAGCGCACGCATCGGCGAAGCCCGATCGACGCTCGATGATGGCGTCGTCTCGCACGCCAATGCGGCAGCCACGGCCTTGGGCGCGCAGGTCGGCGCACGGCTGTCGGACTGGCTGGGCCCCGAGCCGGCCGGCTGAGGCGTCGAGCGCCTTAGCCGAAGCGCAGCGGCACGGTGACCGGTCCGTCGTTGACCAGATGCACCTGCATATCGGCGCCAAACTCACCGGTGGCCACCGGCGCATGGCGCTCGCGCGCGATGCGCAGCACCTCGTCGAACAGTGCGCGGCCGAGTTCGGGCGGCGCCGCAGCGGAAAAGCCCGGCCGGTTGCCGCGCGAGGTATCGGCGGCGAGCGTGAACTGCGACACCAGCAGCAGCCCGCCGCCGATGTCCTGCAGGCTGCGGTTCATCTTGCCGGCGTCGTCGCCGAAGATGCGCAGCGTCAGCAGCTTGGCGACGAGACGTTCCGCATGGCTCACCGTGTCGGCGGGCTCGGCGCAGACGAAAACAAGCAAGCCGGCATCGATGGCGCCGACGCGGGCACCGGCAATCTCCACCCGCGCCGAAGCCACACGCTGCACCAGAGCGATCACAGCGGGTGATCCTGCGTGTCGTCGACATGGGCTTCGACGTTGCTCGGCAGCAGTTGGATGCTGGCGCGCAGGCCCGGCACCGCGCTCATCAGCGCCTGCTCGACCGACGTGCGCAATGCCGCCGCGCGCGCCAGGCTCCAGCCGCCGGGCATGTGCATGTGCAGGTCGACGAAGCGGCGCGCGCCGGCACGGCGCGTGCTGATGTGGTCGAAGCGCAGCGTCGGGTGCTTGAAGCCGTCGAGCGTCTTCTCGATCTCGGCCAGCACCTGCGGTTCGAGCGCACGGTCCATCAGGCCGTCGATCGAGCGGCGAACCAGTGACAGGCCCTCGCGCACGATATTGGCCGCGACCGCTATCGCCACCAGCGGGTCGAGCCAGAGCCAGCCGGTGGCCACCACGGCAAGCAGGCCGAGCACTACGCCGGCCGAGGTCCAGACGTCGGTGAACAGATGGCGCGCATCGCCTTCCAAGGCCATCGATCGCACCTCGCGCGCCTTGCGCAGCATGGCCCAGGCCAGTGCGGCGTTCACGACCGAGCTGAGGACCGTCAGCGACAGGCCCCAACCCAATTGCTGCAGTGGCTGTGGCGTGATCAAGCGCTGCGCCGCGGCCCAGACGATGGCCAGCGCAGCCACCAAGATCAAGCCGCCTTCGAAGCCGCTGGAGAAGTACTCGGCCTTGTGGTGGCCGTAGGGGTGCTCGTCGTCAGCCGGCTGCGCGGCCACGGTGACCATCAACAATGCAAAGCTGGCGCCGGCCAGATTCACCAGCGATTCCAGCGCATCGGACAGCAGGCTGACCGAGCCCGTGAGCCACCAGGCGCCGGCCTTCATCAGGATGGTCGAAATGGCGACCGCCACCGAAAGCTTCAGATAACCGCTGACTTGCATGATGCGATTGTCTCGCCGCGGCCCCAGCACAGGCGCGGAGGCTTCAGTGCTTGTCGACGCGCAGCAGTTCCTGACGCAGGAATTCGGCGCTGGGCATCGTGCGGCCGCCGGCCAGCTTGATCTGATAGATCTCGCCGCTGGTGGTCGAGCGCGTGCCGACCAGCTCGATGAAGTCCTGCACCGTGAAGACCTTTTCCAGACTCCACTTCAGCTTGCCGCGCAGGAACTCGGCGGCCTGTTCGCAGTTGTATTCCTTGCCGTTGCGCACGAAGCTAATGTCGGTTCGCTTGCCGACGGCGGCGATGAGCTTGTCGATCCGTGCCGACTCGGGCTTTGTCGGGTTGGCCCCGGCCGTCGCCGCACCGAGTGCGCCGAGCAGGGCCAGGCAAGACCGGCGATTCATGCCTGCAGGCGGATGCGCGCGAACTTGCGCTTGCCGACCTGCACCACGTAGGCGCCGGCGGGCAGCTTCAGGCCGCGGTCGGCGATCACCGTGCCGTCGATACGCACGCCGCCCTGGTCGATCAGGCGCAGCGCCTCGCTGCTGCTCGGTGCCAGATTGGCCTGCTTGAGCAGGTTGCCGATGGCCAGCGGCGCGCCGCTCAGACTCAGCTCGGGAATGTCCTGCGGCACGCCGCCGCGCGCGCGCAACTCGAAATCGGCCTCGGCTGCTTCTGCGGCAGCGGCGCTATGGAAACGCGTGGTGATCTCCTTGGCCAGAAGCACCTTGACCTGCTTCGGGTTGCGCCCTTGCGCCACCTCGTTGCGCAGCGCCTCGATCTGCGCCTCGCTGCGGAAGGACAGCAGCATGAAGTACTTCCACATCATGTCGTCGCTGATCGACAGCAGCTTGGCGAACATGGTGTTCGGCGCCTCGGTGATGCCGATGGTGTTGCCCTTGCTCTTGGACATCTTCTCGACGCCGTCCAGGCCTTCCAGCAGCGGCATGGTCAGGATGCACTGCGGCTCCTGGCCGTATTCGCTCTGCAGCGCGCGGCCCACCAGCAGGTTGAACTTCTGGTCGGTGCCGCCGAGTTCGAGGTCGCTCTTCAGCGCCACCGAGTCGTAACCCTGCATCAGCGGATAGAGCAGTTCATGCACGCTGATCGGCGTGCCCTCGCGATAGCGCTTGGTGAAGTCGTCGCGCTCGAGCATCCGCGCCACCGTGTAGCGCGAGGCCAGCTGGATCATGCCGCGTGCGCCCAGTGCATCGCTCCATTCGCTGTTGTAGCGAATCTCGGTGCGCTCGGAGTCGAGCACCAGGCTGGCCTGCGCGTAGTAGGTCTGCGCGTTGGCCTCGATCTGTTCGCGCGTCAGCGCCGGGCGCGTGCTGTTGCGTCCCGACGGGTCACCGATCATCGAAGTGAAATCGCCGATCAGGAAGATCACCGTGTGCCCCAGGTCCTGCAGTTGGCGCATCTTGTTCAGCACCACGGTGTGGCCGATGTGGATGTCCGGCGCGGTTGGGTCGAGACCGAGCTTGACGCGCAGCGGCGTGCCTGTCTCGGCCGAGCGCGCCAGCTTCTTCAGCCAGTCGGACTCGGGCAGCAGTTCCTCGCAGCCACGGCGCGAAATGGCCATGGCATCGAGCACCTGTTCGGTCACCGGATGGGCGGGGGCAGTCGCGGTGTCGGACATGGGCTCACTTATCGGTACATTTCCGGTATTCGATTGCCGTAAACGGTGGTTATACTTGCGCACCCCGTTTGTTTTTTGTGCTTCTCGATGCACAGCAATGATGGGTACTTCGCGATTCTAGTTGCACGGCTCGCGCCGGCCTGATACCGGGTTCGGCGTTGCGCAACGCGCAGCAAGATTCCCCACATGGATCCAAGCGGGCTCGCATCCGCACAAGATACCAATGCCGTTGGAACCCATTGCGCGTCATCTTCAGCCTGTCAGCCACTGGATGTCGCGCCACTCGCGTGCGCTGAGCACGGGCTTTGTAATAGTTCTGGGCGGATTCGCGGCCGCGGCTTTCGGCGTGGCACCGTTGCTGCCCGACCCGGCTGTCATGGCGCAACGTTTGGTCGTCGACGGCGTGGCTCCCCAGGGTATGCATGGCCAGTTGGAAGCGCTGGCCGAGCAGGATCTGGAACTCTGGCGCAGCGACCTGACGCGCAGCGGTGACTCCGCGGACAGCCTGCTGCGGCGGCTCGGCGTTTCGGATGCCGACGCACTGACCTTCATGCGCGTCGACGACACAGCCCGGCGTGTACTGGATGGCCGCGCGGGCAAGATGGTGCAAGCCCGTGCTGCGGCCAACGGCACGCTGATCGAACTGGTAGCACGCTTTGCGGCACCCGACAACGCGCAGCGACAACCTCAATTCACGCGCTTGACGATCACACGCAAGGATGGCGCCTTCAGCAGCCGCGCCGAAATCGCACCCCTGATCGGCCGGCCGCGGCTAGCCAGTGGCACGATCCGCTCGTCGCTGTTTGCCGCCACAGACGAAGCCAGCATTCCGGACGCGGTGGCTATTCAGGTGGCCGAAATCTTCGCCGCCGACATCGATTTTCACCGTGAACTGCGCAAGGGCGACACCTTCAGCGTGGTCTACGAGGCGCTGACCGCCGACGGTGAGCCGGTCACGTGGGTCTCCACGACGGGCCGTGTGCTGTCGGCCGAGTTCGTGAACGACGGCAAGTCACACCAGGCGGTGTGGTTTGCGGACGCAAGTGGGCGAGGTTCCTACTTCGACTTTGAGGGTCAAAGCAAGCGGCGCAGCTTCCTGGCCAGCCCGATGGAGTTCTCGCGCGTGACCTCTGGCTTCGCGATGCGCTTTCATCCGATTCTGCAGCGTATGCGCGCACACCGTGGCGTGGACTACGGCGCACCCCGCGGCACGCCGGTGCGTGCAGTCGGCGACGCACGCGTCGAGTTTGCCGGTTGGCAGAACGGCTACGGCAACGTGGTGAAGCTCAAGCACGGTAACGATCGCAGCACGCTGTATGCGCACCTGAGCCGCATCGATGTGCGCAAGGGGCAGTCGGTCGAACAAGGTCAGCGCGTCGGTGCGGTCGGATCGACGGGCTGGGCTACCGGGCCGCACCTGCACTTCGAGTTCATCGTCAAGGATCAGCACGTCGATCCGCTGCGTGTGGCCAAGGCCTCCGAAACAGTCACCATCGATGCCCGATCGCGCACTGAATTTGCCGAACTGTCGCGCAGCGCGCAGGTGCAACTCGGTCTTGCCGAAACCTTGATCGGCACACGCACGCAGGCTGAATAGCCGCCGCGCGGAACGGCAGCCGCATGTTGCTGCCCCTGCTACCATGAATTTTTATGTCGGCTTGATGTCCGGCACCTCGCTGGACGGTGTCGACGGCGTTCTGGCCGATCTCGACGCGGCCGGCGAAGGGCGCGGTGCAATTCGCATCCTTGCGCACCACCACGCGCCGTTCTCGACTGAGCTCAAGGAACTGCTGCTGCGGCTGAACAGCCGGGGTGATGACGAACTGCATCATTCCGCCTTGGCGGCGAATGCCTTGATGCGGGTCTATGCGCAGGTCGTGTTCGCACTTTGTCAGGGTAGCGACGCCCGTGTATGCGCGATCGGTGCACATGGTCAGACCGTGCGCCACCGCCCGCAGGCCTTCGACGGCAACGGCTACACACTGCAACTGATGAACGGCGCGCTGCTGGCGGAGCTGTGCGGCATCGACGTGATCTGTGATTTCCGCAGCCGCGACGTGGCCGCTGGTGGGCAAGGTGCTCCTTTGGTGCCGGCGCTCCACGCCGCGTTGTTCGCCCGCGCCGATGAAGATGTGGCGGTGTTGAATCTGGGCGGAATTGGTAACCTGAGTCTGCTGCCCGCAAGCGGCGATGTGCTCGGCTTCGACTGTGGGCCAGGCAATGCCCTGCTGGATGCCTGGTGCGAGCGCCACCGGCGCGCGGCGTTCGACGAGGACGGCCGCTGGGCCGCGTCTGGCAAGGTCAATGCCGGACTGCTGCACGAACTGCAGACGGAGCCCTTCCTGCAACTGGCTCCGCCCAAGAGCACCGGACGCGACCTGTTCAATCTGGGGTGGCTAGAAGCCATGCTGGCACGATTGCCACACACGATTGCGGCGAACGACGTACAGGCCACGCTGGCCGAGTTCAGTGCCGGTGCAGCGGCAAGCGCGTTGCGCCAACATGCACCGGGCAGTCGACGCCTGCTGGTGTGTGGCGGTGGCGCCTTCAATTCGGATCTGATGCGACGCCTCGCTGCCCTGCTGCCAGCCGCCCGCGTGCAGAGCACCGCAGAACATGGCTTGCCGCCGCAGCAGGTCGAAGCGCTCGCTTTCGCCTGGCTGGCGCAGGCCTTTGTTTCACGCCGACCGGGCAACCTGGCGGCAGTAACCGGCGCACGAGGACCACGCTTGTTGGGGGCGTTGTACCCGGCAGGCTGAGGTGAACGAATCCAGCACCGCCTGCGGCGCCCAAGAGCACCAAGGGCTGCCCGGAGGCAGCCCTTTCACCCAACCGGTGCCAAGCGAATCAGGCCGAGAAGCTTGAGCCGCACCCGCAGGTGGTGGTCGCGTTCGGGTTCTTGATCACGAACTGCGCACCCTGGAGGTCTTCCTTGTAGTCGATCTCGGCGCCGCCCAGATACTGCAGGCTCATCGCATCGATGAGCAGCGTCACGCCGTTCTTGGTCATCTGGGTGTCGTCTTCGTTGATGACTTCATCGAATGTGAAGCCGTACTGGAAACCCGAGCAGCCACCGCCCTGCACGAAGACGCGCAATTTGAGGTCGGGATTACCTTCTTCGGTGACCAGATCGAGCACCTTCTCGGCTGCGCTGTCGGTAAAGATCAGCGGCGGAGGCATTTCCTGGTCGGTGCTTTTGGCCTGCTCGGCAACTGCGCTCATGTCGATTCCTTCTTTGGGTGCAAGATGGCTGGATGCAATTCGGTCAATCGGCCTGCGCCTGACCTCGCTTGTCGTTCGATGCGGCCAGCTTAAGTGTGGGGCGTTCGGCCGACTTCAAAGACTTCAACTCGCCGTTGACACTGGCGCCGTGGTGCATCTCCAGCGTGCCGTAGTGCAAATCGCCGACGATGCGCGCCTTGGGCTGCAGTTCAAGCAATTCGGCGCAATGGATCGGGCCCACAACCTCACCGCTGATGATCACATGTTCAGCCTTGACCTTGCCGTGTACGCGGGCTTTTTCGCTGATCACGAGCAAACTGGGTGCACCCACCACGGCAACCACGTCGCCATGCACGACGCCGTCAATGCGCAGTCCATCGATGAACTGCAGTTCACCATTCACCACCGAGCCTTCGCAGATCAGGCTGCGGATCGGCGGCGGCCGCTTCTTCATGAACCACATGTTTTGTCTCCTGCAGCCGGTGTGATGCACGCCACGCAGTGCCAACGACCTATGTCTTGGCCGTCTGCGCCGCGACCAACTGGCCTTTTTGGTCGGTCACGCGAACCTGCACCGTTTGTACCACGGCATGCTCCGGATGATCGATCACCCCTTCGACACGCGCGTATTGGCGCAGCTGCAGCGCTTTACCGCGCACAGGCCTGCTGCTCCAGGGCCGCCCATCGAGCGTGCCAACCAACACTATCTCGTAATGGCCGACGAATTCGGTGTTCGAGTTGCCGTTTTGCATCACCAGCAGTTGATAGCGCGTCTTGCCTGGCGCCTTGAGTTCGGCCTGCAGTGCACGCACCGTCACACCCGGAGTGACCTCGGTCGGCAACAAGCGCTGGAAGAAGCCCAGGTCGGCCTTGAGTTCGAGATTGTCGGCCTCGGCTAGTCGCACCTGCTCGGCCAGGCGTTCCTGCGCCACCTCGCCCGCCTTGAGAAGGCTTTCCGCGGTGTTCGCTACCGACTGCGCCTTGTCGCGCTCGTTGCGCAGCGCCGCCACTTCCACGCGCAACTGCGCCAGTTCGTCTTTCGCAGGCCGGTCGAGTCCGGCAATGTCCTTGCCGGTTTCGAAGGCCCATAAGGCAATCGCCGCCGAAAAACCAAGGCTCAGCCCAACCAGCGCCCAGCGCAGCGGCCAAGGCAGATGGCTGCGTACGATCATTCGCGGCGCGCTGATCGACAGGCGGCGGCGAAGCAGTCTCCAGCGCATCAGGAACGAAGCTTCGAGATGATCGGCGCGGCGCGCCGGCGCCCCCCTTACGGCGCCCCGGCGAACGCGATCAGCGCTTGCTGAACTGCTTGCGGCGGCGAGCGCCGTGCAGGCCGACCTTCTTGCGCTCGACTTCGCGCGCGTCGCGCGTGACAAAACCGGCGTGGCTCAGCTCGGGCTTGAGTGCCACGTCGTAGTCGATCAGCGCCCGCGTGATGCCGTGCCGCACCGCGCCGGCCTGGCCCGACTCGCCACCGCCATGTACGTTGACCTTGATGTCGAATGCGGCGTCGTTTGCCGTCAGCAGCAAGGGCTGGCGCGCGATCATGATCGACGTCTGCCGACCGAAGTATTCGTCGATGGCCTTGCCGTTGATGGTGATCAGGCCCTTGCCCTTCTTCATGAACACCCGTGCCACCGAGGATTTGCGGCGGCCGGTGCCGTAGTTCCAGTTACCGATCATCGCTTGTTCCTTAGAGTTCCAACGCCTTGGGTTGCTGCGCGGTATGCGGGTGCGTGGCACCGGCGTAGACCTTGAGCTTCTTGATCATCGCGTAACCGAGCGGGCCCTTGGGCAGCATGCCCTTGACGGCCTTTTCGATGGCGCGGCCCGGGTGGCGCGCCTGCATGTCCTTGAAGGACGTGGCATGGATGCCGCCAGGATAGCCTGAATGCCGGTAGTACATCTTGTCGGCAGCCTTGTTGCCGGTGACGCGGATCTTTTCGGCGTTGACGATGACGATGAAATCGCCGGTGTCGACGTGAGGCGTGTAGATGGCCTTGTGCTTGCCGCGCAAACGGAGTGCCACTTCGCTGGCAACACGTCCGAGCACCTTGTCGGTGGCGTCAATCACGTACCACTCGTGCTTCACTTCGGCCGGTTTGGCGCTGAAGGTCTTCATGAGGGACTCGCTGGAAATCGCATGGCCCGCGGGACGAGCAATACGCTGCAATACGGCTGTTCGGACACCGCCCGCCGCCTTCGGCGCCGCTTGTATCAGGCGGCCTCTCAGATCGGTTCGGGTCGTTTCGGCACCTCGCTGCGCAAGCCAAGGCCCACGCAGGCTGTCCACCCCGCCGCAAACGGGAAAGCTCTCGAGTATACACTGCCAGCGAGGAGTCGTAAGCTAGGCGGCTCGAGCCGAGTCCTTCATTTGGAGAGCCCTACCCAGAGGTTCCTTGTAGTATCAGGGTAACTACTTATCTTCTGATCATTTCCTTTCAATGGATGCGAGCAACCAACCGCGAGACCGATCCGGCCAATCTGGCGACGAGGTTGATCGCGGCAGCAAGGCAGCGGACAACGCCTCTCCCGAGCGCGAAGGAGGTTTCAGATGGGTTCCGATACGCTCGCTCGCACCACGTCATCGGCCACGCATTCTTTCTCATTTGCTTGCGTTGAGCGAGAGTGATCGCTACCTTCGTTTCGGTCACATGGCGAACGACATGCAGATCGGCCATTATGTGGATCGGCTCGATTTTGAACGTGACGAGCTCTTCGGCGTCTTTAATCGCCGCCTGGAACTGGTGGCAATGGCACACCTGGCTTGCCTGGGGACAGAAGGCACGGGTCGGCCGGCAGCCGAGTTTGGCGTTTCGGTGTTGCCGCAGATGCGCGGGCGTGGTTATGGCGAACGGCTGTTCGACCATGCGGCACTGCATGCGCGCAACCGCGGCATCGACAGCCTGCTGGTGCATGCATTGAGCGAAAACACCGCGATGCTGCGCATCGTGCGCAATGCGGGCGCCGTAATCGAGCGCGACGGCCCGGAATCTCAGGCTATGGTCAAACTCGCACCCGACAGCCTGGCCTCGCACGTTGAAGCCCTCGTCGAAGATCGTGTGGCCGACCTCGACTATCGCCTCAAACGCCACGCACATCGTGTGGACGACCTCTTTTCTGGCCTGAGCAAGCGCTGATCGCCTCAGCTAGCAGCCGCGGCGTAGGTTCCGGGGTTCACCCCCCCGGAATGAGGTTGACACCTGCAAACGCGGGGTCCCGCATCGTCGCTCGCGCGGTAGCATCGTCCGCGCTTTCACCGCCATGCGCCGCCGCGACTTGCGTAACGGCCCATCGCCTCCTTGCCCTGGGACATGCAGCAGACAATTCCGTGGATCATCGCACTTGCAGCCGTGGTGGCGTTGCTGGCGCTGGGCGTGGTCCTTGCGATGCGCGGGCGTCGGCCCCAGCCGACCCCGCTGCCCACCGAATGGACCTTGAGCGCCAGGCCGGTCTTCAGCAACGATGAGCGCCGGGTCTATCGGCAACTGCGCGAGGCCCTGCCGCACCACATCGTGCTGTCGAAATTGCCTTTGGTCCGTTTTTGCCAGCCGACCGATCCGCAGCAGGTGCGTTATTGGTACGAACTGCTGGGCGCGATCCACATTACCTACGCCATCTGCAGCGCCAACGGCCGTGTGCTTGCCGCCATCGATCTGGACACCGACCGCGGCAACTCGCGCCGCGTGCTGCAGATCAAACAATCCGTGCTCGCCGCCTGCCGGGTGCGCTACCTGCGCTGCCCCGTCGATCACCTGCCATCGATTCCCGAATTGCAGCTGCTGGTGCCGCAGAGCACCGCCACGGCGCGTGGCCCGCATCCTGCGCCAGGCACGAGCGCACCGCGTGACACGCTGTCCAGCACCGTCGCGACACGCCGCCGTGAGCGTTCCGCGCTCTGGCAGGACTCCGGCTTCTTCCAGGATTCATTCTTTGGCGCCGAGAGCCGGTCCGACTCAGGCACATCCAGCGAATTCGGCACCATCGGCAGCATTCTGCGCGGCGGTGTGACCGTGCGCGACGCGGACGCACCAGTGCAGCGCGAGCCCGCTCCAGATAGCGACGACAAGAACTCGCCACCCGGCACGCGCCATTGATGACCGCGGCGCGCGTAGCATCGGCGCATGCTTTCGCCTGCGCAGACCGGCCCGCACAGCTACGCCGACCTGACACCGTCGGCGGTTTTGGACGCGCTCGATGCCGCGGGCTTTCGAGGCGACGGCCGCATCCTGCAGCTCAACTCCTACGAAAACCGCGTCTTCCAGGTGATGCTCGAAGCAGGCGACGCGGTGGTCGCCAAGTTCTACAGGCGCGCGCGGTGGAGCGACGCACAGATCGTCGAGGAACACGCCTTCGCCCTGGAACTCGCTGCAGCCGAGGTGCCGGTGGTCGCGCCGTGTCTGCTGCGCGATGCCGCACCCGGTGTGCGCCTGCTGCCTTCACCCGGCCCGGCCACGTTGGCGCTGCTTGCAGGCGGGCACGGCGAGCACCGCTACTCGATCTCGCAGCGCCGCGCCGGGCGTTCGCCCGAATTGGAGGATGACGCTGTGCTGGTGCGGCTGGGCGGCTTCATCGGCCGGCTGCATGCTGTCGGCGGCCGCCACTCGTTCGCACACCGACGCAGGCTGGATGCACCACGCGATGCACGCGAGGCCATTGCCTTGCTCGACGACGGCGGCTTCGTCAGCGACAACCAGCGCGAGTCCTGGGCGGCTGCCTGTGACGCGGCCCTGGCCTGCATTGACGCGGCTTTCGGCAACTCGCAGCCACGCGACATCCGCCTGCACGGCGATTGCCACCCGGGCAATCTGTTGTGGCGCGACAGCGGTGCCCATGTCGTCGACCTGGACGACGCCTGCACCGGACCGGCGGTACAGGACCTGTGGATGCTGCTGTCCGGTGAACCCGAAGCCCAGGCAGCGCAGCTGCGCCACCTGCTGCGCGGCTATACCCCGTTCATGGACTTCGACCGCACGCAACTGCGCCTGATCGAACCCTTGCGCCTGCTGCGCATGATCCGTCACAACGCCTGGGTGGCGCAGCGCTGGGAAGACCCGGCCTTCCCGCGCGCTTTCCCCGACTTCGGCAGCTCAGGCTACTGGGGACAGCAGGCGCTGCAGTTGCAGGAGCAACTGCGTGCCGCGGCCGAGACGCCGACGCTGGACGCGTTGCTGTAGGTCCGGTCGCCTTCAGGCCGCCAGCAACCGGTTCACGCGTTGCACATAGGTGGCCGGGTCCTCGAGGTTGCCGCCTTCGGCAAGCAGCGCCTGGTCGAAGATGATCTGCGCCAGGTCGTCGAAGCGCTCGTCCGTCTCCAGCCTTTTCACCAAGGCGTGCGCGGCGTTGACTTCCAGTGTCGGCAGCGATTTCGGCGCTTCCTGTCCGGCCTGCTTCAGCAGCCGCGCCAGATGGCCGCTCATGTCGCCTTCCTCGACGACGATGCAGGCCGCAGATTCGACCAGTCGGGTCGTCACGCGCACATCCTTTGCGCGATCCTTCAGCGCGATCTTCAACCGCTCCAGCACCGGCTTGAACTCGGCGGCGGCTTCTTCGGCCTGCTTCTTCTCTTCTTCGTCCTGCAGCTTGCCCAGATCGAAGGCGCCCTTGGCGACGCTCTGCAGGCTCTTGCCCTCGAACTCGTAGAGGTGGCTCAGCATCCACTCGTCGACACGGTCGACCAGCAGCAGCACTTCAATGCCCTTCTTGCGGAACACTTCCAGCTGCGGGCTGCTCTTGGCGGTGGCCAGGGTGTCGGCCGTGATGTAGTAGATCGACTCCTGGCCCTCCTTCATGCGCGACACGTAGTCGGCCAAGGACACGCCGTCATCGGCCTGCGTGCTGGCAAAGCGCAGCAACTTGGCCAGGCGTTCTGCATTGGCATGGTCCTCGCCGAGACCCTCCTTCAGCACCGAGCCGAAGTCCTTCCAGAAGGCGGCGTACTTCTGCTTCTCGCTTGCGTCATCACTGTCGGCGAGTGATTCGAGCATGCTCAGCACACGCTTGGTCGAGCCCTCGCGGATGGCCTTCACATCGCGGCTTTCCTGCAGCAGCTCTCGGCTGACGTTCAGTGGCAGGTCGGCCGAGTCGATCACGCCCTTGACGAAGCGCAGGTACACCGGCATCAGCGCCTCGGCGTCGTCCATGATGAACACCCGCTTGACGTACAGCTTGACGCCGCCACGCTTGTCGCGGTTCCACAGGTCGAACGGCGCCTTGGCCGGGATGTACAGCAGCTGCGTGTATTCGCTGCGTCCTTCGACGCGGTTGTGGGTGTAGGCCAGCGGCGGATCGCTGTCATAGCTGATCTGCTTGTAAAACTCCTGGTACTGCGCGTCGGTGATGTCGCCTTTCGCGCGCGTCCACAGCGCCGAGGCCTTGTTCACCGTCTCCCATTCGTCCTTGACCACCTGCTCCTTCTTCTCGCTGTCCCACTCTTCCTTCTTCATCAGGATCGGCAGTGAGATGTGGTCGGAATACTTGGAGATGATCGACTTCAGCTTCCAGGTGGAAAGGAACTCTTCCTCGCCCTCGCGCAAGTGCAGGATGACGTCGGTGCCACGTTCGGGCTTGGTGATGGCCTCGACCTCGAACTCGCCAGCGCCTTCGCTGCTCCAGCTCACGCCTTCCTCTGCGCTGACGCCAGCACGGCGCGAATGCACGGTGATGCGGTCGGCGACGATGAAACCCGAATAGAAGCCCACGCCGAACTGGCCGATCAGGTTGGCGTCCTTCTTCTTCTCGCCTTCCAGTGTGGCCAGGAATTCCTTGGTGCCGCTCTTGGCGATGGTGCCCAGGTGCGCCACGGCTTCCTCGGCACTCATGCCGATGCCGTTGTCACGGATGGTCAGCGTCTTCGCGTCCTTGTCGAAGAACACGCGCACTTCAAGATTTGGCGCGCCTTCGAACAGTGCTGCGTTGTCCAGCGCTTCGAAGCGAAGCTTGTCGCAGGCATCCGACGCGTTGGAGACCAGTTCGCGCAGGAAGATCTCCTTGTTGGAGTACAGCGAATGGGTGACGAGGTGCAGGATCTGCTTGACCTCGGCCTGGAATGAAAGGGTTTGCTTGTTCATGGTGGTGTCGTCTGCAATGGATTGGGCCGCCTGTGATGGCGGTGCGCGCAGCAGTTGAGGGCGGCTCGCCGTCTTTTCAAGCGCCGGTCGATTGGCGGTGCCAATCCGGTATTGTCGCGCGCAGTTCCTCGATCGTCGTCACACCCCGGTCAATGCACGGAGCGCGTTCTCGGCAGCGCAGTCTCCCGACGCGCAGGGTTCGTAGGACACGCGCCATCGCCAGGCTTGGATCGGCAGCAACTGCTTCTCGATCGAGTTGTCGCGCAGCGCCGCGAACCGATTGCGCGGCTGCACTGGCGCGGCAGGTCCGTCTCGCTGCGTTCAGGTACGACCGGGTGCCGAAGTGGTGCTTGTTGCGGGTGCCCGAGCTCAGCACGTCTTGATGGCCGCCGCCGCCGAGAATACGATAGCGAAAGATCACGGTCTCGTGATGGTGCTGGGTGAAGGGCGCAGTCGTGGTTCCGGCCACGATGCCGAGACCCTCGGTCGTACTCGCCGTCTCGTCAGGCCCGATGTTCTTCTGACCGAGGCCCCCGTCGCCACCAGCAGGACCGCCAGTTCGTTCGTTCCTTGCAGGACGCCGGCACAACCCGCGAGAAAGCCGAGCAACGCCAACGCGCCTGCGCGGACCGGTCGATGCGTCGGTCTCGAAGTTCTGCGCATCGGTCCATCAATTCGCGACACCGCGACCGGGACAAGAACTGCCTTTCAGCAAACCCAGGATCTCCTGGGCCAGCGGCGACGAATCTACACGGAACCGGCAAGCGCATCCGTCAGTCGGCGCGCGACGACCGACCAGGATGATGGTCGCTCAGGCGTTGCTGCTGGCGCGCACTTCCTCGATCGTCGTCATCCCGGCCCAGACCTTGTCGATGCCATCCTGGCGCAGCGTGTGCAGTCCTTCGGACAGCGCGGTGCGAAGCAGCTCGTCGGGCCGCGCGCCGGTCTGTATGAGGTGACGGATCTGGCGTGTCACCACCAGCAACTCGTGAATGGCGGCGCGGCCGCGCAGACCCAGGTCGTCGCAGCTCGGGCAACCCTTGGCGAAGTGGTGCATCAGCTTGCCGTTCTTGCCGAAGCGCTTTTTCCAGCTGACCAGCACGTCGTCTGGCTTCGGCTTGTGCGCGGCGTCGCCGAAGGCACGCAGGTAATCAGCCATCAGTTCCTCGGTCTGCAGCGGCGTCGCTTCCTCGGTCACGACGCACTTGCTGCACAGCCGGCGCACCAGGCGCTGCGCCAACACGCCGAGCAGCGAATCGGCAAAGTTGAAGGGGTCCATGCCCATGTCGAGCAGCCGGGTCACGGTTTCCACCGCGCTGTTGGTGTGCAGCGTGCTCATCACCAGGTGGCCGGTGAGCGATGCTTCCACCGCCATCTTCGCGGTCTCACCGTCGCGGATTTCGCCGACCATGATCACGTCCGGATCGGCACGCAGGAAGGCGCGCAGCGCCTTGGCGAAGGTCCAGTCGATCTTCGGGTTGACCTGCACCTGGCGGATGCCCGCTTGGGTGATTTCTATCGGGTCCTCGGCCGTCCAGATCTTGCGTTCGGGCTGGTTGATGTAGCCCAGCACCGAATGCAGCGTGGTCGTCTTGCCCGAGCCGGTAGGCCCGACGCACAGCAGCATGCCGTAGGGGCGCTGCGCAGCGGCCTTGATGTCGCGCAGGTTGGTCGGGCTCAGGCCCAGGCTGTCCAGCGGGATCGGTTTGGCCGAGGACAGCAGCCGCAACACCGCATCTTCCAGGCCGTTGGCGGTGGGGATGGTGGCGACGCGCAGCTCCAGTCGCGCCCCGGCGAGGAACTTGCCGAAGTTGATCTTGCCGTCCTGAGGCTTGCGCCGCTCGCTGATGTCCAGGTCGCACATGATCTTCAGCCGCGCGAGCATCGCGTTGCGGTAGGTGTGCGGCAGCTCCATGTAAGGCCGCAGCGAGCCGTCCTTGCGGAAGCGGATGCGCACCTTTTCGCGCCCGGGCTGGCATTCGATGTGGATGTCCGACACGCCCTGGGCCTGGGCTTCGCTGATCATCGAGTTGATCAGCCTCACCAACGAGTTGTCGCTCTGCTCGATCGGCGCCTCGTCGTTGTCGCCGCTGTCACTGCGCTGCTGCTGTTCCAGCGTGGCCAGCAGCTTGCCGGCCTCTTCGGGCTCGTATTCGGCCGCCACGGCGCTGGCGCCGGAGCCGACGTTGACACCGATGCGTTCGTAGGCCTTGTGCACCGCCGCGCTGAGCAGGCTGGCGCGCGCCAGCACCGGCACCACCTTGGTCTGCGAGGCGAACTCGATGTCGTCGATGACTTCGGGACGCGACGGGTCTTCCACCGCCACGACCAGTCGCCCGCCGCGCAGCAGCAGCGGCAGCGCCGGCAACCGGCTGGCCACCGCGTGCGGCAGGCGGGAAAGCGCCTCCGACTCGGCCGCGAATTGCGTCACGTCGACCAGCGGATAACCCATCTTGCGCGCCAGCGCGGTCTGCAGATCGGGGCGCGAGACCAGGCCGCGGCGCACCAGCAGTTCGCCCAGCGGCAGGCTGCGGTCCTCGCGTTGTTGGGACAGTGCCGTCTCGAGCTGGGTCTGGTTGATGAAACCCAGCGCGATCAGTGCCTCGCCGATGCGCACCATCGGCATGCGTGCCTGCTCGATGATGGCGCGCTCCAATTCCTCGGCGCTGACGATCTGCTTGGTCAGCAGGATCGTGCCGAGTTTCTGCGAGCGCAGTTGCTGCTGCTCGGCCAGCGCGCCTTCGATCTGCTTCCGTGTGGCAGCCTTGTTGGCCACCAGCACCTCGCCGATGGGCGCGCCGATGTCGACGTGGTCGTAGGCGGCACGCGGCACGAAGTTGCGCAGCACGTTGCCATGTGCGTCTACCGGTGCAAACAGGAACAGCCCGGCCTCGGTCTCCAGGTGGCCGATGCTCATGCCGTCCAGCGAAGCGCTGCCCTTCATGTGCACCTTGACGTCCACCGCCGGGCGTTCGCTCAGCACGCTGGTCGAGTCCTCGCCCGACGCCGTGGGTGGCAGCGGGCGCGTCAGCGTCAATCGGCGGAACTGGTCGAAGCGCAGCGGGATCGCAACACGTGCCGGCGGGATGCTCACCCTGGCCACGCCTTCAGCCATGTCCATCGCCAGCAGCGTGCCGGTCATCATCCGACCATTCATGCCTTCGATCTGACACGGCTCGCCGTCGCCGATCGGTTCCGGTGCGCTGTAGCAGGCATAGGCCGGCGTGGGCCAGGCGAAGGCCTCGCTGGCCTCGGACGGGCATGGCGCATCGTCCACGGACACCAGGGACAGCGGCGGCGATGACAGGTCGGACATGGCGATTCCTCGGTGGGGCAAGCGGCACATTGCGGTACGCCACGCAGGCGCACCCTCACCCACACGATGCTAGGCGGCGGACCCGCGCGTCAAAGGGTCAAAAAGGCCCGTGGAGCCGGTGCTTAAGCGACCACCTTCGGCCTGCGCGAGCAGCGCGGGGCGTGGGGGCTCAATCTGCTTGGCAGGCTTTCAGCGCGGCCTGCACGATGCTTGCCGCATCGACGCGGAAGAACGCACGCAGTGCCGCGCGGGTGTCGCTGCGGCCAAAGCCGTCGGTGCCGAGCGTGATGTATCCGCGCCCCTCTGGCAGGTAGGCACGCACGCTTTCAGGCACCGCACGCACATAGTCCGTTGCCGCGACCACCGGGCCGGCGCTGTCGGCCAGCCGCTGCGCCACGAAGGCTTCGCCGCCCGCCGCCCGTGCGCCGTCGCGGGCCAGTTCGCTCCAGCTGGTGACGCTGAACACGTGCACGCTCAGCCCTTGGTCGGCCAGCAGTTCGGCGGCCTTCACCACCTCGGTAAGGATCGCGCCGGAGCCCATGAGCGTGACGGCCTTGCCTGGCGCCCCGCCTTTGCCGCAGCGGCCCAGCTTGTAGCAACCGCGGATGATGGCGGCCTCCACGCCCGCAGGCAGGTTGGGCTGGGCGTAGTTCTCGTTCATCGTCGTGACGTAGTAGAAGACGTCGCGCTGCTCGACCAGCATCTCGCGCATGCCGTGGTCGATGATCGCGGCGAGCTCTCCCGCATAGGCCGGGTCGTAGGCCTTGCAGTTGGGGATCGTCGCGGCGATCAAGTGGCTGCTGCCGTCCTGGTGCTGCAGGCCTTCGCCGCCCAGCGTGGTGCGTCCCGAGGTGGCGCCGATCAGGAAGCCGCGGGCGCGCTGGTCGGCGGCGGCCCAGATCTGGTCGCCCACACGCTGGAAGCCGAACATCGAGTAGTAGATGTAGAAGGGCAGCATCGCCAGGCCATGCACGCTGTAGCTGGTGGCCGCGGCCGTCCAGCTGGCCAGCGCGCCGGCTTCGGAGATGCCTTCTTCGAGGATCTGGCCGTCCAGCGCCTCGCGGTACGACAGCACCGAGCCGATATCCTCGGGCGCGTAGCGCTGGCCCACGCTGGAATAGATGCCGACCTGCTTGAACAGGTTAGCCATGCCGAAGGTGCGCGCTTCGTCGGCCACGATGGGCACGATGCGCGGGCCCAGGGCCGGGTCCTTGAGCAGCGCGCCCAGCATACGCACGAAAGCCATGGTGGTGCTCATCTCCTTGCCGCCGGACTGCAAGGCGAAGTGGGCGTACTGCGCCACATCGGGCACCGGCACGACCTCGGCGCTCGTGTAGCGCTTTGGCAGATAGCCGCCCAGTTGCTGGCGCTTCTGGTGCAGATACTGCAGCTCGGCGCTGTCCTCGGCGGGCTTGTAGAAGTCCAGGTTCGTCACCTGCGCGTCGGTCAACGGCAGGTGGAAGCGGTTGCGGAAGGCGATCAGATCGGTGTCGTCGAAGTTCTTCTGGCTGTGCGTGGTCATGCGGCCCTGGCCGGCGGCGCCCATGCCGTAGCCCTTCTTCGTCTGCGCCAGGATCACGCTGGGCTGGCTCTTGTGGGCGGCGGCCGCAGCGTAGGCGGCGTAGATCTTCACCAGGTCGTGACCACCGCGCTTCAGGCGGTCGATCTGTTCGTCGGTCATGCCCTGGGCCAAGCGCTGCAGTTCCTCGTTCTGGCCGAAGAAGGTGTCGCGGTTGAAGCGGCCGTCCTTGGCGGCGAAGGTCTGCATCTGGCCGTCCACCGTGTTGGCAAAGGCACGTGCGAGTGCACCGCTCGCGTCGCGCGCGAACAGGCCGTCCCAGTCGCTACCCCAGACCAGTTTGATCACGTTCCAGCCGGCGCCGGCAAACAGCTTTTCCAGCTCGTCGATGATGCGGCCGTTGCCGCGCACCGGGCCGTCCAGGCGCTGCAGGTTGCAGTTCACCACCCACACCAGGTTGTCAAGCCTTTCACGCGCGGCCAGCGTGAGTGCGCTCATGCTCTCGGGTTCGTCCATCTCGCCGTCGCCGAACACGCCCCACACGGTGCGCCCATCGCAGTCCAGCAGCCCGCGGTGCGACAGGTAGCGCATGAAGCGCGCGTGATAGATCGAACTGATCGGGCCGATGCCCATCGAGCCGGTGGGGAACTGCCAGAAGTCGGGCATCAGGAACGGATGCGGGTAGCTGCAAAGGCCGCGCGCCTTGCCACCGGCGGCGGCCGTGAGCTCCTGGCGGTAGTGCAGCAGGTCGTCGGCGCTCAGGCGGCCCTCGAGGAAGGCGCGGGCATAAACGCCGGGCGCGCTGTGCGGCTGGTAGAAGACCAGGTCGCCCAGATGTAGCGCCCCGACGCCTGCCACTTCGTGCGCGGCACTGCCCCCCGAGGAGGCTGTTTCACCTTGGGGCGGCCCGGCGGTGAAACGCGCATCGGTGCGACCATGGAAGAAGTGGTTGTTGCCCACCTCGAACAGGTCGGCCGCGCTGGCGTAGCTGGCGATGTGGCCGCCGAGTTCGCCGTGGGCGTGATTCGCGCGCACCACCATGGCCAGCGCGTTCCAGCGCATCAAGGAACACAGCCGTTCTTCCAGCGCGAGGTCGCCGGGAAACACCGGCTGCTGTTCCACGCCGATGGTGTTCACGTAGGGCGTGTTCAGTTCCGGTGTCCAGCCCACGCGCTGGCTGCGCGCGCGGCGCGCCAGTTCGTCGAGCAGGTAACGGGCGCGCTGCGGGCCTTCGGCCACGATCAAGGCATCGAAGGCGTCGCGCCACTCTTGGGTCTCTGCCGGGTCGATGTCGCCGTCGGGGGTGTTCATGGTGCCGGTGCTGCCGTGATCGCTCATGGCCGGACTGTAGGCTGCGGCGGGCAGAAGCTGCATTCGAAATTGCCCACGTTCGCCGCCCGCTCCGGCCGGTGCCGCGTGTTGGCGCTCCGGGCAGCCATGCGCCGTCAGCGGCGCGCCTCTCCGTGCGCTGAATGGCGGCTTCGCATCAGCCGGCTTTGACGCGCACCGGCAGCGCCGTCATGCCGCGAAAGACCAGCGAATTCAGCCACTGCTGGGTTTCGGTCGCCGGCTCGATATGGGCATAGCGTCGCAGCACGGCCGGAAAGGCCACCTGGCCCTCGGTGCGCGCCAGCGGAAAGCCCAGGCAGATGTGCGCGCCGAAGCCAAAGCTCAGGTGCGCGGGGCCGTCGCGTTCGATGTCCAGCACATCCGGTTCGGCATAGGCACGCGGGTCCCGATTCGCGGCATTGAGCATCATGAACAGCCGGTCGCCCGGCTTCAGCGTCTTGCCGTGGCGCTCATGCTCGACCATCACGACGCGCACCTGCGCACCGGAGGGCCCTTCGTGGCGCAGCAGCTCTTCGACCGCAGCGTTGATCAGCGACGGATCGTCACGTAGTTTCTGCGTCTGTCGCGGAAACTGCATCAACGACAGCAATCCGTTGGCGATGTGGTTCGTCGTCGTCTCGTGGCCGGCAAAGAGCAGCAGGATGCAGGTGGCGACCAGCTCGTCGTCATTCAACGCGTCGTCGCCGTCGCGCAGGTGCACCAGCTGGCTCAGCATGTCCTCGCCGGGTGCGATGCGGCGCGTCTCGATCAGGCTGCGGAAGTAGGCCGCCATCTGTTGCGTCGCTGCCTGTGCGGTTTCGTACTTCTGGGCCGACACGCGCGACGAGCCGATGAACAGCGCCATGTCGTCCGACAGCCGCTTCATTAACTTCAAGTCCTCGCGCGGCACGCCAAGCATGGCCATGATCACCAGGCAGGGCAGCGGGCCGGCGAACTCGGCGATGAAGTCGAATTCCTCCTGACCCTGAAGCCCGTCGAGCAGCCAGCCGGCGATGGCTTCGATCTGCGGCCGCATGCCCTGCATCGATTTCGCGTGCAGCACCTTGGACGTCAGCCGGCGCAGCCTCGTGTGCTCGGGAGGATCCTTGAAGACCATCCACAGCGACAGGTAACGCACGATGTCGCCGATCTTCCTGGCCTCCTCGCCCGGCATAGAGGCGAAGAAGGGCTCGAGCCGGTTGGACGACAGCATGCCGTCCTGCGTCACGGCCTTGACGTCGTCGTAGCGCGTGAGCACCCAGCTCTTCAGGCGCGGGCTCCAGTGGCACGGATCTTCGTCGCGCATGCGTGTGAAGAGCGCATAGGGGTCGGCGAGCGTCGCCGGGTCGTCGGGCTTGAAATCGATGTTCATCGCGACTTCTCGAGAATGTGGATCGCGCAGGCGGCTTCGTCGAAACCCATCACGCCGCCGCCGTTCTCGATCAAGCCGACCGATGCGCCTTTCACCTGCCGCGCCTCGGCCTCGCCACGCAACTGCAGGCACATCTCGTAGACCATCGACAGGCCCGTCGCACCGACCGGGTGACCCTTCGACACCAGGCCACCCGAGACATTCACCGGCAACCTGCCGCCCAGCGACGTGGCGCCCGATTCGACGAAGCGGCCGCCCTGCCCATCGTCACACAGGCGCAGCATCTCCAGCTGGTACAGCTCGCAGAAGGAGGTCGCATCGTGCACCTCGGCCAGGTGCATGTCGCCCGGCTTCAGCCCGGAGCGGGCATAGGCCTTGTCGGCGGCGATGCGCGACAGCCCCGGCTCGTCGAGCCGCCGGTACTTCCCCCCAGACAACGTGCTGGCGCGGACACGCACCGCGCGGCTCTGCGCGGATTTCGGGAAGTTCGCCAACGCGGCCCCGGAACAGAGGATCGCCGCAGCCGCGCCATCGCCCAGCGGCGAACACATCGACCGAGTCAGCGGGAAGCTGACTTCGCGGTCTGCCAGCACTTCGTCCACCGTCAATTCGAAGCGGTACTGTGCCTTCGGGTTCAGGCTGCCGTGGTGGTGGTTCTTCGCCGCACCGGCGGCGATCTGGCGCTGCGTCGTGCCATGGCGCTGCATATGCCATGCGGCCTGCATCGCATAGGTGTCCATGAACACCGTGCGGCCGGGGCCGGTGTCGAAGGTCTTGCCGGCTTGTGAACCTGCCCTCGCGTAGTAGTCGTGCCAGCGCTGCGGGTCGAGCTGGTCGATGCCGGTGGCGAAGATCGCCGGCGTACGCGCCGGATCGTCGGGGCTGACCAGCTTCTCCACACCCAGCGCGAGGCTGACCTCGGCGTCGCCAGAGAGGATGTCCTTCCACGCGCCGTGGAAGGCGAATGACGCGGTGGCACAGCCGCCTTCGACGTTGATCATCGGTACGCGCTCGGGGAACAACCCTTCTTCGACCAACGGGGTGAAAGCCACCTGGCCGCGGATACCGCCTTGCCCCCATTGACCCATGCCGCAGTTGCCGAACCAGGCCTGTTCGATCAGTGCCGCTTCGCCCGTGGTGATGCCGGCGTCGGCCAGTACCTCCAGGTAGGCTTGTCGCGACAGATCCTGGAAAGACCGCTCGGCATGCTTGCCGAAGGGCGTGCAGGAAGTGCCGATGACATAGACGTCGCGCATGGTGCCGTGGCCGAGCCGGGGAAGGGACCGATGCTGGCCGAAGACCGCCGCGTCGTCAACGCGGTTAAGCTGCGGTCCCTGTCCCGAACCACGAGCGAGCACGACATGAGCTACCCCGACACCCGATTGTTGATCGACGGCCAATGGTGCGACGCCGCGAGCGGCAAGACGCTGCCGGTGCTGAACCCCGCCACCGGCAAGGAGATCGGCCGCGTGGCCCATGCCGGCATCGCCGACCTGGACCGCGCTCTGGCCGCGGCGCAGAGCGGCTTCGCGCTGTGGCGCGACACACCGGCGCTGGAGCGCAGCGCAATCATGCGCCGCGCCGCCGCGCTGATGCGCGAGCGCGCCGCCGACATCGGTGCGCTGATGACGCAGGAGCAGGGCAAGCCGCTGGCCGAGGCCAAGGCCGAAGCGGCGGCCTCGGCCGAGGTCATCGAATGGTTCGCCGAGGAAGGCCGGCGTGTCTATGGCCGCGTCGTGCCGGCGCGCTCGCTGGCGGTGCAGCAGACGGTGCTGCGCTCCCCCGTGGGCCCGGTGGCGGCCTTCACGCCTTGGAATTTTCCGATCAACCAGGTGGTGCGCAAGATGTCGGCGGCCTTGTCCACCGGCTGTTCGATCATCGTCAAGGCGCCCGAGGAAACCCCGGCCTCGCCGGCGGCGCTGGTCCAGGCTTTCATCGATGCCGGCGTGCCGGCCGGCGCGATCGGCCTGGTCTACGGCAACCCGGCCGAGATCTCCTCGTACCTGATCCCGCACCCGATCATCCGCAAGATCACCTTCACCGGCTCGACACCGGTGGGCAAGCAGCTCGCGGCGATGGCCGGCACGCACATGAAACGCGCGACCATGGAGCTGGGGGGCCACGCACCGGTGATCGTTGCCGAGGACGCGGACATCGATCTGGCCATCAAGTGCGCCGGCGCGGCCAAGTACCGCAACGCCGGGCAGGTGTGCATCTCGCCGACGCGCTTCCTGGTTCACAGCAGCATCCGCGCCGAGTTCGCCAAGAAGCTGGCCGCGCATGCCACGTCGCTGAAGGTCGGTGACGGCCTGGCCGAAGGCACCACCATGGGCCCGCTGGCCAATGCGCGTCGGCTGACGGCGATGACGACGATCGTCGACGACGCACGCAGCAAGGGCGCGAAGGTCGTCGCCGGCGGCGAACGCATCGGCGCGACCGGCAACTTCTTTGCCCCGACGGTGCTGGACGAGGTGCCGCTGGAGGCCGACGTCTTCAACAACGAGCCCTTCGGCCCGCTGGCGGCGATCCGCGGCTTCGACCGGCTGGAAGACGCCATCGCCGAGGCGAACCGCCTGCCTTTCGGCCTGGCCGGCTATGCCTACACACGCTCGCTGAAGAACGCGCACCTGCTGGCGCAGCGGCTGGAGCTGGGCATGCTGTGGATCAACCAGCCGGCGCTGCCCTGGGTCGAGATGCCCTTCGGCGGCATCAAGGATTCGGGCTACGGCAGCGAAGGCGGCAGCGAGGCGCTGGAGGCCTATCTGAATACCAAGGCGGTGTCGATCCTCTGTGCCTGAGCGCCGGGCGGCGCTGTAGGCCTTCGTTCACCACTACGGCACCGACTTGACCGCGACCATCAGCCCGCGGGCCTTCGCCACGCTGCTGCTGATCGCCTGCATGTTCGGCGCCAACCACGTGGCCGCGCGCATCGCGCTGGATCATGGCGTGGACGTGGCCACCGCGGTGGCCGTGCGCAGCGGGGTCACCGCCGCGGTGGTGGCGCTGATCGTGTTGGCTAACAGGGTGCCGATGCGCCTGAGTGCACGGCATCGCCGTGTCATGCCACTCATTGGCTTGCTGGTCAGCGTCCAGAGCCTGTGCCTGTATTCGAGCGTGGCACGCATCCCCGTCGGTCTGGCGCTGCTCGCCTTCAACACCTACCCGTTGTGGACCGCGCTGGCCGCCTGGGCGCTGTACCGGCACCGGCCGGCGCGCGCCACGCTCGTGGCCATGCCGATCATCCTCTTCGGGCTGGCGCTGGCGCTGGACGTGGCCGGCGCAGCGTCGGGCCTGGGCGCGGTGGCGCATTGGGGCGAAATCGGCGCCGGCGTGGGATTCGCCGTGGTCGCCGCCGCCACCTTCGGCGCGGTGCTGGCATTGACGCAGCATGAGGTGGCTGACCTTGACGGCCGCGTGCGCACCACCCTCACCATGGGCATCGTCGGCGTGCTCGCGCTGGCCGGCACCTTCACCCAGGGCGGTTTGCATTGGCCCGATGCGCCTGCCGGCTGGTGGGGCCTGGCCGCGCTGACGCTGCTCTACGGCACCGCCTTCACGATCATGTTCACGCTGCTGCCGCGGCTGGGCGTGGTCGGCAGCTCGCCGATCCTGAACGTCGAGCCGGTGGCGGCGCTGGCCATGGCCTGGCTGATCCTGGGCCAGAGCGTCGCGCCAATACAGGTGGCCGGCGGCCTGCTCGTGGTGGGCGCGGTGATGGCGCTGGGCCTGCGTCGGCGCTAACGGCGCAGCGTGCGATCGAAGAGTGCGAACAGACGCTCCCAATGCCGCTCCGCCGCCTCGCGTTCGTAGATGCCCGCGCGCAGCGGGAACACGAAACCATGCTCGACCTTCGGGTACCACTCGACGCGGTGCGGCACCTGGCCACTGGCCAGCGAATCCGCCAGCTTCTGGATGTGCGCCGGCGGCGCCCACTTGTCGATCTCGGCGCAGGCGAAGTAGCTGTCGCACTTCAACTGCGCGGCCACGCGCTCGGGCGAGTCGGGGCTGTCGGTGAGCATGTTGGCGCCATGGATCGACGCGATGCATCTGAAGCGCGGCGCGAAGTCCACGCCGGCCCAGACCACGAAGGGGCCGCTCATGCAGTAACCCACCGCACCCAGCCGATTCGTGTCGGCCTGGGCGTGGCCATCAACGTATTGAAGCAGCGCCTGCGTGTCGACGTGGTTGGTGCGGCGGTCGAGCGAATGCATGTGCGTGAACATCACCGCCATCGCGGCCTCGGTGCGCTCCTGCAGCCAGAAATCGCGTGTGCGCCGGTAGTACAGGTTGGGCAGCACGACGAAGTAGCCCACGCTCGCCAGGCGCCGCGCCATGTCGTGCAGTTCCTCGCGCTTGCCGGGTGCGTCCATGTAGAACAGCACCACCGGGAAAGGCCCGCCCTCCTCGGGGTGGACGACGAAACTGTTCATCGCGCCGTCGGCGGTGGCGATGTCGATCTGCTGTTCGATCATGGGGCGGCTTCCTTCGGGGTGGTTTGGCCGCGACCATAGCCGAGCGCCGATGCCCGCACAATGGGAGCACCACCGCCGCTGCCCTGAAAGCTCCAACCCCATGCCCCACCTGGTCATCCTCTACACACCGCAACTCGACAGCGAAACCGACATGCCCGCGCTGTGCCGCAAGCTGGCCGACACCATGCTCAGCGTCAAGGATGAAAACGGCGTGCAGGTCTTCCCCACCGCCGGCACGCGCGTGCTGGCCTACCCCGCCGCGCACCACGCCGTAGCCGACGGCAAGGCCGACTACGCCTTTGCCTACTTCAATGTGCGCATGGCCAAGGGCCGCAGCGCCGCCGTGCACAAGGCCATGGGCGACGCGCTGGCAGCTGCCGTGCGCGAGCAACTCGCGCCCTTGCTGGCCAAACGGCCGGTGGGCCTGACGCTGCAGATCGACGAAGGCCACGAGGTCTTCGACGCCAAGCTCGGCAATCTGCATCCAATGTTCGGCACGGGATGAGCCTGCCCTGCGAACTTACCTGAGGGTCGAAGCACCATGTCGTTGATCAACTACCTGACGCAGATTCACATCGAACATGGCGCGCGCAAGCTGCTGGCCGGCGAATGCGAGCGTGTGGGCATCAGGAAGCCGCTGATCGTCACCGACGCCGGCGTGCGTGCCGCTGGCGTGCTGCAGATGCTGCTCGACGCCTTGCCGGCCGACAAACGCGGCGCGGTCTACGACGGCACGCCGCCAAACCCGAACGAAGCCGCAGTGCGCGACGCCACCGCGCTGTTCCGGCAGCACGGCTGCGATGGGCTGATCGCGGTGGGCGGCGGTTCGTCGATCGACTGCGCGAAAGGCACGGCCATTGCCGCACGCCACGACGGTCCGTTGAAGACCTACGCCACGATCGAAGGCGGTTCGCCGAAGATCAGCGATGCCGCGGTGCCGCTGATCGCGGTGCCCACCACCGCCGGCACCGGCAGCGAGGTGGCGCGCGGCGCCATCGTCATCGTCGACGACGGGCGCAAGCTCGGTTTCCATTCCTGGTCGCTGATGCCGCGCGCCGCAATCTGCGACCCCGAACTCACGCTCGGCCTGCCGCCGCTGCTGACCGCCGCCACCGGCATGGACGCGCTGGCACATTGCATGGAAACCTTCATGGCACCGCCCTTCAACCCGCCGGCCGACGGCATCGCGCTCGACGGTCTGGCGCGCGGCTGGGCGTTTATCGAGCGCGCCACGCGCGACGGCGCCGACCGCGACGCGAGGCTGCAGATGATGAGCACCTCGGTGCAGGGCGCGCTGGCCTTCCAGAAAGGCCTGGGCTGCGTGCATTCGCTGAGCCATTCGCTCGGCGGCGTGAACCCGAAGCTGCACCATGGCACGCTGAATGCAATGTTCCTGCCGGCGGTGATCCGCTTCAATGCCACGGCCGAGTCGATGGTGAAGGAACGCCGTCTGGCGCGCATGGCACAGGCCATGAACCTGGCCAGCGGCGACGAGCTGCCCGAGGCCATCCAGGCGATGAACCGCCGCCTCGGCCTGCCCAATGGCTTGGCGGCGATGGGCGTCGAGCCCGCCTGGTTCGACCGCATCATCGAAGGCGCGCTGGCGGACCATTGCCACAAGACCAATCCGCGCATTGCCACGGCAGACGACTATCGCGCGATGCTGCAGATGTCGATGTAGCGCCATGTCTGTGCGTACTGTGGCCGCCAACCGGACCACGTCGCCAGCAGGCGCTGTTGTCGTGGGGAACTGAAGTGCGCCCCAGGCCAATCACAGACGCCCCGGCAACGGGATTGAGCAGCCCGGCACAACCGTGCCCTGCGGCATTGCGTCACTGCTCGGCGCGACAGCTCGCCGCCCGACGGCCTTAAGGCCCCCTTAAGTCGGGTCCGGCACAGTCGCACGCATTCGGCTGCCACGCCGGCTTTGGCGCTGCCCTACGAGGGCCCGCCCAACGAATTCCGATGCTCATCAGCCTTCGCGCCGGTCCGCGCATTGCCGTGTTGGACCGTGTCGACCCGCTAGCCGCACTGATCGCGGGTTTCACGCTCTTGCATCTGGCGCTCGCGGCCACCATGCCGCTGCTGCCGCAGGAGGCGTACTACTGGGTCTGGAGCTTGCATCCGGACTGGTCGTATTTCGACCATCCGCCGCTGGCGAGCTGGAGCATCGCACTCACCACCTCGATCTTCGGCTCGACCGTTTTCGGCATCAAGAGCGCCGCGGTGCTCTGGTCGCTGGGCTGGAACCTGCTCTGGGCACGCCTCGTGCTCGATCTTTTCGGCGACCGACGGCTCGCGTTCCGCTCGCTGCTGGCCTTGAACCTGAGCCTGCTGTACCAGGCCTATGCGCTGGCCCCCACCCCCGACGCGCCGTTGCTCTTCGGTTGGATCGGCACGCTCTGGGCAGTGTGGCGTGCCTGCGCGTCACGCGACAGTCGCTGGTGGCTCGCCGCCGGCGCGTTCGCCGGGCTGGCGATGCTCGGCAAGTACTCGGCGCTGCTGCTGCTGCCGGTCGTCGGGGGCTTCCTGCTGCTGTCGCCGGCGCAGCGTCACTGGCTGCGCCGGCCCGGGCCTTGGCTGGCCGTGGGCATTGCCGCGCTGGTGTTCGTGCCAGTGGTGGTGTGGAACGCGCAACACGACTGGGTGTCCTTCGCCTTCCAGGGCAGCCGCCGCATCGGCGAGATGGCCTCGTTCAGGCCAATGCACCTGTTGTCGCTGGCCGGCACGCAGGCGCTGCTGGTCACGCCCTTCCTGTTCGCGGTGGCGCTTGCGGCGTTCGCGCGCGGCTGGCACACGGCCGTTCGCGGCCGGCTCGACGAGCCGCGTCGCCTGCTGTGGCTGAGCGCTGCGGTGCCACTGCTGGTGTTTGCCGTGGTGGCGCTGCGCTCGCCGGTGCGCATCAATTGGTTGTTGCCGGCCTGGTGGTCGCTGATCGTGCTGGCGGTGGCGTCGCTGCCGGCGCACGGCCCCGCGCCGCGCTGGTGGCGGCGGGGGCTGGCTTCGTCGCTGCTGCTGCTGCTCGGCGTGCTCGTCGTCTTCGCCGTGCCCAAGCTGCCGATCGTCGGCAACCTCAACAGCTGGAGCGGCTGGAAGGAAACCGCGGACCATGTCGCCCGCATCGAGGCGGCGCGACACGCACGGGGCGAACGCACCTTCGTCTTCGGGCCGAACTACAAGGTGGCTTCGCTGCTGCGCTTCCACCTGCCTGGCCAGCCGCGCACCTATGCGCAGGACATCTTTGGCGCACCGGCACTGCAGTACGACTACCTGCCGCAGCAGCGCGACCTGAAGGGCGCCACCGGCATTCTCGTGCTCGCCGACCAGGACCAGGCACGCCTGGACATGGGCCGGCTGGTGCCGTACTGCGACGCGCTCGAAGCCGCCGAGGTCGTGCACACGGGCGCCTTCGGCCGCAGTACGCGGCGCACCGAGATCTGGCTGTGCCGCGGCTACCACGGCCATCCACCACGGGCCACCGGCCCGGCTCATAGCGATTGACCCGGAAACCGAGCATGCCCCAACTGTCGATCATCGTCCCCACCTTCAACGAGGCCGCCAATGTGGTCGAACTGCGCGCACGGCTCGCCGCCGCGCTGGCCGGCGTCGACTGGGAGGTGATCTTCGTCGATGACGATTCGCCTGACGACACCGGCGAGCGAGTGGCGGCGATGGCGCAGCAGGATGCGCGCGTGCGCCGGCTGCTGCGCATCGGCCGGCGCGGACTGGCGTCGGCGTGCATCGAAGGCATGCTGGCCGCGACCTCGCCGCTGGTCGCGGTGATCGACGCCGACCTGCAGCACGACGAGACGCGCCTTCCCTTGATGCTCGATGAACTGCGCGACCCGCAGGTGGACGTGGTGGTCGGCAGTCGCTACGTCGGCGGCGGCAGCATTGGCGAGTGGACGGCATTGCGGGCCCGGCTGAGCCGGCTGGCCACCGCGCTGGCGCAGCGTGTGCTGAAGGCCGAACTGCACGACCCGATGAGCGGATTCTTCATGATTCGTCGCGAGAGCGTCGAAAGCTGTGTGCGCGCCGGCCTGTCCGGCGTGGGCTTCAAGATCCTGCTCGACCTGTTCGCCACCTCGCCCACGCCGCTGCGCCTGCGCGAGCTGCCCTACACCTTCCGCCCGCGCCACGCCGGCCAGAGCAAGCTCGACGCCAACGTCGCGTGGGAGTTTTTCGTGATGCTGCTCGACCGCTTCTTCGGGCGGCTGCTGCCGATCCGCTTCATCGCCTTCTCGCTGGTCGGGGCGCTCGGCCTTGGCGTTCACCTGGCGGTGCTGGGCACCATGCACCAAGGCCTCGGCGTGAGCTTCCTCGCCGCGCAAAGCACGGCCACGCTGGCGGCGATGAGCTCCAACTTCGCGCTGAACAACCTCTTCACCTATCGCGACATGCGGCTGCGCGGCTGGGAACTGGTGCGCGGCTGGCTCAGCTTCGCAGCGGCCTGCAGCGCGGGCGCGCTGGCCAACGTCGGCATCGC
>JAHECC010000012.1:40719-44705 GCA_024641965.1 Rubrivivax sp.
GCGCTGCTGCGGCGCAGCCACGGCCGGCCCGAACCGATTTGGCGCTACGGACCGCTCGGCTTCGAGACCGACACGCGGCGCGTCAGCTGGCACGAGCGTCCAGTGGAGCTGTCACCGCGAGAGCTGACATTGCTCGAAGTGCTGCTGGCCCATCCGCAACGCGTGCTGTCGAAGAGCACGCTGCACGACAAGCTCTACGGCTTCGGGCAAGAGATCGACAGCAACGCGCTCGAGGTGCACGTGCACCATCTGCGCCGCAAGCTGCACCCGAAGATCGTGCGCACCCTGCGCGGCGTGGGGTATGCGCTGGGCGCGGCCGATGAGCTTGGCCCGTGACGCTGCAACGCCGCCTGTTGGTGCTTCTGCTCGTCGGCGCGCCGCTGGTCTGGACGGCGGGCCTGCTGTTCGACCGCAATCGCGTCCAACACGAGGTCAACGAGCTCTTCGACACGCAGCTGGTGTTGCTCGCGCAGCAGGTGCTGACGTTGCCGCCGGTGCAGTTGCCACCACCGGCAACCGAGGCGGCAGCGTCGGCACACGATGCTCAACCCAGCCGCATGGCCATCGTCGCGTGGCAACGCGATGGCCAAGCCTTGCTGGCGCTGCACGGGGGCACCCATCTGCCCTTCGAACCCGCCGTGTCGGGTTTCGTCGATCGCACGATCGACCGGCGCGACTGGCGCATCTACTACCTGCAGTCGGAGCACCGCGTGGTCGCCATCGGCCACCAGGTCCATGAAAGGCGCGAACTGATCAACGGGCTGACTACGGGGCAGTTGCTGCCTTGGCTGCTGACGCTGCCGGTGCTGCTGCTGGTGATGACTGCCGCCGTGCGCACCGCGCTCGCACCGCTGCGCCAGCTGGCGTCGACCATCGAAGGCCGTTCCCCATCGGACCTGCGGCCGCTGCCCGACACGCCGCTGCCGGCTGAGTTGCAGCCGGTGGTGCGCTCGATGAACACGCTGCTGGCACGCATGGGCCGCAGCCTTGAGCAGGAGCGGCGCTTCACTGCCGACGCTGCGCATGAATTGCGCACGCCGCTGGCCGCGCTGCAGGCGCAATGGGACGCGTTGCAGGCTGGGGCTGGGGCCGAGGGCCGCGCGCCGACGCCGGCCGAGCAAAAGGTCGGTGCAGGTCTCGCCCGCCTGGAGCGACTGGTGACGCAGATGCTGGCGCTGGCGCGGGTGGAGCATGCAGGCGCGACGGCCGCGTCCGCGCCGATCGACTGGCCGGCACTGGTCGAGTCGCTGTTCAGCGAGATGCTGCCACTGGCCGAGGTGGGCCGTGTGGAATTGGCCTGCGACTGGCCCGACAACGGCGCCTCGCCCTGGCCGCAACGCGGTGACGAGGAGCTGCTGCGCGTGATGCTGCGCAACCTGCTGCACAACGCACTGCGCCACGCGCCCGCGGGCAGCACCGTCGCGCTGCGCCTGTCGGCCAGCGGCATCGAGGTGGTCGATGCCGGCCCCGGCGTGCCCGAGGCCTTGATTCAGCGTCTCGGCGCGCGCTTCTTTCGTCTGCCCGGCCAGGGGGATGGCGGCAGCGGTCTGGGCTTGTCGATCGTGCGGCGCATTGCCGAGATGCATGGCCTGACGCTGAGTTTCGATAGCGGCAAGGGCTTCACCGTGCGGCTGGCGCGCGGCGACAGCGACACCCGCGCAGCGCCGCCGCCGCCGACGACCATCTAGCCTGCGTCGATGTAGAGTCGGCGGCATGCGCAGCGAAAAGGAAAAGATGCTGGCCGGCGAGCTGTACGACGGCAGCGATGCCGAGCTGGTAGCACAGCGGTACCGCGCGCGACAGCTGTGCCTGGAGTTCAATGCGCTGCCGGTGGATGCGATGGAGGCCCGCTCGCGCGTGCTCGACGCGCTGTTCGGCAAGCCGGTTTCGGCCTACATCACGCCGCCGTTCTACTGCGACTACGGCATCCACGTCGAACTGGGCGACAAGGCCTACTTCAACTTCAACTGCGTCATCCTCGATGTCTGCCGCGTCACGATTGGCAAGAATGCGCTGTTCGGGCCAGGGGTGCAGATCTACGCCGCCACACACCCTCTGGGCGCCACGCAGCGCCGCAGCGGGCTCGAGTTCGGCCGGCCGGTGTCGATCGGCGACGACGTCTGGGTCGGCGGCGGGGCCATCATCTGCCCCGGCGTATCGATCGGTGCGGGCTCGGTGATCGGTGCCGGCAGCGTCGTCACGCGCGACCTCCCGGCCGGCGTGTTCGCGGCCGGCAACCCGTGCCGCGTGCTGCGCCCGATCGATGAAAGCGCGAGCGCCTGAGGCGCGAGATCTTCGCTCAGGAGAACCAGATCGACCAGAGCCCGACGATGACATGCCCCCAGATGAGCAGGTTGCCGGCCAGCAACGCAAGCACGCGCGAGAAGTTCCACAGCGCGCGCGCGCGCTTCATGCACGCGGGCTCACCGGTCACGGCATAGAGAATCAGGTAGGTCACCGAGGGCACCAAGGTCCCGACGATGAGCACCCCCATCACCCAATAGAAGATCGTCATGCGCCGATTGTGAACCCGGCCGGCGACACCCCGCAGCGCCGAAGGAGCAGCCCATGGCACTTTCCATCACCCCCCAGCCAGCGCCGTGCGGCGCACGCGTGCAGGGTATCGACCTGGGCCGCGGACTCGACGTCGAGCAGGTGGCCGAGATCCGTGCGGCGTGGTTGCGGCACCAGGTGCTGGCCTTTCCCGGGCAGACGCTGTCGCTGGACGACCTGGAGCGCTTTGCCGCCACCATCGGACCCTTCGGCACCGACCCGTATTTCGGCAGCGTGGCCGGCCATCCGCACATCGCGCAGGTACGGCGCGATGCCGACGAGACGACGAAGATCTTTGCCGAGACCTGGCACTCCGACTGGAGCTTCCTGGCGCGACCGCCGCAGGCCACGGTGCTGTACGGCAACGTCATCCCGCCTGTCGGTGGCGACACCTTGTTCGCCAATCAATACGACGCCTGGGATGCGCTGCCGCAGTCGATGCAGGCCTTGCTGCGCGACAAGCAGGGCATCCATTCAGCGCGGCGCGGCTATGCGCGCGACGGCATGTACGGCGAGAAGGACAAGGGCCGCTCGATGGCCATCCGCTACGACGACAGTGCGCTGGCCACGCAGTTGCACCCGATCGCGCGCGTGCACCCCGAAACCGGCCGTGCCGCGCTGTACGTCAGCCCCGGCTACACGATCGGCATCGACGGCATGAGCGAGGCCGAGGCCACGCCATTGCTGATGGAACTGTTCGCGCACCAGGTGCGCGATGCGTTCGTCTATCGCCACCGTTGGTCCACCGGCATGCTGGTGCTGTGGGACAACCGCTGCGTGATCCATGCCGCCACCGGCGGCTACCAGGGCCACGCCAGGCTGTTGCACCGCATCACGCTGGCCGAGCGGGCGCCGCCCAGCTGAGCAGCGCGTGCGCGTTCAGCGCTGCGCTGCCGCTGCGCTCTGGTCCAGGGCCAGGCGGATGTGCGCGATGAGCGCGTCGTCGGGATAGGGCTTGCCCATCAGCACGCTCACGCCGGCCTGGTCGGCCTGGTCGCGGTGCCGGTCGTCGGCGGCGGTGATCATGATCACCGGGATATGCGCCGTCTGCGGGCTGTTGCGGATGTGCCGCGTGAGCTCGAAGCCGTCCATGCCGGGCATCTCGACGTCGGTGATGATCACATCCGGCGGGTTTGCCTGCAGTTGCTGCACCGCCTCCAGACCGTCGTTGGCGTAGCACACCTGGTATTGATGCAGCGCCAGCAGGCGGCCGGTCTTGATGCGCACGACCTTCGAGTCGTCCGCCACCATCACCAGGGTCTGCTCGGCCGGCTTCGCCGCGTGCAGCGCTGCCTGGCGGTGTGCCAGCGCGTCGGCAGCCTGGCGTTCGGCTTCGGCACGCGCCGCCTGCTCGGCCAGCCGGGTCATGGCGGCCTGGCGCTCGACCTCGGCGCGCTCGGCGGCTTCCCTTTCGGCGGCGGCCCTCGCCGCGG
>JAHECC010000124.1 GCA_024641965.1 Rubrivivax sp.
GATGCGCGGGCGCTTCGCCGGCGCCACAGGCGTGCTGGCGGCAGCGGCCGCCGCCGGCGCCGGCGCCGGCGCCGGCGCCGAATCGGACGTTGCCGCACTGGCACCGGCGGCGAGCACCAGCGACAGCACCGCCAGGCCAAGGGTCGAGGCGCAGCGAAGGGAAGCAGAAGTCATGCGGAAGTTCTTGGCGCGGCGGCACCCGGCGATCGTGCGGGCGCAAGGTCGAAGCGGGCTGCGCAAGCGGCAGCGATGATAGCCTGCGAGCCCATGATTCCCCTTGCAAGAGACGAGCCCTTTGCCGTGACTGAAGACCTGCCTGCGCCGCTGCCCGGCCGCGACCCGGCGCGCATGCTGCAGCACACCCGCGCGCAGTGGGGCGGGCGCGGCGACCTGTGGGTCTTCGGCTATGCGTCACTCATCTGGCGCCAGGAATTCGAAGCCGCCGAGCACCGCAGTGCGCTGGTGCATGGCTGGCACCGCGCGTTGCGGATGCGCTCTCGCGTAAACCGCGGCACGCCGCAGCAGCCGGGCCTGGTGTTCGCGCTGTTGCCCGGCGGTGCCTGCCGCGGCGTGGTCTTTCGGCTCAAGCGCGACAGCGCGGACGCGGAACTGGAGCGCCTGTGGGCCCGCGAAATGCCCACCGGCACCTACGACCCGCGCTGGCTTCGCGCGCAAACCGCACAGGGCGAAGTGCGGGCGCTGGCCTTCACGCTCAGCCGGCGCAGTGAGAGCCACCTGGGCCGGCTGGGCGATGAGCAAATGCTGCACATACTGCGCCACGCCAGCGGCCGCTACGGCAGCACGCTGCAATACTTGGCATCCACCGCGCACGCCTTGCGCGAACGCGGCGTGCACGACCGCGAAGTGCAGCGGCTGATGGCCCTGGCGGCGGCGCATGGCCTGCTCTGAGGTGGCGACGGCAGGCGTCGATACAGCGCCGCCCGGTTGACATGCATCAAAATGGCCGAGCGGGCCCGACCAAGACAATGGCCCGGGCGTCAGTCAACCCACGGAGCGTGAAGCAAGCATGGCGGCGGAAAGAGCCTCATTGAGTGACGGACCGGCAGTGCGCAGCGGCTCGCTGGCGGCGTGGGCCGTGGCCGTGCGCCCGCGCACACTGCTGGTGGCCATCAGCCCGGTGCTGGTCGGCGCGACCCTGGGCTTTGAGCGCACCGGCAACATCGACTGGCTGGCGGCCTTGCTGGTGCTGGCCGCTGCACTGCTGATGCAGGTCATCACCAACATGCAGAACGACGTCGGCTACACCGTGCGAGGTGGCGACAGCAGCGGCACGCGCACCGGGCTGCCGCGCGCCACCGCCAAGGGCTGGCTCAGTGTGCGCCATGTGCGCGCGGGCATCGTGCTGATGGCGCTGCTGTCGCTGGCCGTCGGGCTGGCCCTGGTGGCCTACCGCGGCTGGCCGGTGCTGGCCATCGGCACGGCCTCGCTGCTGGCGGCACTGGCCTACATGGGCGGGCCCAGGCCCATCGCCTACACACCCTTCGGCGAGTTGACGGTGTTCGTCTTCTTCGGCGTGATCGCGGTCACCGGCACGGACTGGGTGCTGACCGGCAGCGTCGGCGCCGTCACGGTGCTGGCCTCCGTCGCCATCGGTGCGCTGGCGGCGGCAGCGCTGGCGGTGAACAACCATCGCGACCTGGCCCACGACCGGCTGGTGGGGCGAAGTACCTTTGCGGTGCGCTTTGGCGAGCGTGCCTCGACGGCTCTGTATGGCGTGCTGCTGCTTGGGCCCTTTGCCCTGCTGCCACTGATGGCGCTGCGCACACCGGCCCCGGCCCTGCTGCTGCCCTTGCTGCTGCTGCCCGCAGCCTGGCGCCTGCGCGGTGATTTCGTACGCTGCCCGCGCGGGCTGGCTTTCAACGAGTTGTTGTTCCGCACCTTCAGGCTGGAGCTGTGGTTCGCGGCGCTGCTTTCGGCGGGTGCCTTGCTCGGTAGGTTCTTCGAATGATGCATGCGAATCGACCAGGACGCCGCGCCTGCCTGCTGACACTGGCCGCCATGGCCGGCCCCTTGGTTGGCAGAAAAGCCTGGGCCGCCGACAAGCCACCGATCTTTCCGCAGCGCCCGGTACGCCTGGTGGTGCCCTACTCGGTAGGCATCGGGCCCGACGTGGTGGCGCGCAGCGTCGCGCAGGTGCTGTCGCAGCAATGGGGCCAGCCGGTGCTGGTGGACAACAAGCCCGGTGCGTCGGGCATCCTCGCTTTCGCCGAGGTGCGGCGAGTGGCCGCCGATGGCCACACGCTGTTCCTGGCCGACACCGCCACGCTGTCGGTGAACCCGCTGCTGCATGCCAGCCTGCCTTACGACCCGGCACGCGATCTGGTGCCGCTGACACTGCTGTTCCGCGCCACCTTCCTGATCTGGGTGGGCGGCGCAAGCCGCTTTCGCAGCCTGGGCGAGTTGCTCGCTGCGGCGCGTGCGGTGCCAGGCAGCATCAGCTACGGCTCGCTGGGCCACGGCCATGCCAGCCACGTGGCGATAGAGAGCTTCGCCCGCGCCGCGGGCCTGCGCATGCTGCACGTGCCCTTCAAGGACGCCGGCGCGTTGTTCTCTGCGGTCGCCAGCGGGGAGGTGGATTTCACGGCCTTCGGCATGAACAGCATGGCTGGACTGTTCGCGGCCGGTCGCGTGCGACCACTGGCTGTGGCCGCTGCGAAGCGGCTGCCCGGCTATCCGGACATCCCCACGCTGCCCGAAGCCGGCGGCCCGGCGCTGACGATGCATCCCTGGGCCGCCCTGGTGGCCGTGGCCGGCACGCCGACGCCGGTGCTCGAGCAATTGCAGCGCGACATCGCCGCCGCCCTGGACAATGCCGAGGTACGGCAGCGTGCCGAACTGGCCGGCTTCGAGATCACGCCCTCCACACCCAACGCGTTGCGCGAGCGCATCGCTGCCGATGCAGCGCTGTACGGTCCGCTGGTCGACGAAGGGCGGGTCACGCGGCTGTAGGTACGGCGCCAGCGTCCAGTACGCGCGCTCAGTCGGCCGCGGCCTGGCGCGCGCGCGCCGCTTGGCCCTGCAGGCGCAGTGCGGCCAGATCGGCTTCGGTGTCCACGTCGACGAGCACGCCGGGGTCGTCGACATCGACGCCGACGGCCGGATAGCGAGCGACGATGCGGCGGGCACCCTCATCGCCGGTGAGCCGTATCAGCTCGGAATACAGTTCGGCGGAGAAGCCCACTGGATGGCCACGCCGGCCATGGTGCTGGGCATAGGCCACCGCGTGGTGCTCCAGCGCCGCGGCCACCGCCAGCAGCGTGGCCGGTCGCACCATCGGCATGTCGGCGGGCAGCAGCAGCCAGCCCGGCGAATCGGCGCTCGCGGCCACACCGGCCGCGATGGAGTAACCCATGCCGAAGCCGGCCTCGTCCTGCGGCACGATCACCACGTCGCGCGGCGCCACCAACTGCGCGGCACTGGCCGCCAGCGCGGCGACGGTGACCACCACCACCGGCAGGTGGCTCTCGATGGCATTGTGCAAGCTGCTGCCCAGCACGCTCAGGTCACCGAGGGATTGCTCCAGCTTGTGCGCGGAACCCTTGAATCGACTGCCCTTCCCTGCGGCCAGCACGACGATCGTAGGACGGGACAGCATGCCCATTCCCTTTCGTGGTGAAACTGGTGGAGACGCACACTGCGGTGCGTTCGATGCACGAAGCATGGCCGTCAGCGCGTCGCGCAGATAGTGGGAGCTTTACTTAGGGCCTTTCACGTAAGGGAAGCACCCTGTCCGCAGGCCCTGCAACGGTCATACTGCGGTCATGGACAAGAACATTGCCGCGCTGCGCAAGAGCTACGAACGCGACGCGCTCGACGAAGATGCCAGCGCTTCACTGCCGCTGCAGCAGTTCGAGCGCTGGCTCGAGCAGGCATTGCAGGCCGAATTGCCCGAGCCGACCGCGATGACATTGGCGACGGTCGGCGCCGACGGCCGACCCTCGACGCGCATCGTGCTGCTGAAGGGTTGCGACACACGCGGCATCGTCTGGTACACCAACTATCAGAGTCGAAAGGGGCACGAACTGGCGGCCAACGCGCAGGCAGCGCTGCAGTTCCATTGGGTCGAGCTCGAGCGGGTGGTGCGCATCGAGGGCCTTGTCGAACAGGTTGAGTCCGCGCTGTCGGACGAGTACTTTGCCAGCCGTCCGCTCGATTCGCGCATTGGCGCCTGGGCCTCGCCGCAAAGCCAGGTGATCGACTCGCGAGCCGTGCTCGTCGCCAACGCGGCGAAGTACGGCCTGAAGTTCGCGCTGCACCCGCCGCGCCCACCCCATTGGGGCGGCTATCGCCTGGTGCCCGACAGCTGGGAGTTCTGGCAAGGGCGCAAGAGCCGCTTGCACGACCGGCTGCGCTACCGGCTGCAGGGCGACGACTGGTTGCGCGAGCGGCTCGCGCCTTAGTCCGCCCGGCTCAGGCCTTCAGCCGGGCCTTGAAGGTCTTGCGGAACTTGGCCAGCTTCGGCGCCACCACCGCCGCGCAATAACCCTGGCCGGGATGCCGGGCGAAATAATGCTGGTGGTAGTCCTCGGCGCGCGCGTAGTTTTCTTCCATCTGCAGTTCGGTGACGACGCGGCCGCCCTGCGCGGCATTGGCTTCGTCCAGCGCGGACTGCGCCACCTCGCGCTGCGCGACGTCGTGCAGGTAGATGCCGGAGCGGTATTGCGTGCCGATGTCGTAACCCTGGCGGTTCAGCGTGGTCGGGTCATGGATCGTGAAGAAGATCTCCAGCACCTCTCGCAAGTCGATGCGCTCATCGTCGAAGCTCACGCGCACGACCTCGTTGTGCCCGGTGTCACCGCCACAGACCTGTTCGTAGCTGGGCGCTGTCACATGTCCGTTGCAGTAGCCTGACTCGACCGACAGCACGCCGTCGACCTGCTCGTACACCGCCTCGGTGCACCAGAAGCAGCCGCCGCCCAGGGTGATGACTTGCTTGGCCATGGTGTCCTTCGTCACTTGGTGGGTTGAGGAACCGCACCGACGACGCAGCCAGCGCGCTACAGCGGCGACAAGCTCAGTTGCGCCATCGGCTTGGGCGCGGGATTATCCGCCGCCGCGGGCTTGGACTCCGGCTCCGACAGGAACAGCCTGTCGCTGGCCAGCCCTTTGGCGACCAGTGCGTCGCGCACCGCCCGCCCGCGCTGCAGCGCCAGTTGCCTCACGGCGCTTGCGTCGACGTCCACGGCCGCGGCCAATTGCGTCTCCATTTCGGCCACTGGCAGATCTGCTTTCGCGCCTGCGGACCCGGCGGGCTTGCCGGGCAGTGCCGTCTGCAGATACAGCTGCCGCACAAGCTTGGCACGCGCTTCGGCACTGAGCGGCGGCAGCGGTGCGTCCGGCGACGCATTGCTGGCCAGCGAGCCTCGGGCGCGCTCGCGACGCTGCTCCTCGAGCAGCCACCTGTCGAGCGCGGCGCGCTGCATGTTCGGCGTCTCCGTGGCCGCATCGGCCGCACCCAGCACGCTCAGCTTGAGCGCCGGGCGTTCGCTCAGCGCCTTGGCCACCTGATCGATGACCTTCTGGCCCGCGCCATCGATGCTGGCACTGCCGGGCGCAAAGTTGACCACGCTCAGGTCGTCACCCCCGACGCCGGCGAGCATCGAGAACGGCGCGGTCAGCACCTTGGTCAGCAGGTTGACGATGGCCTTGACGATGAGGCTGCCGATGCTGAACTGCGGGTCGTTGATCGAGCCGCTGACCGGCAGGTCGATGTCGATCACGCCATATTGATCCTGCAGCAGCGCCACCGCCAGGCGCACCGGCAGCGTGGTCGCGTCGGGGCTGTCGGACTTCTCGCCGAAGGTCAGCTGGTTCACGATGATCTTGTTGCTGGCCTCGAGCTTGCCGTCGCTGGCGATCTTGTAGGCGACGTCGACGCTGAGCTTGCCGCGCTCGATTGGGTAGCCGGCGTACTTGGCCGAGTACGGCGTCAGCCCGGGCAGATCGATGCCGGTGGCCTTGGCCTTGATGTCCAGCGCGGGCGGTTCGACCGTCGGGTTCACCTCGCCCTCGATCGACAGCACGCCGGTACCGGCCACCACGCCCGAAAACTGCAGCGTCGCCGGCTCGCTGGCACGGCTGTCGAAGCTGCCGATGCGGCCGTACAGGTCGCTCAAATCGGCGCTGTAGTTCGGGCGGATGAAGCGGTCGTTGAACGCCACCCGGCCGTTGGTAAATACCGCCTCGCCAAGCGCAAGATTCACCGGCAGGCGTGCCACGCGCGGCTGGCCCCCGGCAGCGTCGGGGCCGGCGGTGGCCAGCGTCGGCGGGGCCGCCGCATCGCCGTCGCCGTCGCCGGGTGCCAGGGTCTGCAGGTACAGGCGGCCCTCCTCGGTGATCTCGAGCTGCGCGTAGTAGTCCGAAAGCCGCAACTGAGCGACCTCGACGTTGGGCTTGCCTTGTGCCTCGAGCCCGACCTTCAAGCCCTTGAGCGACAGCGCATTCCAGCTCAGCAACTCGCGCGCCTCGTCGCTGCGCGCCGCATCGACACGCCGCGCATCGATGCGCACATCGGCCAAGAGCGCGTCGCCTTCGATCCGGCCCAGCCACGCCGCGCCACTTTGTCGTACGTCGACCTTGCCGCTGAAACCGGCTTCGGCACGCTGCAGCGTCACCGGCAGCATCGCGCCGAAATAGGGTTCGAAGACATGCACCGGCAGGCGTTCCAGCCTGAGGTTCCCGTTTGCGGCCAGCGGTGCGGCCGTGACACCACCGCGCCAGTCCAGCGTCGACGCCACGGCGGCACCGCGGCCGCCGCGGGCACCGCTGACAGAAAGCTCGGCCGACAGCTGCGTATCCACCGCTTTCGCGCCATCTTCGATGGGCCAGGCCAGCCGCTGCGCGCGCGCGCGAAGCTTGCCCAGTTGCAGCACAACGGCCGGCAGCGCAGCGTCGGCCAGGCTCGCGCGCCCACCGTCGAGCTTGAACTCGGCCAGTTCGACGCGCCACGGCGCTGCCGCAGGCGTGTCGGACGATGGCGCCGCCACCGCCTCGCCGTCAGCCGCGACGAACCACTGCGCGACATTCAATGCGCCCGCCTTGTCGCGTGCCAGTTCGACGGCGGGTGCTTGAAGGCTCACGGTGCCCAGGCTCAGGCTTCGCTGCAGCAGGTCGGCGCGCACGTCCTCCAGAAGCAGGCTCTGCCAGCCTGCGAGTCGCGGCGCCGTTGCCGCCCTCTTGCGCCCCGCCGATGCCGGCGCCTCCTGTGTCAATTCGAAGTTGTCGATGCGCAGGCTGGACAGCGTCACGGCCTGGCGCGGTGCTTCGCCTTGTGCCCAATCCAGTTCGCCCACCGCACTCACGCGGCCACTGGCCCGAGGCTGCAGGAAGGGGCGCAAATACGGTGCCGTCGCCGCCAGCTCGAAATCCTTCAATTGCAGCGCGATCCTGGCCTGCCGATCCGAGACCTTGCCTTTGGCCGAAAACTGCCCCACGGCTGCGCCTGCGGACAGCAGCCGTGCCTCAAGCTGCAGCGTGGCGTCATCTTCGACCGGCCAGCGCAACTGCTTCAGGCGCAGTTGAATGCCTTCGAGCGAGGCTTCGGCCGCGGGCTGCAGCGTGGCGTCCTGCCAGTGCAACTGCGCGGCGTTGATTTCCAGCAGTGGCAGTTGCAGTTGCCAACCGGCGCCCGCAGGCTCGGCCTGCGCCGCCGGCGGCGCTTCACGCGTCGTGTTCAGCCGAGCCAGTTGCAGCTCGCCGGCGGCGTCGCGCCGCACATGCATCGCCGCGCCGTCCAGATGCACCGCCTCGAGCGCCACGCGCCGCTGCAGCGGCTGCACGTTGGCCAGCCGGATGCGCAGGCTCTGCCAGGACAACAAGGGTGATTCGTCCGGCGCCTTCAGCACCATGTCGCGCACTTCGACCTGGCCTTGAAGCTCGACATTGGCCCCGCTTTGCGCGTGCTGCTCGAAACGCAGCTTCAACTCCGTCCACAACTTGCCGCCCACGGGTTTGACGGGCACGGACTCGGGAAGGTAGGCCCACCAACGCGCCAGATCGAGCCCGTCGAAGCGGAGGTCGAACTCCGACGCCCGGCCTTGGGCAAAGGGCGTGGTGCGCCCGCGGCTGTCGAAGGCACTGCCATTCAGTTCGAAGGCCAGGCGCGGCTCGACCTTGATCTGCAGGTCGTCGGGCAGGTTCGACAGGAAGGGCAGGTCGAGCGTGATGTTGCGCAGCTCGTGTTGCTGGCCGAACGGCTGATCGTCGAAGCGCACCTGGCCACCCGACAGGCGCAGGTTGAACAGCGCAAAGCGCTGCGGTTCGCCCTCAGGCTGTTGGGCGGGTTGCGCGAAGCGCTGCAGCAGATCGTCGATGTCGTAGTGGCCGTCCGACACGCGCGCGATATGCAATTGCGGCACATCGATCTCGATGGCGTCGATCACCGGCGCCAGGCGCAGCAGCGAGCGTGAATCGATATCCACGAACAGGCGCTCGATCTGCAGTTGCGGCGTCGATGTCGCACTGCCAGGCGCAGCGGCCACGGACAGTCGCGTCAACGTCAGCGCCAGATCGATCAGCGAAAACTTCACTTCGCCGACGCGAATGTCTCGCCCGAGCAATTCCGAACCGCGGGTTTCGAGCTGCCATTTGAGCAACGGCGGCACCGCCAGCCAGGTCGTGATACCCAGCACCAGTACCGTGCCCACGGTCCATAACAAGCGCCGTAGAACAGGCGACTTCAGCACATACGTTCCCTCGTCTTGTAGCGCGCCGGCCCGCATCGATGAGATCCGACAACGCGTCGGCTGGCCGCTCCTGCACAATCGTAGCAGCGTGCCAGATACCCACAGGACGACGCAGTGCCATGCTGCATGATCTGTTCGTACAGTTCGGGATCGAGGGATGGAAGCCGGTGTTGACCGCGCTGCTGCTGCCCCCGGTGCCCTTCCTGCTGCTGATGCTGGTGGGCGCAACCCAGGCGCGGCGCCACGTCGTGTGGGCTTGGTTGCTGCTGCTGGCAGGCGCGGCCGGCATCTGGCTGAGCAGCACGGTCGCCGTCGGCGAGGCCTTGCAGCATCAGTTGCTGTCGCCGATGCATGCGCTCACGCTGCAGGATCTGAAGGACCTGGAGCCACAAGGCCAACGCAGGGGTGGTGCCGCTGCGCCACCCACTGCCATCGTCGTGCTCGGCGGCGGACGTGAACGCTATGCACCGGAATACGGCGGCGGCAACCTCGTCGATCAAAGCATGGAACGACTGCGCTACGGGCTGTGGCTGTCCCGCGAAACGGAATGGCCGGTGGCTTTCAGCGGCGGCAACGGCCATGCGCAGCCGGACGGGCCCAGCGAAGCCTCGATCGCCGCGCGCATCGCCACCACCGAGTTCGGCCGGGCCTTGAAGTGGACCGAGGACGGCTCGCGCGACACGCGCGAGAACGCTGTGCGCAGCGTGGCCCTGCTGCAGCCGGCGGGCATCAAGCGCATCGTGCTGGTGACGCATGGCTGGCACATGCGGCGCAGCCTGCGCGCCTTCGAGCAGGCCATCGCACATCGCGCCGGTGGCATCACGCTGGTGCCCGCGCCGATGGGGCTGGCCCGCCGACAACTGACGCCGGCCTTGCTTTGGCTGCCTAGCAGCGCCGGCTTCCGAGCCACGCGGCAGGCATTGCACGAATACGCCGGCCTGCTGCTCGGGGCTTGAAGCGCTGCGCAGGGCTGAGAATGCGCGTTTCGTTACCGTGGCCCGGCCACGACGCAGTCCCCTGCACCACTCTGAAGCGATCCGTCCCATGAACCGAGTCCTCGCCCACACCGGCGCCCGTTATCCCATCGTGCAGGCCCCGATGGGCTGGATCGCGCGCGCGCCGCTGGCCAGCGCGGTGTCGCGTGCCGGCGGCCTGGGCATCATCGAAACCTCGTCGGGCGAGACCACCGCCTGCCAGGCCGAGATCGCCAAGATGCTGGCCACCGGCCTGCCCTTCGGCGTGAACCTGCCGATCCGCTTCCTGAAGGACGACGCGATGCTGCGCTATGTGTGCGACAGCGGCATCCGCTTCGTCACCACCTCGGCAGGCAGTCCGGCCAAGTTCATCGCGCCGCTGCACGACGCCGGCATCGTCGTCTATCACGCGGTGCCGACGCTGGACACGGCGCTGAAGTGCGTGGATGCCGGCATCGACGGCCTGGTGGTCGAGGGCAGCGAAGGCGGCGGATTCAAGAACCCGGAGGAGGTGTCGACGCTGGTGCTGCTGCAGGCCATTCGAGAACGTGTCCAGGTGCCGCTGATCGCCGCCGGCGGCATCGTCGACGGGCGCGGCATGGCTGCGGCCTTTGCGCTCGGCGCCGAAGGCATCCAGATGGGCACACGCTTCGTCAGCAGCCGCGAAAGCCCCGTACATGCCAACTACAAGAACGCCATCGTCGGCGCCGACGCCACCGGCACCTGGGTGCTGAACAAGAAGTCCACGCCCTGCATCCGCGCATTGAAGACCGGCTTCACCGCGACCATCCACGAGCAGGGGCTGATGCCGCCGGAGACCTTCAAGGGCATCCGCTCGGTGTATTTCGACGGCGACATGGAGGCGGCGCCGGCGCTGGCCGGACAGTCGGCCGGGCTGATCCACGAGATCAAGTCGGCGCAGCAGATCATCGAGGACACTGTCGCCGAATTCTTTGCCATCACACGGCGGCTGGCTGCCTTGGGCACCGCCGCCACATTCAACTGAAGCACACGAGGAGAACGCATGAACGACCTGTTTTCACTGCAAGGGCGCAGCGCGCTGATCACCGGTGGCTCGCGCGGCATCGGCCGCATGATCGCTGCCGGCTTCCTGGCCCAGGGCGCGCGCGTGTACATCTCGTCGCGCAAGGCCGCGGCCTGCGACGCCACCGCCGCGGAGTTGAGCAAGCTCGGCCCCTGCGTGTCGCTGCCGGCCGACGTGTCCACGGTAAAAGGCGCCCAAGCACTGGCCGCTGCCTACGGCGCACACGAAAAGACACTCGACATCCTGGTCAACAACGCCGGCGCGGCCTGGGCCGAGCCCTTCGACGACTTCAGCGAGAAGGGCTGGGACAAGGTCGTCGACCTGAACCTGAAGACGCCCTTCTTCCTGACGCAGGCGCTGATTGGCCCGTTGCGCGCGGCGGCCGCGCAACGGCTGGCCAAGGTGATCCACATCGCGTCGATCGACGGCGTGTCGGTGAACCCGATGGAGACCTATTCCTACGCCGCCAGCAAGGCTGGCCTGATCCACCTGACGCGGCGCATGGCACTGCGCCTGATCCAGAACCATATCGTCGTCAACGCCATCGCGCCCGGCGCCTTCGCCTCGGACATGAACCGCGATGCGCGTGACCATGGTGATGACGTTGCAGCACGCATCCCCGCCCGGCGCATCGGCCGCGACGAGGACATGGCCGGCGCGGCCATCTACCTGGCCTCGCGCGCCGGCGACTACGTGGTCGGCCACACGCTGGTGGTCGACGGGGGTGTGACGCACGCACGTGGTTGAGAAGTGGGGCCCGACCCAGCCCCAGAAAGACGAACCCCCTCTAGGTTTTGGGCCTGAGGGGGCGGGCGGGTTAACCGCCATTCGGGGCTCCGGAGATACGAAGTCCGGGGCTCCTGAAGCGCAGAGACTGCGCCATC
>JAHECC010000318.1 GCA_024641965.1 Rubrivivax sp.
CAAACTTGGCCGACAGCACCGTGGTGATCGCCGCCGTCAGCGTCGTCTTGCCGTGGTCCACGTGCCCAATCGTGCCCACGTTCACGTGCGGCTTGGTGCGTTCAAATTTGCCTTTTGCCATGTTGCGCTCTCCTGAGAATCAACCTTTGCTTGACTTGTGCCCTGATACTTGGTGCCCATGGCGCGGATCGAACGCGCGACCTCTCCCTTACCAAGGGAGTGCTCTACCACTGAGCCACATGGGCATCGACACGGGCCTGGACACCGCAATATCCAGACCTGTGGCGACGGTGCTTCCTGCTGGAGCGGGAAGCGGGAATCGAACCCGCGTCATTAGCTTGGAAGGCTAAGGTTCTGCCACTGAACTACTCCCGCACTCGCCTCCGTCTATCGCGGCCGCATCACCTGGTGGAGGAGGCTGGATTCGAACCAGCGTAGGCGTAAGCCAACAGATTTACAGTCTGCCCCCTTTAGCCACTCGGGCACCCCTCCGAGGCGAACCTGCGACTATATCACCGTTTGCCCGGTTCTTGGCGTCGGCGCCACCCGGCCTGATCGCGGTCCAGCCGCCAATCCAGCGCTGGGCCGGCCCCATCGGCGGCAGCCAGATAGGCCGCCGCCCGGCTGAAATGCCCACAGCCATGAAAGGGCATGGGGCCACGCGAGGCAGACAGCGGCGACGGGTGGTTGCACTGCAGCACGAGATGGCGCCCATTCCCGCGGGCCAGCAACGGCGCCTTCGATTGTGCGTGAGCACCCCAAAGCATGAACACCTTCGGCCGATCATGCCGAGATGCAGCAATGACAATACTGTCAGTAAGCGCTTCCCATCCAAGCTTGGAATGACTCGCCGGAACGCATTTTTCGACGCTCAGAGAGGTATTTAGCAGCAGCACCCCCTGATGTGCCCAGGGCAGCAGGCTGCCAGAGGTCGGTGGCTCGACGCCGAGGTCGCGCTGCAGTTCCTTGAAGATGTTGCGCAAACTGGGCGGCAGCCTGTGTTGCGCCGGTGGCACCGAAAAGGCCAGACCTTCAGCCTGACCCGGCCCATGGTAGGGGTCCTGGCCGAGGATCAGCACGCGCATGGCTGACAGTGGCGTGCACGCCAGCGCGCGAAAGGTGTCGCCAGGGAAGATCGCGACTCCCGCCGCAAGGCGATCGTCGACATGCTGGATCAAGCGCCGGCCCTCGGCACTGTCGCGCCAGGCGCGCAAGATCGGCGCCCAGTCGCTTGCGTGTCGCTCGATCTGCTGACCGATTGGCGCCGTCAGACCTTGCGTCGCGCCCAGCCCAAGCGAGCCACTCACCGGAACAGTTCGGCCAGCGCGGCACCCGGGTCGTCGGCACGCATGAAGGCTTCACCGACCAGGAAGGCATGCACCTTCGCGTCGCGCATGCGTTGCACGTCGGCACGGCCGAGAATGCCACTTTCGGTGACCAGCAGACGGTCCGCCGGCACATCGGCAAGCAAGTCGAGTGTGGTGTCCAGCTTGACTTCGAAGCTGCGCAGGTTGCGGTTGTTGATGCCGACCAGCGGGGTTTTCAGGCGCAGCGCGCGTTCCAGTTCGGCGGCATCGTGCACCTCGACCAGCACCGCCATGCCCAAGGTCTGCGCCTGGGCTTCCAGGTCCGCCATCTGCGCGTCGTCCAGGCAGGCGGCGATGAGCAGCACGCAATCCGCGCCCCAGGCACGTGCCTCGTCCACCTGGTAGGCATCGACCATGAAATCCTTGCGCAGCACCGGCAGCGCGCAGGTGGCGCGTGCCTGCTGCAGGTAGGCCGCATCGCCCTGGAAGAACTGCCGGTCGGTCAAAACACTCAGGCAGGCTGCGCCGTGGCGCGCATAGGACGCAGCGATGTCCGCCGGCACGAAGTGCTTGCGCAGCACGCCCTTGCTGGGGCTGGCCTTCTTGATCTCGGCGATCACCGCAGCCTTTCCGACGGCGATCTTCGCGCGCATCGCGCCGACGAAGTCGCGCGGCGCCGGCTGCGATTGCGCGCTGCTGCGCATCGCCGCTGCGTCGCACGCCTGTCTTGCTTTGGCGATTTCCTCGCGCTTGACCGCAACGATGCGCTGCAGGATGTCGTTCATCGAGCCCCCAGGGCGCCAATGGCGCCAGCCCCCCGAGGGGGTGCGTGCAGGCTCGGGGCGGCCCGGCGCCTGCTCATGCCGCCACCAGTTCCTTGCTGCGCGCGATGAACTGCTGCATCTTCGCCAAGGCCTTGCCCGAGGCCACCGTCTCGCCTGCCAGCGCCACCCCTTCGGCCATCGTCGGCACCACGTTCGCCGCGTACAGCGCCACGCCCGAATTCAGCACCACGATGTCGCGCGCCGGGCCGCTCTCGTTTTCCAGCACCGACTGCAGCAGAGCCTTGGACTCCTCGGCCGATTCGACCTTGAGCGCGCGGTTGCTGGCCATGGTGAGCCCGAAATCCTCCGGGTGGATTTCGTACTCGCGGATGCCGCCATCCTTGAACTCACCGACCATCGTCGCCGCACCCAGCGAGACCTCGTCCATGCCGTCGCGGCCGTAGACCACCACCGCATGCTCCGCACCGAGGCGCTGCAGCGCGCGCACCTGGATGCCGACCAGGTCGGGGTGGAACACGCCCATCAGGATGTTCGGTGCGTCGGCCGGATTGGTCAGCGGGCCAAGAATGTTGAAGATCGTGCGCACGCCCAGTTCACGCCGCACCGGCCCGACGTTCTTCATCGCCGGGTGATGGTTCGGCGCGAACATGAAACCGATGCCGGTGTCGGCGATGCAGCGCGCGATGGCTGCCGGCGCCAGGCCCATCGGCACGCCCATCAGTTCCAGCACATCGGCACTGCCCGACTTGCTGCTCACGCCGCGGTTGCCGTGTTTGCTGACGCGCGCGCCCGCCGCAGCGGCGACGAACATGCTGCAGGTGCTGATGTTGAAGCTGTGCGAGCCGTCGCCGCCGGTGCCGACGATGTCCACCAGATGCGTGCGGTCGGCCACCTCCACCTTGGTCGCGAACTCGCGCATCACCTGCGCCGCCGCGGTGATCTCGCCGATCGTCTCCTTCTTCACGCGCAGGCCCATCAGCATCGCGGCCATCATCACCGGGGACATCTCGCC
>JAHECC010000319.1 GCA_024641965.1 Rubrivivax sp.
CTGCGCCACTACATCATCTCGCACACCGAGGACGTCAGTGACCTGCTCGAGGTGCTGCTGCTGCACAAGGAATGCGGACTGATGCGCGGCACGCTCGACGACACGGCGCAGGCCGACCTGATCGTCGTGCCGCTGTTCGAAACCATCGAGGACCTGCGCCAGGCGGCACGCATCATGCGCGAGTTCTACGCGATGCCCGGCGTGCTGCCGATGATCCTGCGCAGCCGCGCCGAGCAGGACATCATGCTCGGCTACAGCGACAGCAACAAGGACGGCGGCTTCTTCACCAGCAACTGGGAGCTGTACCGCAGCGAGATCGCGCTGGTCGAGCTGTTCGAACCGCTGGAGCAGGCCCACGGGCTGCGGCTGCGGCTGTTCCATGGCCGCGGCGGCACCGTCGGCCGCGGCGGCGGGCCCAGCTACCAGGCCATTCTGGCGCAACCGCCGGGCACGGTGAAGGGGCAGATCCGGTTGACCGAGCAGGGCGAGGTCATCGGCTCGAAGTACGCCAACCCCGAGATCGGCCGGCGCAACCTGGAAACCCTGGTGGCGGCCACGCTCGAGGCCACGCTGCTGCACCCGACGAAGAGCGCTCCGAAGGCCTTTCTCGAAGCCGCAGACCAGATCAGCCAGGCCAGCTTCAAGGCCTATCGCAAGCTGGTCTATCAGACGCCCGGTTTCGCCGACTACTTCTTCTCGGCCACGCCGATCCGCGAGATCGCCGCGCTGAACATCGGCTCGCGCCCGGCCTCGCGCAAGGCCACGCACGCCATCGAGGACCTGCGCGCCATTCCGTGGGGATTCAGCTGGGGCCAGTGCCGCATGGCGCTGCCGGGATGGCTGGGCTTCGGCTCGGCCATCGACTCCTTCCTGGCCGACACCGCCACGCGCGACAAGCGGCTCGAGCTGCTGCAGCGCATGCACCGGCAGTGGCCCTTCTTCCGCGCGCTGCTGTCGAATCTCGACATGGTGGTGGCGAAGAGCGACCTGCACATGGCCGAGCGCTACGTGGCCTTGGTCGAGGACAAGCAGCTCGGCAAGCGCATCTTCGCCGCGATCCGCGCCGAATGGGACCGTACCGATGCCGCACTGTCGCTGATCACCGGCGAGACGCGGCGGCTGCAGTCGAATCCCTCGCTGGCGCGCTCGATCGAGCACCGCTTTCCCTACCTCGACCCGCTGAACCACCTGCAGGTCGAACTGATGCGCCGGCATCGGCAGGCCGCACCCGGCAGCTCCACGGACGCCACCGAGCAGCGTCTGCGGCGCGGCATCCACCTGTCGATCAACGGCATTGCCGCCGGGCTGCGCAATTCCGGATAGCTTCAGCGCCGCAAGGCCTCGCGCACCGCGGGCACCTGCCGTCGTGACACCGCCAGCCACTCGTCAAGCGGCGTCACGCGCACCGCCCAGGTCTCCATCGGCGCACTGGTAGGGCCGCCGTCGGCGGCAGGCATGACGTGCCGCTCCAGTGCGCGCACCGCCGACCTGGCCACCAGGGCATTGCGGTGAATGCGCAGGAAGCCCGGGCCGAGACGTTGTTCCAGATCGCAGAGCGCTTCGTCGAGCACGTAGCTGTGCGTGGCGGTGCGCAGTGTCACGTACTTCAACTCGGCGCGCAGGTACAGCACCTCGGCCAGCGGCAGGCGCAGCACGCGCCCCCGGTCGCTGACCACCAGCACCGGCGTGGTCTCGCTCGACGGGCTGCCCGGACGGCGGCGCTGCGCGACACGCTGCAGCGCCGCGCACAGGCGCTCGCGCGTCACCGGTTTGGTCAGGTAGTCGGCAGCATCGAGTTCGAAGGCACGCAGCGCGCGATCGGCATGCGCGGTAACGAACACCAGCGCCGGACGGCCCGCTCCGGTGTGCATCGCGGCGGCCAGTTGCATGCCGTCCCTTCCGGGCAGGCCGATGTCCAGCAGCAGCAGATCGCAGCCCGGGTCGCGCAGCAGCGCCATGGCCTCGTTGGCATCCCCCGCCTCGCCGACGACGGCACACGGCGGATCGACGATGTCGCTCAGCAGCGAGCGCAAGCGCATGCGCGCCAGCGGCTCGTCGTCGACCAGCAGCACGCGCAACGGCGCGGCGGCGTCGAGCGACGGTTGCAACGTGTTCAAGGTCATTTTGATGGGTTCCTGTTCACAGGGGCACGATGATGCGTGCGCGGAACAACTCTCCTTCACGCCAGACGTCGCATTGCCCGGCCACGTCGTGCAGCAGCCGCAAGCGCTCGCGCACGTTTTGCAGCGCCATGCCATGCCCCGGCGCGGACGGTGCGTCGGTCACCGTGTTGCTGACCAGCACCACCGCCTGGCCACGGCGCGCAGCGGCCTGCACCCAGATGCGCGCCCCCTCCACCGCAGGCTCGACACCATGGCGCACCGCGTTTTCCACCAGGGGTTGCAGCACCAGCGGCGGCACGCGTGCTGCACCCACGCGCGCATCGATGTCCCAGCTGAGCTGCAAGCGCTTGCCATAGCGGATCTGTTCGATCGCCAGATAGCGCTGTGCCAGGTCGATCTCCTCGTCCAGCGACACCGAGGTGCCGGCGTCGGTCAGCGCCACGCGGAATAGCTGGGCCAGGTCCTCGAGCACGCCTTCGGCCCGCGCCGGGTCGACACGCACCAGCGCCAGCGCGGTGTTCAGCGCGTTGAACAGGAAATGCGGCCGGATGCGCGACTGCAGTTCGGCCAGGCGCACCTTGGCATCCACCGGCTGCCAAAGCCGCGAACGCAGGTCGAGCCAGATCCACAGCACCGAGGCCAGCGCAGCGCCGGACAGCAGCACGCCCGCCACACGCAGGCCGCCTGCGGTGTCGGCCAGGCCGGCCCACCACAGCGGCCACCAGGCAAAGAGCGCCGACAGCGCCCCCAGCACCGTCAGGGCAAGCCATCGCGCCGGCGGTGCCTGTCGCGACAAGGCGCCGCGCAGGCTGCACACCATGACCAACCAGAGCAGCGTGGCGCCGACACCGACGAACATGGCACCGGCCTGCCGTGCGAGCCAGTCGCCGGGGCCGCCGGCACCCAGCAGCACGCCGATGGCCAGCACCGCTTGCACGAACAGCATCGCGCGCAGCGCCAGCGTGCCG
>JAHECC010000320.1 GCA_024641965.1 Rubrivivax sp.
TTGCAGCGGGAGTACAAGTCATGGCCTCGGTCAACAAAGTCATCATCGTCGGCAACCTGGGCAAGGATCCGGAGGTTCGCTACATGCCCAGCGGCTCGGCGATTTGCAGCATCACCGTGGCCACCAGCCGGCAGTGGAAGGACAAGACCAGCGGCGACAAGCAGGAAGAGACTGAATGGCACCGCATCGTCTTCTTCGACCGCATGGCGGAGATCGCCGGTGAATACCTGAAGAAGGGGCGCCCGGTCTATGTCGAAGGGCGCCTGAAAACGCGCAAGTGGACCGACAAGGACGGCGTCGACAAGTACACCACCGAGATCGTGGCTACCGACATGCAGATGCTGGGCAGCCGCGAGGGCATGGGCGGTGGCGACGAGGGCGGGGGCTACAGCAGCCGCGAGCGGCCGGCGGCGCGATCGGCCGGCGGCGGCGCGCCCGCGTCCAAGCCGGCCGCGAAGTCGAGCACCGGCTTCGATGACATGGACGACGATATTCCGTTCTAGAAAGCGCTCGTTCTGGGCCGCGCGGGGGCGCAGCCGCGCCGCCTACTTGCCGCGGTGTTCGCAGTTCGGCTTGGTGCAGGCGGCGTACAAGGCCAGCGAATGTTCGTGCAGCTCGAAGCCGCGCTCCAGCGCGATGGCGCGCTGGCGTTGTTCGATCTGCGCGTCGAAGAACTCCTCGACGCGTCCGCAGCTCAGGCACACCAGATGGTCGTGGTGCTGGCCTTCGTTGAGCTCGAACACCGACTTGCCCGACTCGAAGTTGCTGCGTGTCAGCAGCCCGGCCTGCTCGAACTGCATCAGCACGCGGTACACGGTGGCCAGCCCGACATCGGCGCCTTCGGCCAGCAAGGCCTTGAACACGTCTTCGGCCGTCATGTGCCGATCGCGGGCGCGCTGGAAGACCTCGAGGATCTTCATGCGCGGCAAGGTGGCCTTCAGGCCGCTGTTCTTCAGTTCGTCGGCGTTGTTCATGGCGGGCGTGACGGGCATTCCGGCGTGCGGGCGCCCGCTAGAATGGTCCGATGATAGCCAGCCGCCGTCGGCTTGCTTGCTGTTCGTAGCCCGAGTCCCATGCGACGCCTGCCTGCCCTTCGACTTGCCGCCCTGTTGTTGCCCGCCGCGTTGCTGGGGGGCTGCACCTCGTGGGCCAACGACCCCGATTCGCTGCTGTACAGGGTGTCGCCGCACCGCATCGACATCCAGCAGGGCAACGTCGTCACGCAGGAGCAGGTGGACCGGCTCAAGCTGGGCATGAACCGGCTTCAGGTGCGCGACATCCTCGGCTCGCCGCTGCTCACCGACAGGTTCCACGTCGATCGCTGGGACTACATCTTCACGCTGCGTCAGACCGGCGTGGCGCTGCAGCGCCGCACCGTGGTGCTCATCTTCGACGGCGACAATCTCAAGTCGATCGACGCGCCCAGCCTGCCAACGGAGCGTGAGTTCATCGACTCGATCGCCCGCTCCGGTCCGGTGGTGGCCACGGCCGACCTTGAACTTACGCCGGAGCAGTTGAAGAACCTGCCCGTACCGCCCAAGACCGCGCCCCTGCCGCCGGTGGATGGCATCCCCGACCCGATCCCGGCCACGCGAACCTTTCCGCCGCTGGAGCCGTCTTGAGCCTGGCCGTGCCGTCTGAAACGGCATTGAAGCTTGCCATCGCGGGTGCCTCCGGCCGCATGGGCCGCATGCTGGTCGAGGCCGTGGCCGCGGCGCCGGACTGCGTGCTCGGCGGCGCGCTGGAAATGAGCGGCAGCCCGGCGCTGGGCGAAGACCCGATGGCCACGCTCGGTGGCAGCAGCGCGGTGCGCATCACGGCGGATCTGCGCGCCGGCTTGTCCGGCGCCGATGTGCTGATCGACTTCACCCGCCCCGAGGGCAGCTTGGCGCACTTGGCCGTGTGTCGCGAACTGGGCATGGCCGCGGTCATCGGCACCACCGGCTTCAACGACGCGCAAAAGGCCCTGATCGCCGAACAAGCAAGGCACATCGCCATCGTCATGGCGCCGAACATGAGCCTGGGCGTGAACGTGGTGCTCAAGCTGCTCGAAGTGGCAGCACGTGCGCTGCCTACCGGCTACGACATCGAGGTCATCGAGGCGCACCACCGCCACAAGGTCGACGCGCCCAGCGGCACCGCCTTGGCCATGGGTGAGGTGCTGGCCAAGGCCACCGGCCGCGAACTGGCCGACGCCGCGGTGTGGGCGCGGCACGGGGTGACCGGCGAGCGCGAGGCGTCGAGCATCGGCTTTTCGGTAATCCGCGGCGGCGACATCGTCGGCGACCACACGGTACTCTTTGCCGGCACCGGCGAGCGCATCGAGATCAGCCATCGCAGCAGCAGCCGCGCCACCTATGCACAGGGCAGCCTGCGCGCGGCGCACTTCCTGCGCGGGCGTGCGCCGGGGCTGTACGGCATGGCCGACGTGCTCGGTCTGTGATGCAGGAGCTCAACGACTTTCTCGCCCAGACCGACACCGTAGGCCGCGCCGTGGCGCTGCTGCTGCTGCTGATGTCGATCAGCGCCTGGGTCGTCATCCTGTGGAAGCTGTGGGTGCTGAAGCGCGCCGGGCGTGACCTGCAGCGCGCGGTGCCGGTATTCTGGGCGGCAGGTTCGCTCGACGACGGGCGCACGCGCCTGGGCCGCCTGGACCGCGAGAAGCTGCTGCTGCCGCTGCTCGATGCCGCCACCCTGCGTCCGGGCAGCGGCACGCTCGAAACCAGCGGCCGCCTCGATTCGCAGCTCACGCGGCGGCTGCGCGACGCGCTGCACCGCGCGCTGGCCCACCTGCAGTTCGGCCAGGTGCTGCTGGCCTCGATCGGCGCCACCGCGCCCTTCGTCGGCCTGTTCGGCACCGTCTGGGGCATCTACCACGCTCTGGCCAGCATCACCGCGGCAGGCAGCATCACCATCGAGAAGGTCGCCGGCCCGGTCGGTGAGGCGCTGATCATGACCGCCGCCGGGCTGGCGGTGGCCATCCCCGCGGTGCTGGCCTACAACATCTTCGGCAAGCGCGTGGCCGCCTGCGAAGCCGAGCTCGAAGGCTTTGCGCACGACCTGCGCGAGATGGTGCTGGAT
>JAHECC010000321.1 GCA_024641965.1 Rubrivivax sp.
CCGTCGAGCTTGTAGCCGGTCTCCTTGTCGATGCCGCCCTTGGCGCGCAGCGTCTTCACGTCGAAGACATGCATGTTGCGCATGTGCGCCTTCAGCCGCTCGGGCGTCTGCCCGGTGTAGCCGATGGTCCAGACCGCGCGGTTGATCTCGCCCAGGATCGATTCGATCTCGGGTTCGTCCATGCCGCCCTTGCCCTTGACCATCTTGTAGTTCTTCGTCAGCTCCTTGCCGAAGCCGAGCTTGTCGGCCAGCTGGTACATGATCATGTGGTCGGTGCGGCTTTCCCACAGCGGCTCGATGACCTTCTCGCGCCACTGGATCGAGCGGTTCGACGCCGTCACCGAACCCGAGGTCTCGTACTGCGTGCATGCGGGCAGCAGGTACACCGCGCGCTTCGGGTTCAGGTCCTCGGGCTTGCCCGGCATCGCCGCCATCGCCGCCGTGGCGCTCGGGAACGGGTCGACCACGACCAGCAGGTCGAGCTTGTCCATCGCGCGCTTCATGTCCAGGCCGCGCGACTGCGAGTTCGGCGCATGGCCCCAGAAGAACATGCCGCGGATGTTGCTCGGCTGGTCGATCATGTCGACGTTCTCGAGCACGCCGTCGATCCAGCGCGACACCGTGATGCCCGACTTGGACAGCATGCCCGGCGCATAGCGCCCCTTGATCCATTCGAAGTCGACGTCCCAGACCTTGGCGTAATGCTTCCACGAGCCTTCGGCCAGGCCGTAGTAGCCGGGCAGCGAATCCGGATTCGGACCGACGTCGGTGGCGCCCTGCACGTTGTCGTGGCCGCGGAAGATGTTGGCCCCGCCGCCGCTCTTGCCGATGTTGCCGAGCGCGAGTTGCAGGATGCACGAGGCGCGCACCATCGCGTTGCCGATGGTGTGCTGCGTCTGGCCCATGCACCACACGATCGTGCTCGGCCGGTTCTCGGCCATGGTCTTGGCGACCTGCAGGCAGGTGGCTTCGTCGACACCGCAGGCTTCCTGCACCTTGTCCGGCGTCCATTTAGCGAGCACGTCCTCGCGCACCTTTTCCATGCCCCAGACGCGGTCGGCGACGTACTGCTTGTCCTCCCAGCCGTTCTTGAAGACGTGATACAGCACGCCGAACAGGAAGGGGATGTCGGTACCCGAACGCAGGCGCACGTACTGGTCGGCCTTGGCCGCCGTGCGCGTGAAGCGCGGGTCGACGACGATCATCTTCGTGCCGGTTTCCTTGGCGTGAAGCATGTGCAGCATCGACACCGGGTGGGCTTCGGCGGCATTGCTGCCGATGTACAGCGCAGCCTTGGCGCTTTGCATGTCGTTGTACGAGTTCGTCATCGCCCCGTAGCCCCAGGTGTTGGCGACACCCGCGACCGTGGTGGAGTGACAGATGCGTGCCTGGTGGTCGGTGTTGTTGCTGCCCCAGAACGAGACCCACTTGCGCACCAGGTACGACTGCTCGTTGTTGTGCTTGGACGAGCCGACGACGAAGATCGAATCCGGCCCGCTGTCCTTGCGCAGCTCGAGCATCTTCGCGCTGATCTCGTTCAGCGCCACGTCCCAGCTGATGCGCTCGTACTTGCCGTTCACCAGCTTCATCGGATAGCGCAGCCGGTATTCGCCATGCCCGTTCTCGCGCACCGCGGCGCCCTTGGCGCAATGCGCGCCCAGGTTGATCGGCGAATCGAACACCGGCTCCTGCCGCACCCACACGCCATTCTCGACCACCGCGTCGAGCGCGCAACCGACCGAGCAATGGCCGCAGATGGTGCGCTTGACCTCGACCTTCGCGCCTGCGCCCGCAGCCGGCGCATCGGCCGCCTGCGCCTTCTTCACCAGCGTCAGTTGCGAGGCCGCCAGCCCGGCGCCGACACCCAGGCCGGAGCGACGCAGAAAGGCACGTCGGTCCATCGTCGGCACCGCGCGCGACAGCCCGCGCTGCAGGTTGCTCACCAGGGTGGATGCGGTTGCGCCGGACGATCCGGCCTTGCGGGTCAGCAGCATGATGTCTCCTTCAATCCTGCCCTGGCGCACGGGCATCCGGGCCGGCGGCAGCCTGTCTGCCGCCGAGCCTGTTGTTCTGGGTTTTGCATTGCGATCAGACCTTGGCTGTCTGGTAGTAGCGCAGCACATGCTGCGTGGCCTGGTAGCGGCCATCGGCATCGGGCACGGCCGGCGCCTGCGCGGCCTGCGCCTCGGTCTCGGGTTTGACGATGGGCAGCACGGCCGCCGCGGCGGCCAGCGCGCCGATGCCGCCGGCGCCGGCAAATACGCGCCGGCGTGACAGGACCGAGGAAGTCTCTTTGCTCATCTGCGTCTCCCAAGCGACAAGCCCGAACGGGCTGCCGGGCTTCTGGAATATAGCCTTTGCGGGACATAGCACCCCCTTGGGGTGAACCCGAGTCCAGCATGGAAACACCGCGGCGGCGTTGCATCGCCACCTAAAATGATTTAACAGCCTGCCAAAGCACCGATGCCTGACCGTCCCAGCCTCAACGTTGCCGTGCTCATCGAGCGCCGCAAGCAACCCAACCCCTGGGAGGCTTGGTCGTTCCGCATTGCCGATGTGGTCATCGACACGGGCACCTTCGGTAGCACCATGCGCACGCTTCGCGACGATGGCCAGACGGCGCAGGTTCTGCACCCCGGCCTGCCGGTCACGCTGTTCCGTGACGAAGCCGAGGGCTACTACCTGAACCTCAGCACGCCCCAACCGGTGTGGTTCGTGATGTGGCGCATTCACGAGGACGATCCGTCGCGCGCCTGGCCGGAGCGCGTCAGCCTGTCCTACAACGAAGCGGGGCGCTTGCTCGACGCCCAGGAGCGTGTCGACAACGTGCCGCTGCCCAGCGACGTGGTCGCCTGGCTGCAGGCCTACACCGACGCGCACTACAGGCCCGAGCCCAAACGACGCGCACGCCCGGCGTCCTTCCGGCGGCCTGAGCAGCGCTGAAAGCCATGGCCGACATCGAACAGGACGGCGGCTTTCTGCAACGCTGGTCGCGCCGCAAGTCCGGCGCGCGTGAGGGCCAGGTTCTGCCCGCATCGCCAGTGGTGCCGATGTCTCGACCGCCGACTGCCGATGC
>JAHECC010000125.1:0-2299 GCA_024641965.1 Rubrivivax sp.
AGCCCGCGGCGACACGGCGCACGCGGTTGGCCACGGCACGCCCTTCGGCCAGCAGCCGGCGGCCTTCGACCAGCAGTTCCATGCCGGCCGGCGTGAAGCGCGCCTGGCGCGAGCGCCGGTCGAACAGCAGCACATCCAGCGCCTCTTCGAGCTGGCGCACGCTGTAGGTCAGTGCCGAGGGCACCTTGCCGAGTTCGCGCGCCGCCCCGGCAAAGCTGCCGGTGCGCTCGATGGTGTCGATCATCGTCAGCGCGTCGGGGGTCAGGGACAGGTGGGATTGGGGCATGGTGGGCAAGGCGTGCAGCGATGGCGGGCGCTTCATCTTATTTGAACGAAGCCATCAGCGAGCGGTGGCCTTGCCGCTGGCACCGCGCACTACAGTGAAGTCATTGCAGCAGCACCCGAGGAGCCCACCATGTTGACCCTTCGCCCCAGCGCCGAGCGCGGCCAGGCCGACCACGGCTGGTTGCACAGCCAGCACAGCTTTTCCTTCGCCGAGTACCACGACCCGGCGCACATGGGCTTCGGCAACCTGCGTGTCATCAACGAAGACCGCATCGCCCCGGGCAGCGGCTTCGGCACGCATGGCCACCGCGACATGGAGATCATCAGCTACGTGCTCAGCGGCGCCCTCGCGCACAAGGACAGCATGGGCAATGGCACAGCGGGGGGCAAGAATGCCGGCGTCATCCTGCCCGGCGACGTGCAGCGCATGAGCGCCGGGCGCGGCGTGATGCACAGCGAGTTCAATCACTCGGCCGACCAGAGCACGCACTTCCTGCAGATCTGGATCGAGCCGAACCAGCGCGGCATCGCGCCCGGCTACGAGCAGAAGCACTTCGATGCCGCCGACAAACGGGGCCGGCTGCGGCTGATCGCGTCCAACGACGGGCGCGACGGCTCGGTGACGATGCATGCCGACGCGGCGCTGCACGCCGGGCTCTTCGACGGCGGCGAATCGGCGCAGCTCGTCATCGATCCGCAGCGCCGCTTCTATGTGCACGTGGTTCGAGGCAACCTGAAGGTCAACGGCATCGAACTTTCCGGCGGCGATGCGCTGAAGCTCGAATCCGAAACGCAACTCCATCTCGACAGCGGCCGCGATGCCGAGGTGCTGGTCTTCGACCTGGCGCGCTGAGTACCCCGGCCCGCCGGCGCGGGCCTTACAGTGGCGGGCATGGACAAGCTGTTCCAACTGCAGCACCTGCTGCCCTGGGCCGACTGGGCCGCGCTGGTCGCGCTTTTTTCTGCCTGGGTGGGCTACGCCGTCTTCGCCACGCGGCGTTCGCTGCAGCGGCCATCCTTCCTGGCCAGCTCCAACCGCGTGCGCCGGCTGTGGATGCTTCAGTCCACCCACCGCGAAGTGCGCATGCTCGACGGCCTGGTGGTGCAGCAGATGTCGTCCACCGCGTCCTTCTTCGCGTCGACCTCGATCCTGATCATCGGCGCGCTGCTGGCGGTGCTCGGCGCCACTGAGAAGGCCAGCGACCTGGTGCGCGAGATTCCGTTTGCGGCGCGCACCTCGCTGCTGGTCTTCGATTTCAAGGTGGCAGTGCTGGCGGCGATCTTCGTTTACGCGTTCTTCCGCTTCACCTGGAGCATCCGCCAGTACAGCGTGGGCGTGCTGCTGGTGGCGGCGGCCCCCGAGGCCGATCACTTCAAGGACGACGCGCAACGCGAGGCTTTCGCCGACCGTGCCGGCCGCGTCATGGGCCTGGCGGCCGCAAGCTTCAACGACGGCCTGCGTGCGTACTACATGTCCTTCGCCGCGATGGCCTGGTTCTTCTCGCCGTGGGCGATGATGGTCGTCACCGCAGGCGTGGTGCTGGTGCTGTACCGGCGCGAATTCCACTCCGAGGTGTTGCGCGCGCTGACGCTCTGAGCGCCGGGCCGGGCCCGATCAACGCCGCTTTCGCCGCCAGGATCGGCCTTGCGGCGCTCGTGCGTGTAGGAATTTGCCTGACAGCGCCATTGGAGGAATCGGGACTCAAGCCACGGAACTGGCCTGATGTTTGGGCTCATTTCTGAAGCCTACAGTCCGTTTCAAGTTGAAACCTCAACCCCTTGCCACCTCAGGAGCGAAACACATGACTGCCGACCAGATCCTTGCCGAAATCCGCGAAGCCAACCTGTCCTACCTGATGCTGGCGCAAAGCCTGATCCGCGTGGACCGCGACCAGGCGCTGTACCGCCTTGGGGTGAACGAGGACACGGCCAAGCTGATCGACACGCTGACGCCCGCGCAGATGATGAAGATCGCCGCCAGCAACACGCTGCTGTGCCGCTTCCGCATGGACGA
>JAHECC010000125.1:2399-11496 GCA_024641965.1 Rubrivivax sp.
AGGCGCTGTACCGCCTTGGGGTGAACGAGGACACGGCCAAGCTGATCGACACGCTGACGCCCGCGCAGATGATGAAGATCGCCGCCAGCAACACGCTGCTGTGCCGCTTCCGCATGGACGATGACATCGTGTGGAACCTACTCACCAGCCACGGCAAGCAGGCCGCCAATGAGAGCGTCAACCGCCTGCATGCCTCGATCCTCATGGCCGGCCGGCACCAGGAAGCGGCCTGAATTGACCCACCTCCGCAGCGGCTTCGGCGCTCCCCCTCAAGGGGGCGCCACTGGCGGACCGGCAAAGTCGGATCCGCGGTGGCCGCTGGATAGATCATCTCGTAAAACGACATCGCAGGAGTGAATTCCATGGCCCGCAACAAGAGCATCCTCACCGAAGCACGTCAGATCGAGCGTGCCGTCACGCTGATCCACCTGGGCGCGCGGCTGCAGGTGCTGGAATCCGAAACCGACCTCAGCTACGAGCGCTTGCTGCGCCTGTACAAGGAAGTCGCCGGCAAGAGCCCCAGCAAGGGCCAGCTGCCTTTTTCGACCGACTGGTTCATGACCTGGCAGCCGAACATCCACGCCAGCTTGTTCCTGAACATCCACGAGTACCTGAACAAGGTGTCCGAGCTGGACGAGATCGACAGCGTCATCAAGGCCTACCAGCTGTACCTGGAGCAGACGCGCACGCAACACCTGGAGCCGCTGCTCAGCGTGACGCGCGCCTGGCGGCTGGTGAAGTTCGTCGACAACGGCATGCTTACGCTGACCAAGTGCCGCAGCTGCGGCGGCCACTTCGTCACCCACCCCTACGAGATTGCCAAACACTATGTGTGCGGCATGTGCAATCCGCCGGCGCGTGCGGGCAAGGGCAAGCTCGCCGGCGCGCTGCAGATACCGTCGGCGCCGGTGCGTGCCGGTAGCACTGGCGCAGTGCATGCGCATTGAGTCACGACAAATCCACTCCACGCGGCGCCGCCTTGGCCGATAAACAAGGCAATCTGGTTTTGTTCATGCTTGTCTCCTCCTGGCACAGACCTCTGTGCTTTCAGCGGGTCCTTCGGGACCCGCTTTTTTCTGCTGCCGACGGTGCGCTCAAGACCGCTTCGACGAGGCCGAAGTCCCGAACGTGAAGCTCATTCCCTTTTCTCCCGAGCATTTGCAACTGGACGCTACCTTGCCCTTCGGCGTGCGCGACGGCAGCGGCACGCTGCTGCTGCAGGCCGGCGCGTGCATCGTCAACGGCGACCAGCTGGCCTATCTGCGCTCGAAGGCGTTGTTCGCCGACGAGCACGAATCCACCGAGTGGCGGCGCAAGCTCGGCGCGACCATGGGTGCGATGCTGCGCCAGAACTCGCCGCTGAAAGTCATCGCCGAAGCGCGGCCGCCCGAGGACACACGCGAGAGCATGTCGGCATACGACGCCAACGTGCCCGACCAATGGGAAAGCCTGGCGGTGTCGCTCGATGCCGCGCTGCGCGAGGCCCGGGTCGACGCCGAGTTCATCGCCCGCGTGCGCCAGCTGCAGGAGCGTGCCAGCAAGCTCGGCCACCGCCAGGTGGACGCCTCGCTGTACCACCTGATCCACACCGCCGGACATTCGATGGAGAAGTACAGCAGCCACCATGCCCTGCTGGTCATGCTGGTGTGCGAACAGGCGGCGCTGCTGCTGGGTTGGAGTGAGTCTTCCGTGCGCAGCCTGGGCCGCGCGGCGCTGAGCATGAACGTGGCCATGGCCGCGCTGCAGGACCAGTTGGCGGACAGCGACCTGCCGCTGACGCAGACATCGCGCACGCAGATCGACCAGCATGCCCAGCATGGCGCGGCCCTGCTGCGCGACGCCGGCATCGACGACGATCTGTGGTGCGAGACGGTACGCCTGCACCACGACCGCGGCGACGCGCAGTTGCCGCTGGCCGAACTGAGTGAGGTGCGCCGCCTGGCCCGGCTGCTGCGCCGCGCCGACATCTTCACCGCCAAGATCAGCCGGCGCCGCAGCCGTGCGCCGATGTCGCCGGTGCAGGCCGCGCGCGAAGCCTGCCTGGGCGCCGACGGTGTGCCCGACGAGGTCGGTGGCGCGCTGCTGCGTGCCACCGGGCTTTATCCGCCGGGCAGCTTCGTCGAACTGGCCAACGGCGAGCGCGGCATCGTCGTCTCGCGCGGCCGCCGCGCCAACCTGCCCTGGGTGGCCAGCCTGGTGGCGCGCAGCGGCATGCCGCTGGGCGAGCCGGCGCTGCGCGACACCATCGAAACGCGCTACGCGGTACGCGCGGCGGTGGCCAGCGCCAGCGTGAAGGTGCGGCCCGACCACCAGCGCATTCTCGCGTTGCGCTGAGCGCCGCGCCGCGAAGCTGCGGTGCAAAGGCGGCGTTGTTCGCCGGCTCTGCAATGCGACGGCCGGCCACACTGCCGAGGGTGAGCGCATCGTCGACAGGTTCAATCCCGAACTCCGCAGCGCGTGGGGCGCGGCGCTGGCATGCCTGGCCCTTGCCTGCGCTGGCCACCTGGGCACTGGCCTGGGCGCTGTGCCTGCTGCTCGGCGGCCTGGGTGCTCCTCCGTGGCTCGCCGCCGCTGCTGCCGCCGCTGCCGGCCTGGGTTGCGGTCTGCAGGCGAGCACGCGCCTGCGCGCGCTGGTCGTCGCCGCGGGCTTTCCGGCCTCGCTTTTGGCCACTGGTGCTGCAGTGGCGCTGCCGGCCTGGGCCTGGCTGCTGCCTTTGGCCTTGCTGTGGCTGCTCTACCCGCGAAACGCCTGGCGCGATGCGCCGCTGTTCCCGACACCGGCACATGCGCTCGACGCCTTGCCGGCCAAGGTGCTGCTGCCGGACGACGCACGCGTGCTCGATGCCGGCTGTGGCCTGGGCCATGGCCTTCGCGCTCTGCATCGTGCCTACCCGCGCGCCTGCATAGACGGCGTCGAGTGGAGCTGGCCGCTGGCCCTGCTGGCGCGTGCGAGCTGCCGCTTCGCGACGGTGCGGCGCGGCGACATGTGGGCGCGCAGTTGGAGCGGCTACCAACTGGTGTACCTGTTCCAGCGCCCGGAGAGCATGCCGCGCGCTCTGGCCAAGGCGCACGCCGAGATGGCCGACGGCAGCTGGCTTGCCAGCCTGGAGTTCGAGGCCCAGGGTGCGTGGCCGCAGGCGGTGCTGCATTGCGCTGACGGCCGCAAGCTGTGGCTGTACCGCTTGCCGCTGCGCGCCGCGCCGCCCTCAAGTGGGGCCGGGGCAAGCCGATAAACAGGCCATGCCGCGAACGGCTGTCGCCTTCTGCGCGCCGGCCTGGTCGTCCCACCGTCGTCCCGAGCGTCCCTTCACATGTTCGTCATCATTGGCTGGATCGTTGCGCTGTCTGCCGTGTTCGGCGTGTTCATCGCGCACGGCGGCAATATCGCCGTGGTACTGAAGGCGTTGCCCTTCGAAATGGCGGCGATCGGGGGTGCAGCGCTGGGCGCCTTCGTCGCCAACAACCAGCCCAAGGTGCTGAAGGCCACCGCCAAGGGCTTGGGGCTTTGCTTCAAGGGCAGCAAGTACACCAAGGCGCGCTACATGGAGCTGATGGCGCTGATGTACGACATCCTGCAGAAGGCACGCAAGGAAGGCCTGATGTCGATCGAGAAGGACGTCGAAGAGCCGCACAGCTCGCCGCTGTTCCAGAAGTACCCGGTGGTCGGCAACGACCACCACGTCTCGGAGTTCATCACCGACTACCTGCGCATGATGGTCTCGGGAAACCTGAACTCGCACGAGATCGAAAGCCTGATGGACAACGAGATCGAGACGCACCACAACGAGGCCCATAGCGCCGTGGCCGCGCTGCAGCGCCTGGCCGGTGCGTTGCCGGCCTTCGGCATCGTCGCGGCGGTGCTGGGCGTGGTCAACACCATGGGCTCGGTGGGCCAGCCGCCGGCGGTGCTGGGCGGCATGATCGGCTCGGCGCTGGTCGGCACCTTCCTCGGCATCCTGCTGGCCTACGCCTTCGCCGAACCGCTGGCCGGACTGCTGGAGCAGAAGGTCGACGAGGCCGGCAAGGAACTGCAGTGCATCAAGACCACGCTGCTGGCATCGATGCAGGGCTACGCACCACAGGTGGCGGTGGAGTTCGGCCGCAAGGTGCTGTATTCCACCGAGCGCCCGACCTTCGCTGAGCTCGAGAAGCACGTGAAAGGCAAGAAGTGACGGTGATCGGTACGGTCGACGGCCGCATCGAGCGGCTGACGCGGAACCGGCTTTGCCGGGCCGCTGTCAGCGCCCCCCCTGGGGGGGAGCGGCGAAGCCGCTTCGGGGGGGGGCGTTAAATGGCGGGCGACGCGAAGAAGCTCCAGCCGATCATCATCAAGCGTGTCAGGAAGGGCGGGCATGGTCACCACGGCGGCGCCTGGAAGATCGCCTATGCCGACTTCGTGACGGCGATGATGGCCTTCTTCCTGCTGATGTGGCTGCTCGGCAGCACCAGCGAGGGCGACAAGAAGGGCCTGGCCGACTACTTCACGACGCCACTGAAGATCGCGCTGCTGAATGGCGGCTCGGGCGCAGGCGATGCCTCGCACGTGGTCAAGGGCGGCGGGCAGGATCTGACGCGCAGCGCCGGCCAGGTCAAGCGCGGTGACATCGATTCCAAGCGCAAGACGGTCAACCTGCAAGCGCTGAAGGCCGAGCAGCATCGCGCCGAGAAGGCCAGGCTCGAGCAGCTCAAGGCCAAGGTCGAGCAGAAGATCAACTCCAACCCCAAGCTGGCGGCGATGAAGTCGCAGATCCGCCTGGACATGACGCGTGACGGGCTGCGCATCCAGATCGTCGATGAGAGCCAGCGGCCGATGTTCGCCAGCGGCAGCGCCGTGGTGCAGCCCTACATGCGCGAACTGCTGCGCGAAATCGGTGCGGTGCTGGCCGAGGTGCCGAACCGGCTGACGCTGGAAGGCCACACCGACGCGGCCGCGTTCATCGGCGGCGGCCTCGGCTACGGCAACTGGGAGCTGTCGGCCGACCGCGCCAACGCCTCGCGCCGCGAGCTGATGGCCGGCAGCCTGCCCGAAGACCGCATGCTGCGCGTGGTCGGTCTGGCAGCGAGCACGCTGTTCGACGCAAAGGACCCGTTGGCTGCATCCAACCGGCGCATCAGCATCATCGTCATGAACCGCGAGGCCGAAGACCGCGTGTTCCGCGCCGAGCTGCCCGATGTCGAGCCCGATACCGAGGAGAACTTCGAGCCGCTCATGACGATGGACCGGATCGCGCCGCAGCTGCGCCGCTGAGCGCGGCTGTAACAACGCCGCCGCGCCACGCGGAACATCGGCGGCTTTCGCCCTCTTATCGCGCTCAAGTTACACGCCGTCCCCGGCACCATGGCAAGGCCCGCGATTGACGCGTGCCCCAGACCATGGCCGACGCCCAGGACCGCCGCTTACCTGCCACCGAACGCAAGATCCGCAAGGCCCGTACCGAGGGCCAGGTGGCGCGTTCGCGCGACCTGTCGCATCTGGTGGCCATTGGCATGGCCGCGGCGCTGCTCGCCGCGGCGGCGCCAGAGATCGTCACCTGGCTGAGCGGCAGGCTGGCCACAGGCCTGCGTTTCGACGCGCGCGTGCTGGCCGATGCCGCCGTCATGCAGCACCGCCTGGCGCTGCTCAGCCTGCCGGCGCTGGGGCTGATCGGCCTCGTCGGTTGTCTGCTGCTGGGCGTGGCCGTGGCCGCGGGCGTGCTGTCCGGGGGCTGGAACTTCAGCCTCAAGGCGATGCAGCCCAAGCTGCAGAAGGTCGACCCCTTCGCCGGCATCGCGCGCATGTTCTCGCCCCAGCAGTTGACCAACACGCTCAAGTCCTGCCTGCTCGCACTGATCCTGGGCGGCCTGGGCGTGCTCTACCTGAAGCTGAACCTGCCGCGCTTCGCCGAGGCCATGGGGCTGCCGCTGCCCACCGCGCTGGCGCACGCCGGCAAGGTGATGCTCGACGGGCTGTTGCTGCTGGTGGGGGCGCTGGCCTTGTTCGCGCTCATCGACGTGCCGCTGCAACGCCATCAACTGGCCGAGCGCCTGAAGATGAGCGCGCAGGAAATGAAACAGGAGCAGCGCGAGGTCGAAGGCAGCGCCGAGATCAAGTCGCGCCAGCGTTCGCGCATGCGCGAGCTGGCGAACCGCCGCATGCTCGCCGCCGTCCCGACAGCCGACCTGGTGGTGATGAACCCGAGTCACTACGCGGTGGCGCTGAAGTACCAGGAAGGCGTAATGAGTGCGCCGCGCGTCGTCGCCAAGGGAGCGGACCTGATGGCGCTGCGCATCCGTGACGCAGCCCAGGCGGCCAAGGTGCCGGTGCTGCAGGCGCCGCCGCTGGCGCGCGCGCTATACGCCCACGCCGATCTCGATGGGCCCGTGCCGGCTGCCCTGTTCAGCGCCGTGGCCCAGGTGCTGGCGCATGTGTACCAGTTGCGCGCGCACCTGCAGGGCAAGGGCCAGGCGCCGGCGCCGCTGCCCGAACTGAAGGTGCCGCCCGAGCTCGATCCGAAGCACGGTCTGCCGGAGGCTGAGGCGTGAACGCATTTATCCGACAGTTGCAGGGACTGCTCGGCCCACGCGCCGCGGTGCTGCAGTCGCTGGGCGTGCCGATCTTCGTCATGCTCGTGTTGGCGATGATGGTGCTGCCGCTGCCGGCCTTCGCGCTGGACCTGCTGTTCACCTTCAACATCGCGATGGCGCTGATGGTGGTGATGATCTCGGCGCACATGGTCAAGCCGCTGGACTTCGCGGCCTTCCCGGCGGTGCTGCTGATCACCACGCTGCTGCGCCTGAGCCTGAACGTCGCCTCCACTCGCGTCGTGCTGGTGGATGGCCACACCGGTCCGGCGGCAGCGGGCAAGGTGATCGAGTCCTTCGGCCACTTCCTGATCGGCGGCAACTTCGCCGTCGGCCTGATCGTCTTCGCGATCCTGGTGGTCATCAACTTCATCGTCGTCACGAAGGGCGCCGAGCGCATCGCCGAGGTCGGCGCGCGTTTTACCTTGGATGCGATGCCGGGCAAGCAGATGGCCATCGATGCCGAGCTCAACGCCGGCATGATCGACGAAAAGGAAGCCCGCCGCCGCCGCGCCGAGGTCGGCGAGGAGGCCGACTTCTTCGGCTCGATGGACGGTGCCAGCAAGTTCGTGCGTGGCGATGCCATTGCCGGCATGCTGATCCTGTTCATCAACATCGTCGGCGGCTTCGTCATCGGCATCGCCCAGCACGAGCTGAGCGCGTCGCAGGCGGCCAGCAGCTACATCCTGCTGGCCGTGGGCGATGCGCTGGTGGCGCAGGTGCCGGCCCTGCTGATCTCGGTGGCCGCGGCGATGGTGGTGTCGCGCGTGGGCAAGGACCACGCCATCGGTGCACAGATCGGCGCGCAGGTCTTCAGCTCACCCAAGGCCTTGCTCATCACCGCCTGCATCGTCGGCGTGCTCGGCCTGGTGCCGGGCATGCCGAACCTGATCTTCCTGCTCATCTCCGGCGGCATCGGCACACTCGCCTGGTGGGTGCGGCGGCGCCAGCAGCGCGAGCAGGCTGCTGCCGCCAGGCCGGCCGAAGCGGCCGTGCCCGCATCCAATGCCGAAGCCAGCTGGGACGACTTGCTGCCTGTGGACACGCTTGGCCTGGAGGTCGGCTACCGTCTCATCAGCCTGGTCGACAAGGCGCGCGCCGGCGATCTGCTCGGGCGCATCAAGGGAGTGCGCAAGAAGTTCGCGCAGGACGTCGGCTTCCTGCCGCCGCCGGTGCATATCCGCGACAACCTCGAGCTCAAGCCTAGCCTGTACCGCGTCACGCTGCGTGGCGCAGTGGTGGGCGAGGGCGAGGCCTTCCCCGGCATGTGGATGGCCATCAACCCCGGCGGCGCGACGCAGCAGTTGCCCGGCACCAAGGCGCTCGATCCGGCCTTCGGGTTGCCGGCGGTGTGGATCGAGGAACGGCATCGCGAGATGGCCCAAATGGCCGGGTTTACGGTGGTTGATTGCGCGACCGTCGTCGCCACCCACCTTTCACACTTGATGCAGGTGAATGCCGCAAGGCTGCTGGGTCGGGTCGAGGCCCAGGCGCTGGTCGACCATGTCACCAAGCTGGCCCCCAAACTGATGGAAGACGTGGTTCCCAAGATGGTCGGCATCGCCACCGTGCAGAAGGTCCTTCAGCTGCTGCTGGAAGAAGGCGTGCACATCCGCGACATGCGCGGCATCGTCGAATGCCTGGCCGAGCACGCCACCGCCACCACCGACCCGGTCGAACTGGCACGGCGCATCCGCGTGCACCTGGCACCGGCCATCGTGCAGCAGATCTATGGCCCGGTGAAGGAACTGGACGTGATCGCGCTCGATCCCGAACTCGAACGCCTGGTGACGCAGGCGCTGAACTCGCCGCACGGTGCGGCGCTCGACCCCGGCGTGGCCGAGACGCTGACGCAGCAGGCGGCTCGCACCGCGCGCTCGCAGGAAGACCTGGGCGTGCCGGCCTGCCTGCTGGTGCCCGACCTGATCCGCGCGCCGATCGCGCGGCTGCTCAAGCGTGCCGCGCCCAGGCTGAAGGTGCTGTCGCACAGCGAAATCCCTGAAACCCATTCGATCCGCATCGGGTCCGTCATAGGAAGCACGACATGAACGTGAAACGATTCAGCGCGCGCAGTTCGCGCGATGCACTCAGTCTCGTGCGCCAGGCCTTCGGCGACGATGCCGTGGTGCTGTCCACGCGGCCCTGTGCCGATGGTGTCGAGGTGCTGGCCATGGCGCCCGACAGCGCAGCGCAGATCGAACGTGTCGCGGCCGAGCCCGCGGCCTCGCTCCCGCTGCCGCCGCTGCGCCGGCCGGTCGTGCCCTCGGCCCGAGGCCGCGAGGTCGAGCTCGAAGCCGAGGCGCCCACCAGCGTCGAGCAGGACGTGGCACAACTGTCGATGAGTACCTTGTCCTTCCAGGACTACGTGCGCGAGCGCATGCTGCGCCGCCGCCGCGCCGAGCAGCAGTCGCAGGACAAGGCCACGGCCGGCGCCGCGAAGGCCGAGGCCCAGGCGGCCGAGCGCGAGGCACGCCCCGTGCCGGCGGGCAGCCAAGCACTGCGCGAACGCGCCGACTCGGGGCGCGGCGACGCCGCC
>JAHECC010000013.1 GCA_024641965.1 Rubrivivax sp.
GCGTCCGCGGCATGCATGACCATGCTGCCGGGGGCGATGCTGACCGTCTGGCCGTCGAGGGTCAGTTCGATCATGTCGTGGCCACCGGCTGTGCGACGAGGCAGCGCCTGTGCTCGATGTGAAACACGAACTCGTCGCGGAAATGCTTGAGCATGCCGCGCACGGGCAGCGCCGCGGCATCGCCCAGCGCGCAGATGGTGCGGCCCATGATGTTGTCGGACACCGAAGACAGCAGTTCGATGTCCTCCATCTTGCCGTGACCATGCTCGATGCGATCGACCATGCGCCACAGCCAGCCGGTGCCTTCGCGGCAGGGCGTGCACTGGCCGCAGGATTCATGCTGGTAGAAGTAACTCAGCCGCAGCAGGCTCTTCACCATGCAGCGCGTGTCGTCCATGACGATCACCGCACCCGAGCCGAGCATCGAGCCGGCCTTGGCGATGGCGTCGTAGTCCATCGTGATGTCCATCATGATGTCGGCCGGCAGCACCGGCGCCGACGAGCCGCCCGGGATCACCGCCTTCAAGCTGCGGCCCGGACGCAGGCCGCCGGCCAGTTCGAGCAACTTGGCGAAAGGCGTACCCAGCGGCACTTCGAAGTTGCCCGGGCGCGCCACGTCGCCGACCACCGAGAAGATCTTCGTTCCGCCGTTGTTCGGCTTGCCGATGGCCAGGTACGGTGCGCCGCCGTTGCGGATGATCCAAGGCACCGCGGCGAAGGTCTCGGTGTTGTTGATCGTCGTGGGCTTGCCGTACACGCCGAAGCTGGCCGGGAACGGCGGCTTGAAGCGCGGCTGGCCCTTCTTCCCCTCCAGCGATTCGAGCAGTGCGGTCTCTTCGCCGCAGATGTAGGCGCCGAAGCCGTGGAAGGCGTGCAGCTGGAAGTTGAATTCGCTGCCGAGGATCCTGTCGCCCAGATAGCCGGCGGCGCGCGCTTCGCCCAGCGCCTCTTCGAAGCGCTCGTAGACCTCGAAGATCTCGCCGTGGATGTAGTTGTAGGCCGTGGCCACGCCCATCGCGTAGGCGGCGATGGCCATGCCTTCGATGACGATGTGCGGGTTGTAGGCGAGGATGTCGCGGTCCTTGCAGGTGCCGGGTTCGCCTTCGTCGGAGTTGCACACCAGGTACTTCGGGCCCTGGTAGTTCTTCGGCATGAAGCTCCACTTCAGGCCTGTCGGGAAGCCCGCGCCGCCGCGGCCGCGCAGGCCCGAGGTCTTGACCTCGGCGATGACCTGCTCGGGTGTCATGCCCGCGCCGCCGTCCAGGCCGAGAATCTTGCGCAGCGCCTGGTAGCCGCCGCGCGCTTCGTAGTCCTTCAAGCGCCAGTTGCTGCCATCGAGGCCGTCATAGATCTGCGCGCCGATGTGCCGGCCGTGGAAGCAGGTCTCGCGGCCGCTGGTCTTGAACTTGGAGAGATCCAACATCAATGCCCGCCCGGCCGCCCGAAGGGCATTGAGCGCCCCCCTGGGGGGCAATGAACGAAGTGAGTGAGGGGGCCCATTTGCTCTAGTTGCTTTCCGCGGCGTTCGCCTTGAGCACGTCGATCAGCTGATCGAGGCGTTCGTCGTCCATGTAGCTGAGCATCTCGCGGTCGTTGACCAGCATCACCGGCGCGTCGGCACACGCGCCCAGGCACTCGCTGGGCTGCACGGTGAACACGCCATCGGCCGTACTGCCGTAGGGCTCGACGCCGAGCTTCTTGCACACGTGCTGCAGCGCGGTCTCGCCGTCGCGCAACTGGCACGGCAGGTTGGTGCAGACATTGAGCTTGAAACGGCCCACCGGCTGCTGGTTGTACATGTTGTAGAAGGTGGTGACCTCGTGCACCGCGATCGGTGCCATGCCCAGATAGGCGGCCACCGCGTTCTCGGCCTCGGCCGACACGTGGCCTTGCTCGTGCTGCACGATCGACAGGCAGGCCATCACCGCGGACTGCTTTTGCTCGGGCGGATACTTGGCCACTTCCTTCGCGAAGCGCGCCTGGGTTTGCTCGGAGAACTTCATCGATCGATCTCGCCGAAGACGATGTCCATGGTGCCGATGATGGCGACGGCGTCGGCGATCATGTGGCCGCGCGCCATCTCGTCAAGCGCCGCCAGGTGCGGGAATCCGGGCGGGCGGATCTTCAGCCGGTAAGGCTTGTTCGCTCCGTCGCTGACGATGTAGATGCCGAACTCGCCCTTAGGGTGTTCCACCGCCGCATAGGCCTCGCCCTCGGGCACATGCATGCCTTCGGTGAAGAGCTTGAAGTGGTGGATCAACTCCTCCATGTTGGCCTTCATGTCCACGCGCGAAGGCGCCGCCACCTTGTGGTTGTCGGTGATCACCGGTCCCGGGTGGGTGCGCAGCCAATCGACGCACTGCTTGATGATGCGATTGCTCTGGCGCATTTCCTCGACACGCACCAGATAGCGATCGTAGGTGTCGCCGTGGGTGCCGACCGCGATGTCGAAGTCCATGCGCTCGTAGACATCGTAGGGCTGCGTCTTGCGCAGATCCCACTCGACACCGGAGCCGCGCAGCATCGGGCCGGTAAACCCGAGATTCATCGCACGCTCGGGCGTGACCACGCCGATGCCGACGGTGCGCTGCTTCCAGATGCGGTTGTCGGTGAGCAGCGTTTCGTACTCATCGACGTAGGCGGGGAAGCGCTGCGCGAAAGAGTCGATGAAATCAAGCAGGCTGCCGCTGCGCGTGTCGTTGAGCGCGTCGATCGCCTTCTGGTTCTTGATGCGCGACACTTTGTACTGCGGCATCGAATCCGGAAGGTCGCGGTAAACGCCGCCCGGGCGGAAGTAGGCGGCGTGCATGCGCGCACCCGACACCGCCTCGTACATGTCGAACAAATCTTCCCGCTCGCGGAAGCAGTAGATGAGGATGTTCATCGCGCCGCAGTCGATGCCGTGCGCCCCCAACCACAGCAGGTGGTTCAGCAGCCGAGTGATCTCCGAGAACATCACGCGGATGTACTGCGCGCGTTCGGGCACCTCGATGCCCAGCAGTTTCTCGATCGCCAGGCAGTAGGCGTGCTCGTTGCACATCATCGAGACGTAATCCAGCCGGTCCATGTAGGGCAGGCTCTGTATGAAGGTCTTGCTCTCGGCCAGCTTTTCGGTGGCGCGGTGCAGCAGCCCGATGTGTGGGTCGGCGCGCTGAATGACCTCGCCGTCGAGTTCGAGCACCAGGCGCAGCACGCCGTGCGCGGCCGGATGCTGCGGCCCGAAATTGAGCGTGTAATTCTTGATCTCAGCCATATGCCACCATGCCGGCGCACCAATGCTCCGCCGAACGGTCCCCGCGGAACCGGCTTTGCCGGGCCGCCAGTGGCGCCCCCCGCGGGGATGAACCCGGACGAGAGACAGTCCCTGCGGACTGTGTCTCGCCTGCGAAGGCCAGCTGGCATGCATGCCGGGCGGCGAGGCGCAGCCGCTTCGGGGGGGTCGTCATTGCAAGCCACCGTAGTTGTCTTCGCGCACCACGCGTGGCGTGATCTCACGCGGCTCGATCGTCACCGGCTGGTAGATCACGCGCTGCGTCTGCGCGTCGTAGCGCATCTCGACATGGCCTGTAGTCGGGAAGTCCTTGCGCATCGGGTGGCCGATGAAGCCGTAGTCGGTGAGGATGCGGCGCAGGTCGAGATGGCCGTCGAAGACGATGCCGTACATGTCGAAAGCCTCGCGCTCGAACCAGTTGGCCGCAGACCAGATCTCGTTGACCGACGCTACCACCGGCAACTCGTCGTCGGGTGCGAACACCTTGAGCCGCAGGCGCCAGTTGTGCTCGATCGACAGCAGGTGCAACACCACGCAGTAACGCGAACCGTCCCGCGGCTGGTCCTTGTAGCTGGAATAGTCCAGCCCGCACAGGTCGATCAGCATCTGGAAACGCAGATCGGTGTGGTCGCGCAGATACAACGCCGCATCCAGATAGTCTTCAGCCGCCACCGTGACAGTGATCTCGCCGCGCTCGCGTTTGAAGGCCCGCAGCTTCGGGCCGAACACAGTTTCGAGCCTGGCCTGCAGTTGGTCGAGTTTGAGGGTCATCGGTGGCGTCAGCGGCGTTCTTTTGGTTGTTCTTCAGCGCGCAATCGTGTTCTCGCGACGGATCTTGTTCTGCAGCTGCAGGATGCCGTAGAGCAGCGCCTCGGCCGTGGGCGGGCAGCCCGGCACGTAGACATCTACCGGCACGATGCGGTCGCAGCCCCGCACCACTGAGTAGCTGTAATGGTAGTAACCGCCGCCGTTGGCGCACGAGCCCATGCTCAGCACCCAGCGCGGTTCGGCCATCTGATCGTAGACCTTGCGCAGCGCCGGCGCCATCTTGTTGCACAGCGTGCCGGCGACGATCATCAGGTCGCTTTGACGCGGGCTGGGCCGAAAGAGCATGCCGAAACGATCGATGTCGTAGCGTGCCGCGCCGGCATGCATCATCTCCACGGCGCAACAGGCCAAGCCGAAGGTCATCGGCCACAGCGAGCCGGTCTTCGACCAGTTGATCAGCTTGTCCACCGAGGTGGTGACGAAGCCTTCCTTGAGTACACCTTCGATGCCCATGCTCTTGGTCACTCCCAGTCGAGAGCGCCCTTCTTCCATTCGTAGACGAAGCCCACCACCAGGATGGTGAGGAAGATCATCATGGCCCAGAAACCTGACGGTCCGATTTCACGCAGGGCCACCGCCCAGGGAAACAGGAACGCGATTTCCAGATCGAACAGGATGAACAGGATGGCCACCAGGTAGTAGCGCACGTCGAACTTCATGCGTGCATCTTCGAAGGCCTCGAAGCCGCATTCGTAGGGCGAGTTCTTCGCCGCATCGGGCCGGTTCGGACCGAGCACGAAACCGATGACCTGTGGCGCGATGCCGACACCCACACCCACGAGGATGAATAGGATGACAGGCAGGTACGGTTGCAGGTCCATGGTATCGGTCGTCAGGGTCGGTGGCCTTCCGTGAACATGCCGCAGATTGCCGGGCAGCAGGCTCGACGGCCAGTGACGGTTGGGATGGAAGGCTTGTTGCAGGCTGCGATGAGTGCCTTCAAGGCCTATCGCCGCACAATCGTTTCCTTGCTGGTGCCGACGGCGAGACTCGAACTCGCACAGCTTTCGCCACTACCCCCTCAAGATAGCGTGTCTACCAATTTCACCACGTCGGCGCAGTCGTCATTGCAATCGGGTGACGTGAGGAAATGACACCCTTATCAACCCGCAATTCTAGCTGCAATTGACCCCCTGCCCGATGCGGTGGCAACACGGTGCTGCGCGTTCAACAACACGCTTGGGCCCAAGACCCGCGCTCTACTTGCCGGCGCTGGCAGCAGGGACAACGGGCGCCGGCGCAGGGATGGCGGCAGGCACACCCAACGGCGCCGAGGCCACCGGCGCAACCCCGGGAATGACCGCGGCATCCGCAGTCGCACTGGCCGCCGGTGCCGCGCGGTCGAGCACGCTGCCTCCGCTGGTCAGCGAGGTGCTGGCACCACCGGCATTGGACAGCAAGGCCAGTGCCAGGGTGCAGGCAAAGAACACGGCAGCGCATGCAGCCGTCGAACGCGACAGGAAGTTCGCGCTGCCGCTCGCACCGAACAGGCTGCCCGACGCGCCGCTGCCGAAGGATGCACCCATGTCGGCGCCCTTGCCGTGCTGGATCAGCACGAGGCCGATCATGGTCAGCGCAGCGAGCAACTGAAGTGCGTGAATGACGGTGATCCAGATCTGCATGTTGGGGTCGATTCGGGATGGTTGGAGTCGATGGGCGCGTTCAGCCGGCCGCGCGGCAGATGGCCACGAAGTCCACGGCCTTCAGGGCAGCGCCGCCCACCAGGGCGCCATCGATGTCGGGCTTGGCAAACAGCGCGGCCGCGTTGTCCGGCTTGACGCTGCCGCCATAGAGGAGCTTCATCTGCTCGGCACGCGGCGTGGCGGCCTGCAATTGCGCACGCAACAGCTGATGCACCTCCTGGGCCTGCTCGGGCGTTGCGCTCAGGCCCGTGCCGATGGCCCATACCGGCTCGTAGGCCACCACCATCTCGGACACGCAGTGCGCCAGCGTATGGATCACGGCCGAGAGCTGGCGCTTGACAACACCGGCGGTCTCGCCGGCTTCGCGCTGGGCCAGCGTTTCGCCGACGCACACGATCGGCGTCACGCCCTGCCCGAGGGCCGCCAGCGCCTTGTCGGCCACGAGCTGGTCGCTTTCGCCATGCATGGCGCGACGCTCGGAATGACCGACGATGGCGAAGCGGCAGCCGAGCTCGGCCAGCATCGTCGACGACACCTCACCGGTGTAGGCCCCTTGCTTGTGCGCCGAACAGTCCTGCGCGCCCCAGCGGATGTCGCTGTCGATCAGGCTCAGTGCCGTGGCCGGCAGGTACGGGAAAGGCACACACACCGCCACGTCGGCGGCAAAGGGTCGCGCAGCCATGATGCCGGACAGCAGTTCGGCATTGGCAGGATGGCTGCCGTGCATCTTCCAGTTGCCCACCACGAGTTTGCGTCTTGCGCTCATGTCGACCCCCAATTCAGAACGATCTTGCCCACATGCACGCTCGACTCCATCAGCGCGTGCGCCTGCGCTGCCTGCGCGGCGGGAAACACCTTGTAGATCACCGGCTTGATCTTGCCGGCCTCGATGCGCGGCCAGACCTGCTCGCGCAGTTCCTGCGCGATCACCGCCTTGTAGGCCACCGACCTCGGACGCAGCGTGCTGCCGATGATCGACAAGCGCTTACGCAGCACCGAACCCATGTCGATCGTGGCCTTGGTGCCACCCTGCACCGCGATCACCGCGATGCGACCGTCGTCGGCCACGCATTCGATCTCTCGCGCCACGTAGTCGCCTGCCACCATGTCGAGCACCACGTCGACACCCCTGCCCTTGGTCAGCGCCTTGACTTCGGCCACGAAGTCCTGCGTCTTGTAGTTGATGGCGTGATCGGCACCTTCGGCCAGACAGGCGACGCATTTCTCGTCGCTGCCGGCGGTGACGATGACTTCCACGCCGATGGCCTTGGCCAGGTGGATCGCAGCCACGCCGATGCCGCTGGAGCCGCCTTGCACGAGCAGCGTCTCGCCGGTCTTCAGCCGCGCGTTCTGGAACACGTTCTGCCAAACGGTGAAGAAGGTCTCGGGCAAGGCCGCAGCTTCGATGTCGCTCAGGCCCTTGGGCACCGGCAGGCACTGGCCTGCAGGCGCCACGCACAACTGCGCATAGCCGCCGCCGGCCACCAGCGCGCAGACGCGGTCGCCGATCTTCAGCCCCGTTGCGGCCAGGTCGGTGACCGAACCGGCCGCCACCGTGCCGGCGATTTCCAGGCCCGGCAGATCGGACACACCCGGTGGCATCGGGTACAGACCCTTGCGCTGCAGCACGTCGGGGCGGTTGACACCTGACGCGCTGACCTTGATCAGCAACTCGCCGGCCTTGGGCACCGGGTCCGGCCGTTCGGTCGGCACCAGCACTTCAGGGCCGCCGGGCTGCTTGATTTCAATGGCTTGCATGCTCGCTCCTCGGCACTGCCACCGAGGCCACGGCCCCGGCCCAGCGTTCAATCACGCGGCGGCACGTCGTTGTCGGCCGACACCGGCGCGGCTTCGGCGGCCGGCTCACGCCGCGGCGGGCGGTCGTCGCGATCACCCCGGTCGCCACGATCTCCGCGGTCGCGACGCGGCCGGTCGCCGTAATCGCGACGCGGCGGGCGCTCGCGCTCCTCTTCCATGCCTTCTGGCCGCTCGAGCAGCGCCTTCATCGACAGCTTGATGCGGCCCTTGTCGTCGGTCTCGAGCACCTTGACCTTGACCACCTGGCCTTCTTCGAGGAAGTCGGTGACTTTCTCGACGCGCTGGTGCGCGATCTGGCTGATGTGCAGCAGCCCGTCCTTGCCCGGCAGGATGTTGATCAGCGCGCCGAAGTCGAGGATCTTGGTGACCGGGCCTTCGTAGACCTTGCCCACTTCGGCTTCGGCAGTGATCTCCTCGATACGCTTCTTCGCAAATTCGGCCTTGTCGCTGTCGGTCGAAGCGATGGTGATGGTGCCGTCTTCGCCAATGTCGATGACGCAGCCGGTCTCTTCGGTCAGGCCTCGGATGACGGCGCCGCCCTTGCCGATGACATCGCGGATCTTCTCCGGGTTGATCTTCATCGTGTACAGGCGCGGCGCGAACTGCGACACCTCGGCCTTGGCTTCGCCCATGGCCTCCTGCATCTTGCCCAGGATGTGCAGCCGCGCTTCCTTGGCCTGCGCCAGCGCGACCTGCATGATCTCTTTCGTGATGCCCTGGATCTTGATGTCCATCTGCAGCGCGGTGATGCCGCTGGTGCTGCCGGCCACCTTGAAGTCCATGTCGCCGAGGTGATCCTCGTCACCGAGGATGTCGGTCAGCACGGCAAAGCGGTTGGCGTCCTTGATCAGGCCCATCGCGATGCCGGCGACATGCGCCTTCATCGGCACGCCGGCGTCCATCAGCGCCAGGCAGCCGCCACACACCGAGGCCATCGACGACGAGCCGTTGGATTCGGTGATCTCGCTGACCACGCGCATCGTGTACGGGAAGTCTTCCTTCTTCGGCAGTGCGGCCAGCAGCGCACGCTTGGCCAGTCGGCCGTGGCCAATCTCGCGACGCTTCGGGCTGCCGAAGCGCCCCGCTTCGCCGGTAGCGAAAGGCGGCATGTTGTAGTGCAGCATGAAGTTGTCAGTGAACTCGCCGGCCAGCGCGTCGATGCGCTGCGCGTCGCGCTCGGTACCGAGCGTAGCCACCACCAGCGCCTGCGTCTCGCCGCGCGTGAACAGCGCCGAGCCATGGGTGCGCGGCAGCACGCCGTTGCGGATCTCGATCGGGCGCACGGTGCGCGTGTCGCGGCCGTCGATGCGCGGCTCGCCGGCCAGGATCTGGCTGCGCACGATGCGCGCCTCGATGTCGAACAGCTGCGATTCGACCTTGACGGCATCGAACTCGGCGCCCTCGGCCTTCAGCGCCGCCATGGCGGCGGCGTAGGCCTCGCGGCAGGCCTGCGTACGCGATTGCTTGCTGCGGATCTGGTAGGCCGCGCGCAGCGGGCCCTCGGCCAGGCCGTTGAGCTTGGCGATGAAGGCCTCATCCTTGGCGGGCGCCTTCCAGTCCCATTCCGGCTTGCCGGCTTCGCGCACCAGATCATTGATTGCAGCGATGGCAATGTTGCCCTGCTCGTGGCCGAAGACGACCGCACCGAGCATGATCTCTTCGCTGAGCATGTCGGCTTCGGATTCCACCATCAGCACGGCGGCCTCGGTGCCGGCCACCACCAGGTCGAGCTTGGAATCGGCCAGTTGCGTCTTGCCCGGGTTGAGCACGTACTCGCCGTTGATGTAGCCCACGCGCGCCGCGCCGATCGGGCCGTCGAAGGGAATGCCGCTGATCGCCAGCGCGGCGCTCGTGCCGATCATCGCGGCGATGTCGGCCTGCACCTCGGGGTTCAGGCTGAGCACGTGCACGATGACCTGCACCTCGTTGTAGAAGCCTTCGGGGAACAGCGGGCGGATCGGCCGGTCGATAAGGCGGCAGGTCAGGATCTCGAGCTCGCTCGGGCGGCCTTCGCGCTTGAAGAAGCTGCCCGGGATCTTGCCGGCCGCATAGGTCTTCTCGGTGTAGTCCACGGTCAGCGGGAAGAAGTCCTGCCCGGCCTTCGCCTCGGTCTTGGCCACCACGGTGGCCAGCACCACGGTGTCGTCGATGCTCACGACCACGGCACCGCTGGACTGGCGCGCCACCTCGCCAGTCTCGAGCGTGACGCTGTGCGGGCCCCACTGGAAGGTCTTCGTGACCTTGTTGAAGATGCTCATAGATAGTTCTCCGGTTCGGATGCGGCACGCTTGGGTTGGTGCCATTGACCTGGAGCGGGCTTCCCTCGACGGCATGCCATTCCAGCGACGCCAGCACGTGTGCGTCGGTGGAATGACAAAGCAGCGTCTGACAAGTGCCCGGCTCCAAACAGCCCGCGCGGCAGATTCCACACAGGCTCTCGGACGTTCATCGTGGAATTACTTGCGCAGGCCGAGCTTGGCGATCAACGCGGTGTAGCGCTCGGCGTCCTTGTCCTTCAGGTAGGTCAGCAGACGCTTGCGCTGGTTGACCATCTTCAGCAGGCCGCGGCGGCCATGATGGTCCTTCAGGTGCAGCTTGAAGTGCGGGGTGAGCTGGTTGATGCGCGCGGTGAGCAAGGCCACCTGCACCTCCGGCGAACCGGTGTCCGACGCGCCACGCGCGTTGTCCTTGATGATTTCTGCGACTTGCGCGCCTGCCATGGTCATGGGATTTCCTTGAGTGTGGGAAACCGCCTGTTCCATGGCGCCCATGCTGCGGCGCTGGAGACGGTTTCCGGTTCGACTTGCGACTACAGGTGAAACCGACCCGTAGCGTGCTGTTTCGTGCTGCCACTTCGCCACCCACGGCATGGGGCCGAGGCGACAAAGACTTGGAATTATAGCCCGAGCGAGCCGGCCAGCCGCTGCAACCCGGCCGCCAGCCGTTGCGGGTCCCGCGAAGCGAAGCACCAGCGCAGCCAGCCTTCGCCCTCCGGCCCGAAGGCCGCGCCCGGCGCCAGGCCCAGTCCGTGCCGTTCGACGAGTCGCTTGGCCGTGGCCAGGGAATCGTCCTGCCCGGCGATGCGGAAGAAGGCATACATGCCACCTGTGGGGACCGCCACTTCGACTCCCGGCAGCGCCGCCAGCCCGCCGACCAGCAGGTCGCGGCAGGCACGCAGCCGCTGCAACATGCCGGGCACGAAGTCCGGCACCATCTGCAGCCCTGCCAGCGCGCCGCGTTGAACGAACACCGGCGCGCAGGAGGTGTTGAATTCGATCAGCTTGCCGACGGCGTCCAGGTGGGAGCCCGGCAGCACCAGCCAGCCCAGGCGCCAGCCGGTCATCAGCAGCGTCTTGGAGAAGCTCTGCGCCACGACGAGGCGGTCGTCTTCGCTGGCGATGTCCAGGAAGCTCGGCGCCGCCAGACCGTCGCCGAACCAGATGCGCTCGTAAACCTCGTCGGCGACGATCCAGGTGCCGGTACGGCGGCAGTGCTCCAGGATGGCCTGCTGCTCGCTGCGTGTCAGCGTCCACCCCGTCGGGTTGTTCGGCGCGTTCAACAACAGCAGCCTTGTCGCCGGTGTCACCGCGGCGCGAAGCCTGTCCAGATCCAGCGACCAGCGGCCCTGTATCGGCCGCAGTGGGATGCGGTTCACCGCCGCACCCATGATCTGCGCCTGCGCCGTCAGGTTGGGCCACAAGGGCACGACTGCCGCCACCTCGTCGCCGGCGTCAGCCAGCAGTTGCATCGCCAGCATCAGCGCGTTCACGCCCGAGGAAGTGACCGCGATGCGATCGATGTCCACCTTGCCGTGCAGCGCCGAGCAGTATTCGGCCAGGCCTTGGCGCAGTTCCATCAGGCCCAGGTTGTGGGCATAGAAGGTTTCGCCGTCGAGCAGAGATCGTGCCGCGGCACTTCGGATGAGTTCGGGCGTGACTTCGTCGCTCTCGCCGAACCAGAAGGGCAGCACGTCGGCGCGCCCGAGACCGGCGTTGGCGACCTCGCGGATCTTCGATGCACCCAGACGGGCGATGGTGTCGCGCACGGCAGTCCTTTTGGCGGATTTGCACCCCATGTCGGGCTCTTGACGAAGAGCAAACGCGCCGGCCCTTGAATAACCGGCGCATGTGGCCATCTCCATGGCATGGGTGGTGACGCGGGCTTGTCGCCACCGGTTTGATTCTAGGAGTTGATCATGTTTCTTGTTCCGATGACACGCAATGCCTCCGAACTGGCGCGCAGCTTCGACCGCCTCTTCGACGACGGTTTCGAGCGCTTCTTCGCACCGTCAGCACAGGCCGGCAGCGATGCGGCACGCAGCCCGGCGCTGGACGTCGCCGAATCCGACCGCGCCTACACGGTCAAGCTCGACCTGCCCGGTGTCGCCAAGGAAGACGTCAAGGTCTCGATCGACGGCCGGCGCATCAGCGTGGAGGCGCAGACGCGCAAGGACGAAGAGAAGAAGGAAGGTGACCGCATCGTCTATCGCGAGCGCTCGATGTCGAGCTTCGCGCGCAGCTTCACTGTCGCCACCGAAGTGGACCAGGCCGAATCGGCTGCGAAGCTGGAGAACGGCGTGTTGACGCTGACACTGAGCAAGCGCAACGCGCCTGCGTCGAAGCGGCTGACCGTCGGTTGATCGGGCTGGCGGGCGCGCCCGCTCAGGCCAAGGCCAAGTCCCAGCGCGGGCGCACGTCGAATGCGCCCGCGCTGCTGGGCGTGGTGACGCCGTGCTGCACACGCAGGGCCGCGGCGAGCGCGATCATCGCGCCGTTGTCGGTGCACAGCGCCAGCTCCGGGTAGTGCACGCGCGCGCCGATGCGCTCGCACTCACGGCCGAGCCGCTCGCGCAACGGAAGGTTGGCGCCGACACCGCCGGCCACCACCAGGCGTTTCAATCCGGTCGCCTGCAGCGCGCGCAGCGACTTCGCGCAGAGCACGTCGACGATCGCCGCCTGCACGCTCGCCGCCATGTCGGCGCGCTGCGATTCGTCCAGCGGCGACGGCAGGCGGCCGACACGCACCGCCACCGCGGTCTTCAGACCGGCAAAGGAAAAGTCCAGGTTCGGCTTGTGCAGCAGCGGCCGCGGCAGGTCGAAGGCACCGTCCCGCCCCTGCTGTGCCAGCTTCGACAGCGCCGGCCCGCCGGGGTAGCCCAGGCCGAGCAACTTGGCACTCTTGTCGAAGGCCTCGCCGGCGGCATCGTCCACGGTCTCGCCGAGCAGGCTGTACTGCGCCACACCGTCGACACGCATCAACTGCGTGTGCCCGCCCGAGACCAGCAGCGCGACGAAGGGGAACTGCGGCGGGTCGGCCGACAGGAAAGGCGACAGCAGGTGCCCCTCCAGGTGGTGCACGCCCAGCGTAGGGCGGCCCAGCGCTGCCGCCAGCGACACCGCCACGCCGGCGCCGACCAGCAGCGCGCCGGCCAGGCCGGGGCCGCGCGTGTAGGCCACCAGGTCGATGTCCGGCAGGCCCGCGCCCGCTTCGGCCAGCACCTGCCGCGTCAGCGGCAGCACGCGCCGGATGTGGTCGCGCGAGGCCAACTCGGGCACCACGCCGCCGTAGGCCTGGTGCATGTCCACCTGACTGTGCAGCGCCTGCGCGCGCAGCCGCGGCAAGGCATCGCCCTCGAAGGACACCAGCGCCACGCCGGTCTCGTCGCAGGAGCTCTCAATGCCGAGGACGTTCATCCTCAATGGTTTTCGCGCGCGTGGTTGATGGTGTATTTCGGCAGCTCGATGCTCACGTCCTGGTCCGACAGGATTGCCTGGCAGGACAGGCGCGAGTTCGGCGTCAGGCCCCAAGCCCGGTCGAGCAGGTCCTCTTCGCTTTCGTCCATCTCGCCCAGCGACTCGAAGCCCTCGTGCACGATGACGTGGCAGGTGGTGCAGGCACAACTCATCTCGCAGGCATGCTCGATGGCGATGCCGTTCTCGAGCAGCGCCTCGCACACCGAGGTCCCCGGCGACGCCTCGATGTCGTCGCCCAGCGGGCAGAGCTCGGCATGGGGCAGGATGCGGATATGCGGCATGGCTCAGACGTCCTGGATGCTGCGCCCGGCCAGCGCCTGTCGGATGCCACGGTTCATGCGCGCCGCGGCGAATTCCTCGGTGCCCTTGGCCAGGGCTTCGACGGCCGCATTGATGGCGTCGTGGTCGCTGCCGGCCGCCACCTCGGCGAGCGCCGCCATCAACCCGTCGATCGCCACGCGTTCGTCTTCCGACAAGAGCGCAGCGTCGGCCGCCAGTGCCGAGCGTGTGGCCAGCAGTAGCCGGTCGGCATCGACCTTGGCCTCGCGCAGCGCGCGCGTTCGCATGTCGTCCTGCGCATGGGTGAAGCTGTCGCGCAGCATCTGCGCCACCTGATCGTCGCCCAGGCCGTAGCTGGGCTTGACGACGACGCTGGCTGTCACGCCGCTGATCGTTTCCAGCGCCGACACGCTGAGCAACCCGTCGGCATCGACCTGGAAGCTGACGCGGATGCGCGCCACGCCCGCGGCCATCGGCGGGATGCCGCGCAGCTCGAAGCGCGCGAGCGAGCGGCAGTCGGCGACCATCTCGCGCTCGCCCTGCAGCACATGGATGGCCATCGCGGTCTGGCCGTCCTGGTAGGTGGTGAACTCCTGCGCCTTGGCCACGGGGATGGTGGTGTTGCGCTCGACGATGCGCTCGACCAGCCCGCCCATGGTCTCGATGCCCAGCGACAGCGGGATCACGTCGAGCAGCAGCAGTTGCCCGTCCTGGTTGTTGCCGGCCAGCGCATTGGCCTGGATCGCTGCGCCCAGCGCCACCACTTCGTCGGGGTTCAGGTTGGTCAGCACCTTGGCCTGCCCGTCTTCACCGAAGAACTCGGCCACAGCGCGGCGCACGGCCGGCATGCGCGTGGCACCGCCGACCATGACCACGCCCTTCACGTCGCCAGGCTGCACGCGGGCGTCGCGCAGCACCTTGCGCAGCGCGACCAGCGTACGCTCGAGCAGGGGCCGCGTCAGCGTCTCGAGCTGCGACTGCGAGAACGACAGGCTCAGCGCCTCGCCGTCCAGCTCGCAGTCGAGCGTGATCTCGCCGGCATCGGTCAGTGCTTCGCGCGCACTGCGCGCGGCCACCAGCAAGGCACTGCGATCGCGCGCGTCGACCGTGGTGTGGCCGCTTTGCTGCAGCGCCCAGTCGGCCAGGGCATGGTCGAAATCGTCGCCGCCCAGGGCAGCATCGCCGCCGGCGGCCACCACCTCGAAGACACCGCGCGTCAGGCGCAGCAACGAGATGTCGAATGTGCCGCCGCCCAGGTCGTACACGGCGTACAGGCCTTCGCTGTGATTGTCCAGACCGTAGGCCACGGCCGCCGCGGTCGGCTCGTTGATGAGGCGCAGCACGTTCAGCCCGGCCAGTTGCGCGGCATCCTTCGTGGCCTGGCGCTGCGCGTCGTCGAAATAGGCCGGCACGGTAATGACCGCGCCGAACAGCTCGTCGTCGAAGCTGTCCTCGGCGCGCTGGCGCAGCGTGGCCAGGATCTCGGCCGACACCTCCACCGCCGTCTTCAGGCCCTGGCGCGTGCGCACCGCGACCATGCCGGGCTGGTCGACGAGCTCGTAGGGCAGTTGCCCCGCCCCCTGCAGGTCGGCCAGACGGCGGCCCATCAGCCGCTTGGCCGACGCAATGCAGTGCAGCGCATCGTCGGTCTGATGCTCGCGCGCGGCGTAGCCGACCTGGCGGCGCTGACCGGGCATGTAGTGCACGACCGAGGGCAGCAGCACTCGGCCTTCGCCATCGGGCAGGCACTCCGGCACGCCATGGCGCACCGCGGCCACCAGCGAGTGCGTCGTGCCCAGGTCGATGCCCACGGCAATCCGGCGTTGATGGGGGTCGGGCGCCTGGCCCGGTTCGGAAATCTGCAGCAGCGCCATTCAGGTCCCGTGATTCATGTTTGCAGCGCCTCCAGGCGCTTGTCGATGTCCTGCCGGAAGCGCGCGACGAACATCAGGGCGCGCAGCTGCGCGGCTGCGGCGTCGGTATCGCCCTGCTGGTCGAGCGAATGCCCGAGTTGCCCCAGCGCCGCGGCTTCGTGCTGCGCCACCTGCTCGGCAAGCGCCTGCACCGCGGCTTCGTCCTCGGCCTCGTCGAGCGCTTCGCGCCATGCCATCTGCTGCACCAGGAAGTCTGTCGGCATCGCCGTGTTGCGCTCGGCGTCGATCGACACGCCGCGCCGTTCGCACAGGTAGGCGGCGCGCTTCAGTGGGTCCTTCAGCCGCTGGTAGCCTTGATTCACGCGCACCGCCCATTGCATCGCCACACGCTGCGCGGCGGCGCCTTCGGCCGCAAAGCGGTCCGGGTGCACCTCGCGCTGCAGCTCGCGCCAACGCTGGTCGAGCAGTGGGGCGTCCAGCACAAAGCCTTCGGGCAGACCGAAGAGCGTGAAATCGTCGTCGTCCAGCTTCATGTCCCGAGGCGTTTCTCTAGAAACATCGACAAGCCGTTGTCCGGATAGCCGCCGAAGGCGCCACGCGGCACAAAGCCGGCGCGCCGGTACAGGCTCAGGGCCTGGGCCTGGGCGGCACCCGTCTCCAGCAACGCCAGGCGCACGCCGTCGTCGAACAGCGAGCGTTCCAGTGCTTCGAGCAGGGCCGAGCCGATGCCCTGCCCGCGCATGCTGCTGTGGACCATCATGCGCTTGAGCTCGCCGTAGGCCACGCCGCCGGTCGCTGGCTCACCGGGCATGCGACGCACCGCGCCGCAGCCGCAGACGCGACCATCGATGCGCGCGACCAAGAAGCACACCGACGGCGCCAGCAACTCGTCGATGCCGAGAATGTGGTTGTGCTGTGGCGCGTACAGGCTGCCGAGGTAGGTGTCCAATTGGTCGAGCAAGGCTCGCACCGCCGACTGGTCAGGTCGCTCGGGCTGGATGACGATGGATTCACAGGTGGTCTGGGCCATGGCCGTGGGGCTAGGGGTCCTGGCGTTGCGCACGGCCTGGCAATCGCCGATGCACGCGGCGCGGTGAAAATGAATCAGCGCGCTCGATCAGACCCGGAAGGATTCGCCGCAGCCGCAGCGGTCTTTCTCGCGCGGGTTGTGGAACTTGAAGCCTTCATTGAGGCCTTCGCGCACGAAGTCGAGTTCGGTACCGTCCAGGTAGGGAAAGCTCTTCGGATCGATCAGCACCTTCACGCCATGGCCTTCGAAGACCATGTCCTCGGGCGCCACTTCATCGGCGTATTCCAGCTTGTAGGCCAGGCCCGAGCAGCCGGTGGTCTTGACGCCCAGGCGCACGCCCACACCCTTCCCGCGCTTGCCGATGTAGCGCGAGACATGGCGGGCCGCAGCTTCGGTCAGGGTCACCGGCATGGTCAATGCGCCTGCTCGCTGCTTTCGGCCTGGCCATGCTTGGCCTTGTAGTCCTGCACCGCCGCCTTGATGGCGTCCTCGGCCAGGATCGAGCAGTGGATCTTCACCGGCGGCAGCGCCAGTTCCTGCGCGATGTGCGTGTTCTTGATGTCCATCGCCTGGTCGAGCGTCTTGCCCTTGACCCATTCGGTGACCAGCGAGGACGATGCGATCGCCGAGCCACAACCATAGGTCTTGAAGCGCGCGTCTTCGATCAGCCCGGATTGCGGGTTGACACGGATCTGCAGCTTCATCACGTCGCCGCAGGCCGGTGCGCCGACCATGCCGGTGCCGACGCTTTCGTCGCCCTTGTCGAAGGAGCCGACGTTGCGCGGGTTCTCGTAGTGTTCGACGACTTTTTCGCTGTATGCCATGTCAGTTCTCCTGGTTCAATGTGCAGCCCATTGGATGGTGCTGATGTCGATGCCGTCCTTGTACATCTCCCAAAGCGGCGACAGGTCGCGCAGCTTGGCCACCTGCTCCTGCAGGGTCTTGACGGCATAGTCGATCTCGGCCTCGGTGGTGAAGCGACCGATGGTCATGCGCAGCGACGAATGCGCCAGTTCGTCCGAGCGGCCGAGCGCGCGCAGCACGTAACTGGGCTCCAGGCTGGCCGAGGTGCAGGCTGAGCCCGACGACACTGCCAACCCCTTGCAGCCCATGATCAGTGATTCGCCCTCGACATAGTTGAACGAAATGTTCAGGTTGTGCGGCACGCGCCGCTCGAGGTCGCCGTTGATGTACACCTGCTCGATGTCGGACAGCCCGCGCATCAGCCTTTGCTGCAGCATGCGAATGCGTTCGCGCTCCGCGCCCATCTCGGCCTTGGCGATGGCAAAGGCCGTGCCCATGCCGACGATCTGGTGCGTGGGCAGCGTGCCCGAGCGCATGCCGCGCTCGTGGCCGCCGCCGTGCATCTGCGCTTCGATGCGCACCCGTGGCTTGCGACGCACGTAAAGTGCGCCCACGCCCTTCGGCCCATAGGTCTTGTGCGAGGCCAGGCTCATCAGGTCGACCGGCAAGGTGGCCAGATCGATGTCCACCTTGCCGGTGGCCTGGGCCGCATCGACGTGGAAGATGATGCCGCGCTCGCGGCACAACTTGCCGATGGCGACGATGTCCTGGATCACTCCGATCTCGTTGTTGACAAGCATCACCGAGACGAGGATGGTGTCCTTGCGCAGGCTTTGCTCGAACTTCTCCAGGTCGAGCAGGCCGTCTTCCTGCACCTCCAGGTAGGTGGCCTCGTAACCCTCGCGCTCGAGTTCGCGCACCGTGTCCAGCACCGCCTTGTGCTCGGTCTTCACCGTCACGATGTGCTTGCCGCGCGACTTGTAGAAGTGCGCCGCGCCCTTCAACGCCAGGTTGATCGACTCGGTGGCGCCCGAGGTCCAGACGATCTCGCGCGGGTCGGCGCCGACCAGTTCGGCCACCTGCGTGCGCGCGCCCTCCACGGCCTTTTCGGCCTCCCAGCCCCAGGCGTGACTGCGCGACGCCGGATTGCCGAAATGCTCGCGCAGCCAGGGCACCATGGCATCGACCACGCGCGGGTCACAGGGCGTGGTGGCGCCGTAGTCCATGTAGATCGGGAAATGCGGGGTCATGTGTGCTGCTTGTGCTTGTTGCGGTACGGGGCGGGCCTCACTTGGACAGCGCGCTGCCCAGGGCGAAGACCGAATTCGGCGCGGTGATCTTGATCGGCCGCACCACCGGCTGCGAGGAAATGGCGCGCTTGACCGGCGCGTCCTGGATCGAAATACCCTTGGCGAGCTGCTCGTCGACCAACTTCTTCAGCGAGATCGAATCGAGATATTCGATCATCTTGGCGTTGAGGCTGGCCCACAGGTCGTGCGTCATGCAGCGTCCCGTGTCGTCGCCCATGCAGTTTTCCTTGCCGCCGCAGCCCGTGGCGTCGATCGGCTCGTCCACCGCGACGATGATGTCGGCCACGGTGATCTCGTTTGCGCCTCTGCCGAGCGAATAACCACCGCCAGGCCCGCGGGTGCTTTCCACCAGTTCATGACGTCGCAGCTTGCCGAACAGCTGCTCGAGGTAGGACAGCGAAATCTGTTGGCGCTGGCTGATCGCCGCCAACGCCACCGGGCCAGCGTGCGAGCGCAAGCCCAGATCGATCATCGCAGTCACGGCAAAACGGCCCTTGGTGGTCAGACGCATCGGTATCTCCCATCAGCCTTGCGGCGCTGAAGCAAGACGGCGGTCGGGCTCGTGGCAACAAGACCGCCGGATTGCTCGGCCCCGGCAAGATTGCCGGGTTAACCCTTGACTGATTCCTACTAGTTCAGTCAAGTATAAACGAACCCGAGCAATTTGGTCGAGATTGCGCCGAAGAGTTCCCTCGATCGCCGGCATCAGGCGGCATCGCGGCCCTTTGCGCCGCCAATAGACGGCAGATCGTGACCGGCCGCACCAAAGGCCTGCTCGCGCAACTGAGCCAACTGATCGCGCACACGTGCCGCCTTCTCGAACTCGAGGTTTCGCGCATGTTCGAGCATCTGCCGCTCCAGCAGCTTGATGCGTTTGCCCAGGTCCTTCTCGCTCATCGCCTCAACCTGCGCCGCCGCTTGCGCCGACTTCAGGTCGTCCTTGGCCGTCTTGTCGGACACCACGCCGTCGATCATCTCGCGCACCTGCTTGCTGATGCTGCGCGGCGTGATGCCTTCGGCCAGGTTGTGCGCGGTCTGCTTGGCGCGCCGACGTTCGGTCTCGTCGAGCGAACGGCGCATCGAGTCGGTGATCTTGTCGGCATAGAGGATGGCACGGCCATTCAGGTGCCGCGCCGCGCGGCCAATGGTCTGGATCAGCGAGCGCTCCGAGCGCAGGAAGCCCTCCTTGTCGGCATCGAGAATCGCCACCAGGCTCACCTCGGGCAGGTCGAGACCTTCGCGCAGCAGGTTGATGCCCACCAGCACATCGAACACGCCCAGCCGCAGGTCGCGGATGATCTCCACGCGCTCCACCGTGTCCACGTCGCTGTGCAGGTAGCGCACCTTGACGCCGTTGTCCGCCAGGTAATCGGTCAGCTGCTCGGCCATGCGCTTGGTCAACGTGGTGATGAGCACGCGCTCGTTCAGTTTCACGCGAAGATGGATCTCCTGCAGCACGTCGTCCACCTGGTGGGTGGCGGGTCGCACCTCCACTTCCGGGTCGACCAGCCCGGTGGGGCGCACGAGTTGTTCGACGACCTGTCCGGCATGGTCCTGCTCGTAGGGCCCGGGCGTGGCCGACACGAATACCGCCTGGCGCATCTTGGTCTCGAACTCGTCGAACTTCAGCGGCCGGTTGTCCAGCGCGCTGGGCAGGCGGAAGCCGTACTCGACCAGCGTGCTCTTGCGCGCGCGATCGCCGTTGAACATGCCGCCGAACTGGCCGATCAGCACATGGCTTTCGTCGAGGAACATGATGGTGTCGGCGGGCAGGTAGTCCACCAGCGTGGGCGGCGGTTCACCCGGCAAGGCGCCGCTCAGGTGGCGCGTGTAGTTCTCGATGCCCTTGCAGTGGCCCACCTCCTGCAGCATCTCCAGATCGAAGCGCGTGCGCTGTTCCAGGCGCTGCGCCTCGACCAGCTTGCCGCTCTTCACCAGTTCGTCCAGGCGCTCGCGCAGCTCGGCCTTGATGGTGTCGATGGCAGCGACCACACGCTCGCGCGGCGTCACGTAGTGGCTTGACGGGTAGACGGTGAAGCGCGGGATCTTCTGCCGGATGCGCCCGGTCAGCGGGTCCATCAGTTGCAGGGATTCCACCTCGTCGTCGAACAGTTCGATGCGGATCGCCAGCTCGGAGTGTTCCGCCGGGAACACGTCGATGGTGCCGCCGCGCACGCGGAAGGTGCCGCGCGAGAAATCGGTCTCGTTGCGCTGGTACTGCATGCGGATCAGCTGCGCGATGACTTCGCGCTGGCCGATCTTGTCGCGCACGCGCAGCGTCATCACCATCTTGTGATAGTCCTGCGGCGAGCCGATGCCGTAGATCGCACTGACGCTGGCCACGATGATCACGTCACGGCGTTCCAGCAGGCTCTTCGTCGCGCTCAGCCGCATCTGCTCGATGTGCTCGTTGATCGAGCTGTCCTTCTCGATGAACAGGTCGCGCTGCGGCACGTAGGCCTCGGGCTGGAAGTAGTCGTAGTAGCTGACGAAGTACTCCACCGCGTTCTTCGGAAAGAACTCGCGGAATTCGCTGTACAACTGCGCGGCCAGCGTCTTGTTCGGCGCGAACACGATCGCCGGGCGACCGAGACGCGCGATGACATTGGCCATCGTGAAGGTCTTGCCCGAGCCAGTCACGCCGAGCAGTGTCTGGAAGCTCAGGCCGTCGTTCAGCCCGCCCGCCAACTGCTCGATCGCCTGCGGCTGGTCGCCGGCCGGCGCGTAGGGCTGGAACAGCTGGAACGGCGAATCCGCAAAGGACACGAATTCGCCCTCCCCGACAGCCACTGCGGCCTGCACCTCGCTCAGCTCGATCATCGAAGGGCTCCCTCTAGAATCACGACACCTGTTCAAGGCGGCGCAAAACCCGACAGGTTAGCGCAGCCAGCGCGGCCGCGCATGCACGATGCCAGCCACCAAGTCCCCTTGCCGAAAGCACCACTATGTCGCTCTTCTCCACCGTCGAAATGGCCCCGCGCGACCCGATCCTGGGCATGACCGAGCAGTTCAATGCCGATCCCAACCCGGCCAAGGTCAACCTCGGTGTGGGCGTCTATTTCGACGAAGACGGCAAGCTGCCGATCCTGCAATGCGTGCTCGCGGCCGAGAAGCAACTGGCTGATGCACCCAAGCCCAAAGGCTACCTGCCGATCGACGGCCTGGCCGCCTATGACCGCGCCGTGCAGGAACTCGTCTTCGGAGCGCAAAGCGAGGCGTTGCGCGATGCCCGCGTCGCCACAGTGCAGACCCTGGGTGGTACCGGAGGCCTGAAAGTCGGCGCCGATTTCCTGCAGCGGCTGCAGCCGTCGGCGCGCGTGCTACTCAGCGACCCGAGTTGGGAGAACCACCGCGCGCTGTTTGGCCAGGCTGGATTTGCCGTCGACACCTACCCGTACTACGACCCCGAGGCGCGAGGTGTGCGCTTCGACGCCATGCTGGCGGCGCTGCGTGCCGCGGAGGCCGGCACGATCGTCGTGCTGCACGCCTGCTGCCACAACCCCACCGGATACGACCTCGACGCCGCGCAATGGGCGCAGGTGGTGCAGGTGATGCAGTCGCGCGGGTTGGTGCCCTTCCTGGACATGGCCTACCAGGGCTTCGGTGACGGCATCGCCGAGGACGGCGCGGCGGTGCAGCAGTTCCTGCGCTCGGGCATGGACTTCCTCGTCGCCACCTCGTTCTCGAAGAGCTTCTCGCTGTATGGCGAGCGCGTCGGCGCCTTGAGCGTCGTCTGCGAGAGCAAGGACGAAGCCGCACGCGTGCTGTCGCGGCTGAAGGTGCTGGTGCGCGGAAACTACTCCAGTCCGCCAACGCATGGTGCCACCGTGGTCGCGACGGTGCTGACGACGCCGACATTGCGTCGCCAATGGGAGGAGGAACTGGCAGGCATGCGATTGCGCATCCGCGCCATGCGCGAAGCGCTGGTGCAGCGGCTGGCGGCCGCCGGCGTCCAGCGCGACTTGGCCTTCATCCTGCGCCAGAAGGGCATGTTCAGTTACTCGGGATTGAGTGCGCAGCAGATGCAGCGGCTGCGCAGTGAATTCGGCGTGTACGGCATCGATTCGGGCCGAATCTGCGTAGCCGCTCTGAACGATCGCAACCTCGACGCGGTGGCCGCCGCGATCGCCAAGGTGCAATAGCGCGACGCACCGTGTCGCATGGGTGACGGTTTCAGGCTGACGCAGGTCAACCCAGCGGGCCGAGTACTCGGTGTTTACCAGCAATCGCGCCGCGCAAGTTGGCACGCAAGGGGCTGTCCGACCATAATTGGTGCAGCGCACCATGAATTTCGGTGCACGTTTTGCGTGCAGCATGCGGCGCGCAGCTTTTCCATTCCGAACCAGAACAGAAGGACCGAAGCGATGCTCTACCAATGGTATGAAACCCAACGTGCACTGATGGCACCGTTTTCGGAGTTCGCCAGCGCATCGGCCAAGCTATACAACCACCCGTTGTCGCCCTTCACGCACACGCCGATGGCGCAGCGCGTTTCCGCTGGGCTGGACCTGATGCATCGGCTGGCCAAGGACTACGAGAAGCCACCGTTCAACCTCACCACCGCCACGGTGGGCGGGATCGAGGTGGCGGTACAGGAGCAGGTGGCGCTGACCAAGCCCTTCTGCCGCCTGCTGCGCTTCAAGCGCTTCACCGACAACCCGGTGGCGCTCGAGCAGATGAAGTCGCAGCCGACGGTGCTGGTCGTCGCACCCTTGTCCGGGCACCACTCGACGCTGCTGCGTGACACCGTGCGCATGCTGCTGCACGACCACAAGGTGTTCATCACCGATTGGACCGACGCGCGCATGGTGCCGCTAGACCAAGGCGCCTTCGGCCTCGACGACTATGTGCACTACGTGCAGGAGTTCATCCGCCATGTCGGCCCGAACGTGCATGTGATGTCGGTATGCCAGCCCACGGTGCCAGTGCTCGCTGCCGTGTCGCTGATGGCCAGCGCCGGAGAAAAGACGCCGCTGACGATGACCATGATGGGCGGCCCGATCGACGCCCGGACGAGTCCCACGGCGGTCAACGATCTGGCCGTCAAGAAGAGCCACTCGTGGTTCGAGAACAGCGTCATCTACCGTGTGCCGCAGAACTACCCCGGCGCCGGGCGGCGCGTCTATCCGGGCTTCATGCAGTACACCGGCTTCGTCGCGATGAACCCGGACCGGCACGTGACTTCGCACTACGACTACTTCCTCGACCTGGTGCGTGGCGACCAGGAAAGTGTCGAATCGCACCGCGAGTTCTACGACGAGTACAACGCCGTGCTCGACATGCCGGCAGAGTTCTACCTCGACACCATCCGGACGGTGTTCCAGGACTTTTCGCTGGTCAACGGCACCTGGGTGGTCGACAAGAAGCCGGTGCGCCCTCAGGACATCACCAGCACCGCGCTGCTGACCGTCGAAGGCGAGCTCGACGACATTGCCGGCGTCGGCCAGACCAGAGCCGCGCACAACCTGTGCACCGGCATTCCGAAGGCGAATCAGTTCCACTACGAGGTCGAGGGTGCGGGCCACTACGGCATCTTCGCGGGTGGGCGCTGGCGTGAGAAGGTCTACCCGCGGGTGCGCGAGTTCATTGCCACCTACGACAAGTCGTCCGTGCCCAAGCTTGCCAGCAACGGCGCCGCCAAGCCGGCACGCGCGCAGGCGGCGACGCGCGCGAATGGGGCCACCACCTCGCGCAGCAGGGCCAAGCCCGCCGCACGCAAGACAAGCCCACGCGCCTGAGTCCGGGCTGCCGTCCTTGGATACAAGCTCCAGCGGCGTCGATCGCGGCACTCGACTGATCGACGCGCTGGATGCGGCGCTGCCGCAAACGCAGTGCACACGCTGCGGCTATCCCGACTGCCATGCCTATGCGTCGGCCATGGTCGAAGAAGGCGTAGACATCAACCGCTGCCCGCCCGGTGGCGCGCAGGGTATCGTGCGGCTGGCCGCGCTGACCGGACGGCCGGCGCGGCCGCTCGACGCCGAGCGTGGTGTGGAAGGTCCACGCAGGCTGGCCGTCATCGACGAGGCCTGGTGCATCGGCTGCACGCTATGTATCAAGGCCTGCCCAGTGGACTGCATCGTCGGCGCGTCGAAGCAGATGCACACGGTGATCGACGAACTTTGCACCGGCTGTGATCTTTGCCTTCCGGTCTGTCCGGTGGATTGCATTGCCATGGTCAATGTGACCGATACCCGCAGCGGCTGGGATGCATGGAGTCCGCAGCAGGCGCAGCGCGCGCGCGAGCGCTATGCCTTCCATCGGGAGCGCAGCGAAAGGGAGCAGCGCGAGAACGACGAGCGCCTGGCCGCCAAGGCACAGGCCAAGCTGGCTGACCTGGAGGCACAGTCGCGCATCACCGATCCCGAGGCACTGCGCCGCAAGCGCGCCGTCGTCGAAGCGGCGATGGCACGTGCACGCGCGGCGAGGAAATCGTAAGCACTCTGTCACCGGCGAGTACGCTGCCCACCGACACCATGAACGACGCCCAGGTGGAGGCCTTCTTCGCGACGCTGCAGGCCGCGAACCCGCATCCCGTCACCGAGCTCGAGTTCAGCAGCGTGTTCGAATTGCTCGCGGCCGTGTTGTTGTCGGCGCAGGCCACCGATGTCGGCGTCAACAAGGCCACGCGCCGGCTGTTTGCCGCGGCGCCCACACCGCGGAGCATGCTGGCGCTGGGCGTGGACGGGCTCGAAACCTACATCCGCAGCATCGGGCTGTACCGCACCAAAGCGCGAAACCTGATCGCCACCTGCGCAATCCTGCTGGACCGCCATGGCGGCGCGGTGCCACGCACGCTCGAGGCGCTTCAGGCACTGCCCGGCGTGGGGCGAAAGACCGCCAATGTGGTGTTGAACGTGGCTTTCGGCGAGGCCACCTTCGCGGTGGACACGCATGTCTTCCGCGTGGCCAATCGCACCGGGCTGGCCGCCGGGCGCACGCCCATCGAGGTGGAATCCGGCCTGCAGCGGCGTGTGCCCGATCGCTACCGCAGCGACGCGCACCACTGGCTCATCCTGCATGGCCGATATGTCTGCCTTGCGCGGCAGCCGCTGTGCCAGCGCTGCAGCGTGCGGCCGTACTGCGATCATGGCGGGGCACAAAGCGTGCCGGATTGACGCCACGGCGGCGTGGGCCGGCACATTGGGGCTGCGGACGCGGCCCTACAATGATTCGGCCCCCACGCGCCGTACGCCATGTCCCAGTTCGAAGACCTTGCCGACCGCGTCGAACGACTCGTGCTGCGGCATGAGGAATTGAAGCGCATCAACGCGTTGCTGGCGCAGCAGGTGGCTGCACTGAGCAGCGAGCGCGACAGCCTGCGTTCGCGCCTGGGCGCCGCGCGCGCGCGCATCGACACGCTGCTGGAGCGCCTGCCGGGCGATGGCGCCGCGAACGGAAGCGGCCCATGAAACAACTCGAAGTCACGATTCTCGGGCAGAGCTACATCCTCGGCTGCCCCGACGGCGGCGAAAGCCTGTTGACCGCCGCGGTGGCCAGCGTCGACCGCGAGATGAGCGGCATCCGCGATGCAGGCAAGGTCAAGGCACGCGAGCGCATCGCGGTGCTGGCCGCGTTGAACCTCGCCTACCAACTGGCCGAACGTCCGCAGCGCGGCAGCGCTCCAATACGCGAGCCGCAACCCGCGCCGTCGGACGCACAGGCGCCGCAAGTCGAAGCGCTGATCCAGCGCATCGATGCGGTGCTCGGCAACGATGGACAGTTGCTGTGAAATAGGCTGCACATCGGCGGGCGCACCAGCCCTAGAATGGTGTCGTCCGTCGCGTTCGCGGGAGTCTTATATTTCCTTGAACCGATGCTCTTAGAGCAAGGGCTTGGAACATCGCCTGGCGGGCGTGATCGTCTCGCGTCAGATGAACCCGAAGCCAGGCTGACCTCGCCCACCTGAACTCCACTTGGGTTCAGGAATGCGGCTCACGGTTCGCGGCGGACACCTTTCACTGAAACCCCGCCACCATGCCGCGCTACTGGCTGATGAAAAGCGAGCCCTCCGAGGCCTCGATCGACGATCTCGTCGCCGCGCCCGGCCAGACGCTGCCGTGGACCGGCGTGCGCAACTACCAGGCGCGCAACTTCATGCGTGACGACATGCGCAGCGGCGACGGCGTGCTCTTCTATCACTCGTCGTGCCCCGAGCCGGGTGTCGCCGGGCTGGCGCGCATTGCCGGCAAGCCCGAGCCCGACGCAACGCAGTTCGATCCGGCCAACGACTATTTCGACCCGAAGTCCAGTCGCGACAAGCCGCGCTGGGTACAGATCGACGTGGCGCTGACGCGCAAGACCCGGCTGCTGCCGTTGCGCGAGATGCGCGCTGCGCCCGAGCTCGCCACGATGCGTGTGCTGGCCACCGGCAACCGCCTGTCGATCACTCCGGTCACGCCGCAGGAGTGGCGTGCCGTGCTGCGCCTGCTGGCGCGCTGATGCCGATCGACGCCGGCCTCGCGGCCGAACTGATTCTGCTGGGCATCTGCACCGGCTTCCTGGCCGGCATGCTGGGCATCGGCGGCGGCATGCTGCAGGTGCCGTTCATGACCCTCATCCTGTCGAAGAAGGGCGTGGACGCGGGCCTGGCCATCAAGATGGCCATCGCCACATCGATGGCCACCATCGTCTTTACCTCGATGTCCAGCCTGTATGCCCATCATCGCCGCGGCGCGGTGCGCTGGGACCTGGTGCGAGGTATCGCACCAGGCATCGTGGCCGGCGGATTGCTGGCCGGCGCAGGCGTGTTCGCGCTGCTCAAGGGCCCGCAGCTGGCCTATGTGTTTGCGCTGTTCCTCGGCGTGTCTGCGCTGCAGATGCTGCTCGACCGCAAGCCCAGGCCGACACGCACGATGCCGGGGCGCTTCGGACAATCGGCGGTCGGCAGTGTCATCGGGCTGCTGTCCGGATTGCTGGGCGCTGGTGGTGCGTTCGTCTCCGCACCCTTCATGACCTGGTGCAACGTGCCGATGCACACCGTCGTGGCCACCAGCGCAGCGCTTGGCTTTCCAGTGGCGCTGGCCAGCACGGCGGGCTACCTGATCAGCGGCTGGGGGCTGCCCGCCGTGCTGCCCGGCGCCTTCGGTTACCTGTACCTGCCGGCACTGCTGATCATCTCGGTCGCCAGCGTGGGCACGGCGCCACTGGGCGCGCGTGCCGCGCATGCCACCGACGTCGTGCAATTGAAGCGCCGCTTCGCGCTGGTGTTGTTCGTACTGGCCGGCTACATGGTCTATCGCGCCGTCAGCGCATAGCCGGTCGCGCTCTCAGCCAGATTCGAAGCGGATGCTGGCCAGCGTCAGGTGGTTGCCACCGCGCCGCCGCGCTTCGGCAAGCGCGCCATCGCAGGCGGCCAGCAGTTCCTGCTGCGAGCCCGCCGTGTGTGGAAAACTGGCCACGCCCATTGACACGCTGAAGCCGAGCTCCCGTCCATCGAGCACCACGATCTGCGTGGCGCACTGGCGGCGCAATCCTTCCATGCGCGAATGTGCCGTGGCCAACCCGACGCCGGACAGCAGCACACCGAACAAGTGCCCGTCGAGTCGGCACGACGCATCCATCGCACGCGTATTGCCGCGCAGCAGCCGCCCCATGGCTTCGAAGATGCGCGCTTCGGCCACGTCGCCCAACGCACTGACCTTGGCATCGAATGGATCGATGTCGATCAGCACCAGCGCAAACTCACGGTGCTCGCGTGTGGACAGATCCACTTCCCGGCGCAACTGATCCTCGAAATGCGAGCGTGTGTACAGGCCGGTGGCGCTGTCCCTCAAACCCTGGTCGGCCAGTTCCAGGCGCAACTTCGCGTTGGCACCCTGTTGCTGCTCGAGTTGCTCCAGCGCGGCGCGCAACTGCGCTTCCTGCTGTCGCTGCGACGACTGGTCGACCCAGACGCTGCAGATGCGGCGTGTTCCCCCGGCATCCGGCTGCGCCAATCGGAGCACGGCAAACTCGTGGCGCTGCCCCGCCCATTCGAAGCGGTGCTCGGTGCTCAACGGCAGCGCTTGTGCCAGCGTCGTCTGGTCGGCAGCGCGCCAGGCTGTCGCCAGCGTCGGCTCGACCAGATCTGCATCGGTGTGGCCGCAGATATCGCCCGGCGCCCGACCGAGAAAGCTTGCCATTGCCGCGTCGACATACTCGTAGCGGCCGGTAGCCGCGTCCTTGATGGCCACCATGGCGCCCTGCCGCGCCAGCCAATGCGCCAGCGCACCTGCCAGCAATGACTCAAAACGCGGGTCGATCGCGGGGCCAGGTGTGGGAGCGGTCGGTGTGGGCTGGAAGGACATGGAACCGAAAGATCGGCGATGTTAGGCGCTCAAGGGCGACGGGCTCGGTTCGGCCTGAGCCTGCATTGTGATATTGGTTGCTACGGCGGGGCAGATCAAGCATCCATCGCAGATGCCTCGCTTTTCCCCCTAGTTTGAATGATGCATCCGTGATAACCGGTGTCAGCCTGAAGAATGCGCGCGCGGCGTCGACAATTCACCGATGCAAGACTTCGACGCTATCGTGATCGGCGCGGGTGCGGCCGGCATGTTCTGTGCCGGCATTGCTGGCCAGCGCGGCTTGCGGACGCTCCTGCTCGACCACGCACCCAAGGTGGCGGAGAAGATCCGCATCTCGGGTGGTGGCCGCTGCAACTTCACCAATCTGGGCTGCAGTGCCGCCAACTTCCTGTCGGAGAACCCCGCCTTCTGCCGCTCGGCGCTGGCCCGCTACCGTCCCGCGGATTTCGTCGCACTGCTGCAACGCCACGGCATCCCGTTTCACGAGAAGCATCGCGGCCAACTGTTCTGCGACGGCTCGGCGCAGGCCGTGATCACCATGCTGCTGGCCGAATGCGCGACCGGCAACGTCGAGCACTGGCAGCCTTGCAGGACACTGGCGGTGCGCCATGGCAGCGACGGCTTCGAAGTCGATTCCGAACGCGGCGTGGTGCGAGCGGCCCGGCTGGTGGTGGCCACCGGCGGGCTGTCGATCCCCAAGATCGGCGCCAGTGACCTGGGTTACAGGCTGGCGCGTCAGTTCGGGCATCGTGTGGTCGAGCCGCGGCCGGGCCTGGTGCCGTTGACCTTCGATGCTTCGGCATGGGCTCCCTTCTCGGGTCTGGCCGGGCTCTCGCTCGAGGTGAACATCGAGGTGGCAGAGGGCAAGGCCAGAGTGCGGTTCAGCGAAGACCTGCTGTTCACACATCGCGGGTTGAGCGGGCCCGCCGCGCTGCAAGCGTCGAGCTATTGGCGCGAGGGCTCGGGTCTGCGCATCGACCTGGCGCCGCAGAAGAACTTGGGCGAGCTGCTGTTGCGGTCCAAATTGGGCTCGCGACGACAACTCGGCAACGAACTGGCCTTGCACCTGCCGCAACGGCTTGCCGAGGCATGGCTGACCCAACTGGATATGAGCAGTGAAGCACCCATGCCGCAGTGTCGCGATCGCGACTTGGCCCGGCTGGCCGAGAGCCTACATGCCTGGCAGGCCCGGCCCAGCGGCAGCGAAGGCTGGCGCAAGGCCGAAGTCACAGTGGGCGGCGTCGACACCCACGATCTGCACAGCCAGGACCTGCAAAGCCGCCATGTGCGCGGCTTGCACTTCATCGGCGAGGTGGTGGACGTGACCGGCTGGCTGGGCGGCTACAACTTCCAGTGGGCCTGGGCGAGCGCCGCGGCCTGCGCCCTTGCTCTCGAGCCGAGCGGGCGGACGCAGACCAGCGCGACCATTTCAGGCTAGAATGCGCGTTTTGCTGCCAAGCGTGGCTTGGCTGATCGCCCCATGCGGGCCCGGGCCCCGGCCACAGTTGGGTTTGCGCTCCGACACCCCCACAGAAAGTCATTGAGGATTCATGACCACGATTCGCGTCAAAGAAAACGAGCCCTTCGACGTCGCCCTGCGCCGCTTCAAGCGCACCATCGAGAAGATCGGCCTGCTGACCGAGCTTCGCGCACGCGAGTTCTACGAAAAACCCACCTCCGAGCGCAAGCGCAAGAAGGCGGCGGCAGTGAAGCGGCACTACAAGCGCGTGCGCAGCATGCAGCTGCCGAAAAAGCTCTTCTGACGCCGCAACAGCCACATCCCACGAGCCCGCAGGCGAAGGCCGCTGCGGGCTTGTTCGTTTGTCTAGAGACATCGACATGAGCCTGAAGGACCGCGTCACCGAGGATATGAAGGCCGCCATGCGCGCCAGGGACGCGCAGCGCCTTTCGACCATCCGCATGCTGCTGGCCGCCTGCAAGCAGCGCGAGGTGGACGAACGTATCGAGCTCGACGACGCCGCGGTGATCGGTCTGGTGGACAAGTTGATCAAGCAGCGTAAGGACTCCATCACGGCCTTCGAGCAAGGCGGCCGCGCCGACCTGGTGGCCAAGGAAAGCGCCGAAATCGACGTACTGCAGACCTATCTGCCGCAACGCCTGGGTGCCGAAGAGGTCACGCAGGCCGTGGCCGCGATGGTGGCCGAGCTCGGCGCCTCGGGCCCCGGCGACATGGGCAAGGTGATGGCGGCAGCCAAGGCGCGCTTCGCCGGCAAAGCCGACATGGCGATGGTGTCGGCCGTAGTCAAACAAGCCCTGACCCACTAGGCTCTCGGAAATGAACACCTCCTTGTCCATTCAAGCCATCGCGGCCGACGTCTGTGTCGCGCCCCAACTCGACGCTCAGGCCATGGCCGAGGCCGCGCGTGCCGGCTTTCGCAGCGTGGTCAACAACCGGCCCGATTTCGAGGAGGGCGCCACACAGCCCACCAGCAACGACATCGAGACCGCGGCCAAGGCTGCGGGCCTGGAATACCGCTACCTGCCGGTCAGCCCGTCCCATCAGACGCCGCAGGATGCCGCCGCCATGGCACAGCTGTTGCATGAGTTGCCTCGGCCCGTGCTGTTGTTCTGCCGCAGCGGTGGCCGCTCGACGCGTCTTTATCGGCTGGCCACACAAGCCTGAGTGCTTTCCCTAGGGCAGGGCTTGTTTGCCTTGGATCGGCAGCGCAAGTCCGTACAGTTCAGCCTCCTCCCGGCACAGCGTCCATGGCTGGCACGATGCCGGGATGAATGCTGACAAGCACGATCACGGAGACCACCCTTGGGCGCCTTGTTGAAACTATCGAGCGGTGTCGACGCCATCAGCGGTCGAATCGGCAACTTCATCCGCTGGCTGGTGCTGGCTTCGGTGCTGATCAGCGCCGGCAACGCCATCGTGCGCAAGCTCTTCAACACCAGCTCGAACAGCTTCCTGGAGATCCAGTGGTACCTGTTCGCCGCGGTGTTCATGCTCGGCGCCGGCTTCGCCTTCCTGCGCAACGTGCATGTGCGCATCGACTTCATCTCGAACAAGCTGACCAAGCGCACCAACGCCATCATCGACGCGGCTGGCATCGTGCTCTTCATCATCCCGCTTTGCGTGATCATGATCGACCTGGGCTGGCCGTTGTTCTACACCGCCTGGCAGACAGGTGAGGTGTCCTCCAATGCGGGTGGGCTGATCCGCTGGCCGGTGATGCTGCTCATCCCGGTCGGTTTCGCGCTGCTGATGCTGCAGGCGGCGTCTGAACTGATCAAGCGCCTGGCCTACCTGGGCGGCGCCATCGAAGAACCGATCAGCCCCGACCCCAGTCAGTCCGCTGCGGAGCCGCAGGATGAGGAAGCGGCCGAATCAACAGTCAAACCCGACACGCAGGGGCGTTGAATGAGTGCCTTCATCGCCCAGAACTTCGTCCCGATGCTCTTCGCGGGGTTGTTCGTGTTCCTGCTGTCCGGCATTCCGGTGGCCTTCGGCCTGGCGGCTACCGGCCTGCTTTTCGGTTTCGTCGGCATGGAAGCCGGGCTGTTCAACAGCAACCTGTTCCAGGCCCTGCCCTTGCGCGTGTTCGGCATCATGCAGAACGACACGCTGCTGGCGATCCCCTTCTTCACCTTCATGGGCATCATCCTCGAGCGCTCGGGCATGGCCGAGGACCTGCTCGAGACCGTGGGCCAGGTGTTCGGCCCGGTGCGCGGCGGCCTGGCGATCGCGGTGATCCTGGTTGGCGCACTGCTCGCTGCGACCACCGGCGTGGTTGCCGCTGCCGTGATCTCGATGGGCCTGATCTCACTGCCCATCATGCTGCGCTATGGCTACAACCGCACCGTCGCGATGGGCGCCATCACCGCGTCGGGCACGCTGGCGCAAGCCATTCCACCGTCGCTGGTGCTGATCGTCATGGCCGATCAGCTCGGCCGCTCGGTGGGCGACCTGTACGCCGGTGCCCTGATCCCCGGCTTGATGACCGTCGGCCTGTATCTGCTGTACATCGTGATCATCGCCATCGTCAAGCCACGGTGGGTGCCGGCATTGCCGCAAGAGGCACGCATCTACCGTGAAAAGAACGGCGCCAGCGGTCACATTTCGCTGGTGCTGCTGTTCGTACTGTGCGCCGTCGCGGGTTTCACCTGGTCGAAGTTCCACGAAGGCATCATCAACCCGATGATCGAGCGCAGCCTGCCGGCACCGGGCGACGAGATCTTCATCATGTCGATGACAGTGGCCTCGGTCCTGGCGCTCGCGCTGGCACTGGTGAACAAGCTGTTGGGCATCGGCTTGCTGTCGCGCCTGACCGAGCGCGTGACCTTCGTGCTGATCCCACCGTTGGTACTGATCTTCCTGGTACTGGGCACGATCTTCCTCGGCATCGCCACGCCGACCGAAGGTGGCGCGATGGGTGCGCTGGGTGCGCTGATCATGGCCGTCTCGCACGGCAAGCTGAGCAAGAAGCTGCTGGTGCAGGCGCTGGACAACACGACGCGGTTGTCGTGTTTCGTGCTGTTCATCCTGATCGGCTCCACGGTCTTCAGCTTCACCTTCAATGCCGCCGACGGCCACATCTGGGTCGAGCACCTGTTCGACAAACTGCCCGGCGGCGCAATCGGCTTCCTGATCGTCGTCAACCTGCTGATCTTCGTGCTCGGCTTCTTCATCGACTTCTTCGAGATCGCCTTCATCGTCATCCCGATCCTGGCGCCGGTGGCCGACAAGATGCTGGGGCCGTTGCTGCCGGAGGGAACTCCGCCGAACATGACGCTGGTCTGGTTCGGCGTGATCGTGGCGATGAACCTGCAGACCTCGTTCCTGACACCGCCCTTCGGCTTTGCGCTGTTCTACCTGCGCAGCGTGGCCGCGAAGGCCGACTACGAGGACCGCATTACCGGCGCCCACATCAAGGCCGTGACGACGCCGCAGATCTACCGCGGCTCGATCGCATTCATCTTGCTTCAACTGATCATGGTCGCCGCGGTCATCATCTTCCCGAACCTGGTGGTCGGCGGTGTGGACAAGGGGCCGAAGGTCGATGTCGACAAGGTACTGCAACAACTCGACAACCGCAGCCGCGACCGCATCTCCAATTCGCAGGGCGGCCCGGCGGGCGGCGAGGCGGGGTCGGCGCCTGCTGCGGACGACCCGATGCGCATGCTGCTCGAATCGATGAAGCGCGATGCCGACAAGAAGTGACGCATGCCTCTTCCGGCAAGCGCTGGACAACAAAAAAGCCCCGCCGAGGCGGGGCTTTTTGCTGGCCGTGAACGGCCCTTGAAACTCAGAGCTTCTGCGACTGCATGAAGTCGTCGAAGGCCGACTCCGAGAAGCGGAACCACAGGTTGCCTTCACGCCGGTAGTCCGCGTAGCTGGCATAGATCTTCTTCCATGCCGGGTTGCTGGCACTCAGTTCGCCATAGATATCTTGCGCCGACTTGAACGCGGCTTCCATCACGTCCTTAGGGAAGCGCACGATCTTGGCTCCGCCAGCCACCAGTTGCTTCAACGCCGCCGGATTGCGGTAGTCGTATTTGGCCATCATCAACGAGCCGGCCATCGCCGAGGCGTTGGCGATCATCGCCTTGTATTCCGACGGCAGGCCTTCGTAGGCCTTCTGGTTGACATACAGCGACAGCTGCGGGCCGCCTTCCCACCAACCGGGGTAGTAGTAGAACGGCGCCACCTTGTTGAAGCCGAGCTTCTGGTCGTCGTACGGACCGACCCATTCGGCAGCGTCGATCGTGCCCTTTTCCAGCGCCTGGTAGATTTCCCCGCCGGGAATGTTCTGCGGTACCACGCCGATGCGCTCGAGCACCTTGCCGGCAAAACCCCCGGCGCGGAACTTCAGGCCCTTCAGGTCGGCAACCGACTTGATTTCCTTGCGGTACCAGCCGCCCATCTGAGCGCCGGTGTTGCCCATCGGGAAGTTGACGATATTGACCTTGGCATAGAACTCGCGCAGCAGCTTCAGGCCGTCGCCGTCGGACATCCAGGCGTTCATCTGGCGATAGTTCAGGCCGAACGGAATGGCGCAATCGAGCGCGTAGGTCGGGTCCTTGCCGAAGAAGTAGTACGGCGCGGTATTGGCCATCTCGACGGTGCCGTTGCCCACGCCGTCGAGCACGCCGAAGGCCGGCATCAGTTCGCCGGCGGCATGGGTGGTGATGGTGAACTTGCCGCCGCTCATCTCGCCGATGGCCTTTGCGAAGTCGTCGCACACGCCAAACAGCGTGTCCAGCGACTTCGGAAAGCTCGACGCAATGCGCCAGCGAATGGTGGTCTGTGCATGCACGATAGCCGGGGCGGAACCGGCGGCCAATACGCCAGCCAAGCCGGCACCACGAACAAATAGTCGACGTTCCATTGCATTTATCTCCATATAGATGTTAAGAAAGCGAAGCCAATTCTAGGGGCTCGCCATCGCGCCGCTTCGCGGTGATTACCCGGGCAGTGCAAACGCCCTGCCACGCAGCCCCGGTTGCAGCTGCGATTCCGCCTAGGTTCCGGCCAATTTCATGCCCTGGATCAAGAGGGATCCGGTCGACTTGCTGCCCTGGGTGTACACGTCTGCACCGATGGCCACGATGTTCTTGAACATCGTCGGCAGGCTGCCGGCGATCGTGACCTCGTGCACGGGGAAGGTGATGCGCCCGCCTTCCACCCAGAAGCCGGCCGCGCCGCGCGAGTAGTCGCCGGTCACGTAGTTCACGCCCTGGCCCATCAGTTCGGTCACGAACAGCCCCCGACCGAGCTTGCGCAACATTGCGTCGAGATCGTCCTCGGGCCGCGTCAGGCGACTGGTCATGGCAAGGTTCTGCGAGCCCCCGGCATGCCCGGTGGTGTGCAGACCGAGCTTGCGCGCCGAATAACTGGACAGAAAATAGCTGCGCACCACGCCCGCACTGAGCACATCGCGCGGCGCGGTGCGCACGCCTTCGTCGTCGAAGGGCGCGCTGCCCTTGCCACGCCGGATGTGCGGGTCCTCGTGGATGTCCACATGCTCGGCCATGACCTGCTGGCCCAGGCTGTCGAGCAGGAAACTCGCCTTGCGGTACAGCGCTCCGCCGCTGGTGGCCTGCACGTAAGCGCCGAGCAACCCCGCCGCCACCGGCGCCTCGAACAGCACCGGCACCCCGCCGGTGGCCACCTTGCGCGACTTCAGGCGCGACAGCGCACGCTCGGCGGCATAACGCCCTACCGCCTCGGGCGCGGCCAGTTCGCTTGCGTCGCGCATCGAGCTGTACCAGGCATCGCGCTGCATGCCGGAGCCCTTGCCGGCAATCGGCGACACCGAAAGGTAGTGGCGCGAAGTCGCATAGCCGCCGCGAAAGCCGCGGCTGTTGCCTGACCAGAAATGCGACTGCTGCGCCGACACCGCGGCACCTTCGGAATTGGTGATGCGCCGATCGGTCGCCATGGCCGCGTCTTCGCAGCGTTTGGCCAATTCGGCCGCGCCGGCGGCGTCGATGTCCCACGGGAAAAACAGGTCGAGCTCGCGCGCCACCTCCTCCCGTGTCGCCAGGTCCTCGGCGTCCGGCAGGCCGGCCGCCGGGTCTTCTGCGGTGAAACGTGCAATGTCATAAGCCGCGCGCACCGACTGTTCGAGTGCCGCGGCGGAGAAGTCCGAACTGCTGGCATTGCCGCGCCGCTGGCCGACATACACGCTCACCCCGAGGGACTTGTCGCGATTGCGCTCGACATTCTCGAGTTCGCCCTTGCGCACCGACACCGACAGGCCCGCAGCTTCGGACACCTCCGCGCTGGCGTCGGTGGCGCCGATGCGGCGGGCCAGCGCCAGGCAATCTTCGACGAGTTGCTGGAACTGCTCGCGCGGATACGCAAAGCCGCGCTCGGCATGGGGACGGGACATTCTTCTCCTGGGCGGGTGGTTGACGGGGCGGGCACTATGATAGCGAGCGACCCTTTGGCCGAAGCCCGCAGCGCCCATGTCCCGACAGACCGACCCGCAGATCAGCCCGCCGGACGAAACGCCCGAAGGCGTTGAAAGCCCAAGCAAGACAAGGCTGAAGCAGCAATCGCATGACCTGCAGAAACTCGGCATGGCACTGGCCGAACTGTCCGATACGCGGCTCGAGCCGCTGCAGTTGCCTGAACGGCTGCTCGATGCGCTCGTCATGTTCCGCAACACGCGCACGCACGAAGGCCGCCGGCGCCAGTTGCAATACGTGGGCAAGCTGATGCGCGAGGTGGATGCCGAGCCGCTGCGCGAGGCGGTGGCTGAAGCGAAGCTCGGCTCGGCGCGCGATACCTTGTTGTTGCATCAGGCCGAACGCTGGCGCGACGCGCTGCTGGCCGACGACGACGCGCTGACACGCTGGCTGCATGAACATGCTGATTGCGACACACAGCGACTGCGCAGCCTGGTGCGTGCCGCGCGGCGCGAGGCCGCGCTGCCGCCGCAGAAGCGCAATCCACGCAACGCGCGTGAGTTGTTCCAGTTCATCCGCCCGCACCTCACAGAGAAAAGCACATGACAGCCTTCGACCCCGTGCGCATCGGTCTGGTCTCGACCAGCGACCGCGCCGCCAGCGGTGTGTATGCAGACCAGGGCATACCGGCGTTGCAGGCCTGGCTGGGCGCGGCGCTGCGCAACCCGATCACCTGGGAAAGCCGCCTGGTGCCGGACGAACAGGTGCGCATCAGCGCGGCGCTGTGCGAACTGGTGGACGACGCGCATTGCGACCTGGTGCTGACCACCGGCGGCACCGGCCCGGCGCCACGCGATGTCACGCCCGAGGCCACGCTGGCCGTGGCGCACAAACTGATGCCCGGTTTTGGCGAGCAGATGCGCCAGATCAGCCTGGCCTTCGTGCCCACCGCGATCCTGTCGCGGCAGGTGGCGGTGATCCGCGGCAAGGCGCTGATCATCAACCTGCCGGGTCAACCGAAGTCCATCGCCGAGACGCTGCAGGGCTTGCCCGCTGCCACGCCCCCGGTGCCCGGCATCTTCGCGGCGGTGCCCTATTGCATCGACCTGATCGGCGGACCCTATCTGGAGACGGATCCGGCGACCGTCAAGGCCTTCCGGCCGAAGTCGGCGCTGCGCCCGAGCCCACCTACTTGACCAGCCGGTTCAATCCGGCGGCGTCGAAACTCTCGACCTTGTGCGCATCGCCCGGCACGCAATCAGCCTGCGGCAGTTCTCGTGCGCCCGACGACAATTTCTCGATGGCCTGCCAAAGCAACGCAATCTGGTGTTCGTGGCCGGCTGCGTTGTCGATCAGGCCCTTCATGGCCTGCGACACCGGGTCATCCCCCTGCGTCACGCCATAGGCCGAGAAGCCCATGCGCGCCGCCACCGCCTCGCGCGTGGCCTCGCTGTCGGCTTCGATGATCCGCGCCGGGTTGCCCACAGCCGTTGCGCCCGGCGGCACCGGCTTGACAACGACGGCGCCCGAACCGACGCGCGCGCCTTCGCCCACCACGAAGCCACCCAGTACCTGCGAGTTCGCGCCGACGATCACGCCACGCGCCAGCGTCGGATGCCGCTTGGCGCCCTTGGACAGCGAGGTGCCGCCCAGCGTCACACCCTGATAGATGGTGCAATCGTCGCCGATCTCTGCAGTCTCACCGACGACGACGCCCATGCCATGGTCGATGAACACGCGCCGGCCGACCACCGCGCCGGGGTGGATCTCGATGCCGGTGAAAAAGCGCCCCAAATGCGAGATGAAGCGCCCCAGCCAGCGCAGGCCACGCGTCCAGCAGGCATGCGCCCAGCGGTGCATCACCAGGGCATGCAGGCCGGGATAGCAGGTCAGCGCCTCCCAGGCCGTACGTGCGGCTGGGTCACGCTCGAGGATGCAGGCAATGTCTTCACGCAGTCGGCTGAACATGGGCAATTTCCGGGACAGGGCTGGCAAAGTGTATGCGGCCGCACGGATTCAGGCTCGATGCAATGCTCAAGGCCATGTCGGCGCCATCCGCTCGTGACCCTCAGCGCGCCACCCATGCGCTACGCTCGGCACTTCCGCGCGATCGGCCGCGCCCCTCCCGTCTTGCGAAAGGCTGAAGATGTCGAAGTGTCTGGGCATGCTGATCCTGCTGGTCGGCACCAGCCTGTGGATGGCCGGTTGCGCGACCATCGCGACGACGGTCGATGCGCAGTGGGTGGACCCGGCGGCTGTGGGCAAACACACCGTGCGCAACGTGATGGTCATGTCGGCGGTGCAGGATTCGACCAGCCGGCGCCTGTTCGAAGACCGCATGGTGGCCGTGCTCAGCGCCTCGGGCGTCCGCGCAGTGCAGTCCTACAAGTTCATCCCCGAAGACGGGCCCGTCGCCGAAGACACGCTGCGTGCTGCCGTGGCCAAGGCCGGCGTCGCGCACGCCATGGTCACGCGCATCACCAGCGTCAGCACCCAGGTGAACGTCTCGCCGGGCATGGTGATGGGCCCCGCATGGGGGCCGGGCTGGGGCTGGGGCGGCGGTTGGGGTTATGGCTGGGGCGGCTTCGCCGGCTACCACAACGCGATGTGGGCCACGACCACGCCGCCGATGGTGACGACAACACAGAACGTGCGCTCCGACACGCGCGTGTTCGACGCCGCAGACGCCGCCGTGCTGTGGTCGGCGACCACCACCACGGCCACGGGCTACACCGCCGTGCCGCAGTTGATCGACCAGTTCGTGCAGCTGATCGTCGGCGCACTCAAGCTCGACGGCATCATCTGACAGTGCGCCGCGCTTTCGGCGCCACCGCTCAGCCGGTTCAGCGCCGTTGCTGGACGGCGCGCGCGATGCCGCGCAGGATGTGCACCTCTTCCACCGTGAGTTGCGTGCGGTTCAGCATCTGTTGCAGTCTCGGCATCAACTTCTTCGGCGCGTTCAGGTCCAAGAAGCCCAGTTCCACCAGCGCCGCCTGCCAATGCTCCAGCGCGCCCTGCACGACCGCGGCATCCGCGGTCTCGGCATCGGCGGTACGCGGCTGCACGTCGAAGCCACCCAGTGCCTGACGCCACTCGTAGGCGACCAGTTGCACCGCCTGCGCCAGGTTCAGTGATCCATAGCCCGGTGCGGTTGGAATGCTCAGGCACGCGTGGCAACGATAGACATCGTCGTTGCCCATGCCGAAGCGCTCGCCGCCGAAGACGAAGGCCACCGACAAGGCGCTGTCGCGCAGCGACTCGAAATGCGCACGCGGCGCCAAGGTCGGCGGGCCGAAGTCACGCGGCGTCATCGCCGTGGCGCAGACATGTTGCATGCCCAGCAGGGCCTCGTCCAGGTTGTCCACCACCCGCGCACGCGCCAGGACGTCGGCAGCCCCGCTGGCCATGGCCACGGCCTCCTCGCGCGACAACACGTCGGCAAAACGCGGCCGCACCAGCACCAGGTCGCCGAAGCCCATGACCTTGATGGCGCGTGCCACCGCGCCGACATTGCCGGCATGGCTGGTGTGCATCAGCACGAATCGTGTCGGGTCGGGCGGCGCGGGCATGGACGGCTAAAATCGCGGGTTGTCAGCGGCATTCTCGCCGCGTTGCTCTTTGCCACTGCCAGATTGCCCCGCCGCCCGGCGCACCCAGCCCATGACACAAGCCCTGCACCCCATGCTCAACATTGCCGTCAAGGCGGCGCGAGCGGCCGGCGCGATCATCAACCGCGCGGCACTGGACATCGACCTGCTCAAGGTCAACACCAAGAACCCGAACGATTTCGTCACCGAAGTCGATCACGCCAGCGAGCGCGTGATCATCGACACGCTGCTCGAGGCCTATCCCGGCCACGGCATCCTGGCCGAGGAGTCGGGCCGCGCGCACGGCGCCAAGGACAGCGAGTACCTGTGGATCATCGATCCGCTCGATGGCACCACCAATTTCATCCACGGCCTGCCGACCTATGCCGTATCCATCGGCCTGGCCTACCGCGGCCAGATGCAGCAGGCCGTCGTCTACGACCCGGCGCGCAACGACCTGTTCTTTGCCTCCAAGGGGCGCGGCGCCTTCCTCAACGACCGGCGCCTGCGCGTGAGCAAGCGCGTGAGGCTGTCCGATTCCCTCATCGGCACCGGCTTCCCCTTCCGCAAGGGCGACAACTTCAAGCGCTACGTGAAGATGCTCGAGGAGCTGATGCCGCAGTGCGCCGGGCTGCGCCGCCCTGGGGCGGCGGCGCTCGACCTGTGTTACGTGGCCGCCGGCTGGTACGACGGCTTCTTCGAGACCGGCCTGCAGCCCTGGGACGTGGCCGCGGGTGCGCTGATGGTCAGCGAAGCTGGCGGGCTGATCGGCAACTTCAGCGGCGACGCCGACTACCTGTTCCAGCGCGAGGTGGTCGCCGGCAACCCCAAGATCTTCGGTCAGCTGGTGCGCATCCTCACGCCCTTCACGCGCGTGATTCCAGGAACCACGGCCACGGTTGACGACGAGCCCGATGCGCCGCCGCCGCCCGCCTCGCGCATCAAAGGTGCTTGAAGTAAAAGGTCGTGGGGCACAACCCGCCACCGGGCCATAGCGCATAGTCGGGCACCTCGCCCGCGCGTTCCCAGCCGGCGCGCTCGTACAACCGTGCTGCATCGCCGCCGGTCACGGTGTCGAGCACCAGCACGCGGCGCTTGGCCTGTCGTGCCGCGGCCTCCAGCGCCTGCATCAGTTGCTGGCCGACGCCTTGCCGTCGCGCACGACGATGCACCAGCATCTTGGCCACATCGGCGCGGTGCGGCTGGTTGTCCGGCATCGCCAGGATCAATTGGACCGTTCCGAAGATGCAGCCGACTTCGTCTTCGGCCACCAGGAGCACGCGCTCGCCGCGCGCAACAGCGTCGATCACGCCGCGCCAGAAGGCCACCGCGCGCTCGCGCGGCAGCGGCCACAAGAAGCTGACCGAAGCGCCGCCCTCGACGCAGTCGATCAGCACATCGGTCAGCGCGTCGATGCAAGGTCCGGCCTCCACGGCCGACAGGCACCGGACGGCGACACCGTGTGTGCTCATCGCGTCATCGCACGCCGCGCCAAGGCGCTCGCGGCCTTCACAACCACCAGCAGTAGCGGCATTGCATGCAGCACCGTCGCTGTCTTGTCCATGTGGAACTGTCCCATTTCAAGGGCCGGCAAGGAATTCCGTGGCCGCGGGGCGAATGGCTTTGGCCAGCCGATCCCATCCATCGTGAACGCGCGCGCGGCCTCGGCCAAACATTCCTCCACGGCCAAGACCTGAGGCTCAGACGTCGCGCGCCAGGCGTGCCCCGCTGAATTGCCACTGTGCGTCGGGTGGAAAGAAGTTGCGGTAGCTGGCACGCACGTGGCCGGCTGGCGTGGCACACGAGCCGCCACGCAGCACGAACTGGTTGCACATGAACTTGCCGTTGTATTCACCGACGGCCCCCGGCGCAGGACGAAAGCCCGGGTAGGCCGCATAAGCTGACTGTGTCCATTCCCAGACGTCGCCGAACATCTGCAGCGGCCGCTCGCGCACCGGCTGCGTAGCGGGTAGCGGATGATAGGCGCGGCTGTTGGCGAAATTGCCGGTCTTCGACGAGGGCCCGAACACGCGCGCCGCATGCTCCCACTCGGCCTCGGTGGGCAGCCGCGCGCCAGCCCAGCGGGCATAGGCGTCGGCCTCGAAGTAGCTGATATGCGGCAGCGGCGTGTGCGCATCGATCGGCACCTGGCCCTGCAGGCTGTAGGTGGTGGCGTCTTCGGCGCTCCAGTACAGCGGCGCACGACGCGCCCCGCTGCACACCCAGTCCCAGCCCATCGACAACCACAATTCACTGCGTTGATAGCCGCCGTCGCCGATGAAGGCCTGAAAATCGCCGTGGTTGATGGGGCGCGAGGCGATTTCGAAGTCGCGCAGCAACAGTGCGTGGCGCGGCGCTTCGTTGTCGAAATGGAAGGTGCCGTCGTGCACGGGGTCGTAACCACTTTCGATCTGCCCACCCAGCACGCGCAGCCAGCGCAGCGGTTGCTCCTGCACGGCGGTCATCGGCCAGCGCCGCGCGTAGCCGGCGCTGGGCAGGTTCATTGACAGTGCGTGCTTGATATCGGTGAGCAGCAACTCCTGATGCTGCTGTTCGTGGTTCAGGCCCAGGCGCAGCAGGGCCGCAAAGCCCGCATCGGCCGCATTCATGTCGATAACGTCGTGCATGCGTGTTTCGACCTGCTGCCTGTATGCCAGCACCTCGTCCAGCCGCGGCCGGGACACCAGGCCTCGCTGCGAGCGCGGATGCTGCGGCCCGACGCCCTCGTAGTAGCTGTTGAAGAGCACGCGAAAGCGGGCGTCGAAGGGCTCGAAGCCAGCTTCGTATCGTTCCAGCAGGAAGGTCTCGAAGAACCAGGTGGTGTGCGCCAAGTGCCACTTGCTCGGGCTGGCGTCGGGCATCGACTGCAACAGGCAATCTTCAGCGGACAGCGGCTCGATCAGCTTGAGCGTGTCGCCGCGCACGGCCGCGAATGCCTGCCCCAAGGCACTCTGCGCCGATGCCGACGTGCGGCTTTGCGTCGTCGTGGCCACGTTCTTATGCTAATGCAAGCGCGCCTGTGCACGCTTTCCAGGGGACTTGCGAGAAGCGGCCCGTGCGACACCGGCACATCGCCGTGCACGACAATGAAGCCCCGGCGGCGCTGCTGCTGCGCGTGCTGGTCGCAGACTACTTGGCCAGCCCGTCATCGAAGGCCGACCATGAACGCACCCAGGCTCACAACTCCCACCGAACCCCGCCTGACCTCGCTGTCGCATGGCGGCGGCTGCGGTTGCAAGATCGCGCCAGGCGTGCTGTCCGAAATCCTCAAGGGCACGGCGGCGATGCCCATTCCAAAGGAACTGCTGGTCGGCATCGAGACCGCCGACGATGCCGCGGTGTACCAGCTCAACGACGAGCAGGCGCTGATCGCCACCACCGACTTCTTCATGCCGATCGTCGACGACCCCTTCGACTTCGGCCGCATTGCCGCCACCAACGCCCTCAGCGACGTCTACGCGATGGGGGGCAGACCGATCCTGGCATTGGCGCTGGTGGGCATGCCGATCAACGTGCTGTCCACGCAGACCATCGGCCGCATCCTCGAAGGCGGCGCCTCGGTGTGCAGCGAAGCCGGCATCCCGATCGCCGGCGGCCACACCATCGATTCGGTCGAAGCCATCTATGGCCTGGTGGCGCTCGGGCTGGTTCACCCGAAGCATGTCAAGCGCAATGCCGGCGCGCGCCCTGGCGATGTGCTGGTTCTGGGCAAGCCGCTGGGCG